>NZ_JBNXVS010000007.1:0-181168 GCF_050565655.1 Nodosilinea sp. AN01ver1 | reverse complement strand
ACGCCGTGGACAATCTCTTTGAGCTCATCGCCTCGTCGGGGTGCTCGCCCCCTGCTCTTTTACCGGCATAATCCTGGAGCTCTGGAGGCTTTCTCATTAAGCCTCCCTTATCGCTGTGACCAATTACACGCCGACATCTCAGCAAAACCTGCAAGATTTTTCTTGAGATGCAGTATCAGCATTTAGCCAACGTCTCAACCATATGGGCGCAAGATTTCTCAATAAAGCTCAGAGTCTCTATGGGTAGCCAGGTCTAGGGGTAGGTTTTGCGGTGAGTCAATGGCTTTTAGACACTGATCATGTTTCTCTAATTTTGAGAGGCAATCAACAGGTAATTCAAGCAGCAGCCAGTAGACATCCTGATGTCGCAATTTCCATTATTACGGTTCAGGAATTGTTTAATGGCTGGGTTAATCTTATCAACCAAGGCAATGAAGACCCCAACCGTTTAGTCCAGCTATATGGGAAGTTTGCAAATACAATCGACTTCATCAAGTCTGTCCCCATACTCGACTTTGATGAGTCGGCCAAGCAGGTATATGTCAACTTGCGCAGCCAAAATCGAAAGTTGTCCCAAAGAAAGCTAGCTAAGGATGTGAGAATTGCTTCTATCGCTTTAGCTAATGGGGCGACGGTGGTAACGCGCAACCAGCAAGACTTTTCTCTCATCCCTAATCTTTCTCTAGAAGACTGGTCTCTCGATGCTTCCTGAACCTCCAGCAATCTTGACCAATCAGCAAAGCTTACATACGAATGGTTTTATGTAAAGAAATAGCTCTGAAGCTTACATCCGACAAAAGCGCTTTTCAGAAACTTGGTAGAAATTGTTTGTCTAGGTGACCATCGAAGTCGCTGGGTGGGTTTACTGAGAACAGCGCCGTCAATATAGGGGTGCCCCATGCACCGGGAAATCAACTTCGAAGATGCGATCGAGCAGGTCTTAACCACCGAGGGAGGCTACACCAAAGGCGATCCCAAAGACTACGATCGCGATCGCGCCCTCTTCCCCAAAGACGTTATCGGTTTCGTTCAGCAGACTCAACCCACCTTCTGGGAGCGATTTCAAACCCTCAACCAGGACAGAGCCGAAAGCGTCCTCCTCGATAGTCTGGTCAAAGAACTCCAGAGCAAAGGCATGCTCACAGTGCTGCGCCAGGGTTTTAAGTGCTTTGGCAAAACTGTGCGCCTGGCCTACTTCGAGCCCAACACCGGCATGAGCCCGGAGTCCTTCGCCCGCTACGAAAAAAACCGCCTTACTATCACTCGCCAGGTCCATACTGCCAGCGGGGTGATTCCCGACATCATCTTGGCGGTCAACGGCCTGCCCATCGCCACCCTGGAACTTAAAAACGCCATGAGCGGGCAGACCTACGAAAAGGCCGAAAACCAGTACCGCTATGAGCGCGACCCCAAAGAACTGCTCTTCGCCTTCAAGCAGCGCTGCCTAGTCCACTTTGCCGTAGACACCGACCAGGTCTCTATGACCACCAAGCTAGAGGGCAAAGAGACCACCTTCCTGCCTTTTAACCAGGGCTATAACCATGGGGCAGGTAATCCCCCCATAGAAGACAACTACCGCACCAGCTACCTATGGCGGCAGGTGCTCAGCCGTCAGAGCCTGCTCGACATCCTGGCCCGGTTCCTGCACCTGCAGGTCAACGAAAAAACGGTAGCTACAGACAAGGGGCTTAAACGCTTTACTAAGGAGACCTTAATTTTCCCTCGTTACCACCAGCTCGACGTGGTGCGGAAGCTCATTGGCCATGCCTGGGCGCACGGTTCTGGCCATAACTACCTGGTGCAGCACTCAGCGGGGTCCGGCAAGTCTAACTCCATTGCCTGGCTGGCCCACCGCCTGGCCAACCTTCACGATGCCAATGACACCAAAGTCTTCCACTCCGTTATCGTCATTACCGATCGCCGGGTGCTCGATCAGCAGCTGCAAGACACCATCTACCAGTTTGACCACAAGCAGGGAGTAGTCCAGAAAATTGACGAAAATACCCAGCAGTTGGTCAGGGCTCTCTCCGAAGGGGTGCCGATCATCATCTCTACCATTCAGAAGTTTCCCTTCATTACCCAGGCCATCCAGACCCTTGAGAAAAAAGGCACTACGCTGGAGATTTCCACCGAGGGCAAACGGTTTGCTGTCATCGTGGATGAGGCCCACAGTTCCCAGAGTGGCGAAACCTCCATGGAACTGCGGAAGGTGCTAAATAAGGATGGGATTGAAAGTGCGATCGCCGAGCAACTGCTCGACCTGGAGGATGACGAGCTGACCGATGCCGCCAAAGAGAACATGATCCGGGAACAGCTCAAACGCACCAAGCAGCCCAACCTCAGCTTTTTTGCCTTTACGGCCACCCCCAAATACAAAACCAAGCTGGTGTTCGATGAGCCAGGGGAAACCGGAGAGTCCCCCTTTCACCTCTACAGCATGAGGCAGGCTATTGAAGAAAATTTCATCATGGATGTACTGGAAAACTACACCTGCTACGAACGCTACTACGAGCTCATCCAGACCATCGAAGATGACCCTGAAGTGCCCCGACGCAAGGCCGCCCGTGCCTTGGCCCGCTTTGTGGAGCTGCATCCCCATAACATTCAGCAAAAAGTAGAAGTCATCATCGAGCACTTCCGTACCCACACTCGCCACAAAATGGGCGGTCGTGCCAAGGCCATGGTGGTAACCAGCTCTCGGGAGCAGGTGGTGCGCTATAAGCTGGCCTGCGACAAGTATCTCAAGGAAAAAGGCTACTCCGACATTCGCACCCTGGTAGCCTTCAGTGGTGACATTACTCTAAAGGGGTATCCTGGCAAGTTCACCGAAGTCAGCATGAATAAAGGCATTAAGGAGTCGGAACTGCGGGATAAGTTCGACACCGAGGAATACCAACTGCTGCTGGTAGCGGAAAAGTACCAAACCGGCTTTGACCAGCCCCTGCTGCACACTATGTATGTCGATAAGCGCCTGGCCGGGGTGCAGGCGGTACAGACCCTGTCGCGGCTTAACCGCACAGCTTCCGGCAAGACCGATACCTTTGTGCTTGACTTCGTCAACAGCCCAGCAGACATCTACACCGCCTTCAAGCCGTACTACGAAGACACCCCAGTCGGGGAGCAGTCTGACCCTCAACAGCTTAATGACCTGGCCCACCGCATTGAGCAGTGGCAGCTCTTTGACCAGGATCGGGTAAATCAGTGGTGTGAGGTCTGGTTTCGGAACCGTCAGAACCTCACCGGCGGCGAGCACCAGAAGCTAAACAGTCTGCTGAACCCAGTCGTTGAAAGCTTTAAGGAACTGGATGAAGGGGAGCAGGCCCTTTTTAAAAGCCAACTCGTCAGCTTCCGTAATCTGTACCTTTTCCTGTCTCAAATCATTCCCTACCAGGACTCTGACCTGGAAAAGCTCTACGCCTTCGGCCGCTTCCTACTGACCAAGCTGCCCCGCACTGAGGATGGTCCCAGGGTCAAAATCGATGACGAAGTGGAGCTGAAATACTACCGCCTGGAGAAAATCAGCGAAGGCCAGATCAGCTTAAAAGAAGGCGAAGCCTCACCCCTACGAGGTCCTACCGAAGTTGGCACTGGCCAGGCTGACGAGGAAGTGTTGTTGTCATCCCTGGTAGAAAAACTCAACGAGCGCTTTGGCACCGAATTTACCCCGGCGGACCAGCTATTCTTCGACCAGGTCCGCGAAACTGCCGTCGCCAACGAGCAAATCCGCCAGGCTGCCGAGGCCAACTCAGAGGAGAACTTTGCCCAAGTCTTTCAGAAGCTGCTAGAGAACCTCTTCATCGAGCGGATGGAAGGGAATGAGGATATTTTCGTGCGATTGATGAATGACGACGACTTCCGCAAGGTAGCGGCAGATTACTTGATGCGGGCAGTTTACAAGCAGGTGAGAGGTGAGGACGAGTAGCAGCCCCGAGATTGGGCAATTTGCCCGAAAATGGTGTCTTAGGTCTTGAAAAGTCAAGATTTGATCTTGCAAGCAATTCGCTACGACATCAAAGGGGCAAACTAATGCTAGCCAGTTAAATCATGGCCAGAGCCTACTTTAGGATTCAGGGTAACTATCGATGCCCTCAGATAACACTAAAGTTTTACGGATCGCTTGCAATGCTTCTCCTCCTGAAGAGGAGCCCAAAATCAATATCTTTAAAGCCTCAATCAATCTAGATTGCCTATTTGGTCATTTGTTTAGAGACTTATATGATCAGGACTTGCCTGAAACAAATTACTTAGGTAATCATTATTTACTTTTTTTGACTAAGGATGGTCACTTTAGATTCAATGGTTCTGGGGTGGGAGCACATAAGGAAGCTAAAATATCTGAGTCCAAAACTTTTGGAAAAGCGTTTTGTCGCTGGTATCTCCAAGAGTACTGCAATGTGACATACTTTCACCACATCGATCACATCTTAGATAGAACCATTGAAATAGATGGCATTTGTTATAGATTAGAGCGCAAAAGGAATAGAAGAGGGGATATTCCTGACTACCTATGCAGCTTTAGTAAATCTTATGATGCTCAGACAATTTTTCTGGGGGAAGCAAAAGGAAGTCAGACCAAAGCGGCAATGAGTACAAACCCTGAAAAATACTTCTTGAGCAAGAAATTTATGGAATGGAACGAGCAATTCAAAAGAATGCATCTTGTAGACAAAGAAAATAATGAGTTAAGGATAAAGGGTTATCTTGTGGCAACATTCCTGGGCAATGAAAACCACTTAAATTGTGAAACGACCGTGTTAGCTGAGGATCCATTTACGCCAGGAAATACACCCATTTCACCAGCTGCTAGCTTGGCATTGAGGAGAACTACTATCGCTGGTCATTATGCATCTTTATTTCACAAACTTGGCTTGCCACAGTTATCACAAGCACTTAGAAGAAGTATTACTCCCTATCGGCTACCAGCAAGTTACTACCAGGGAGAACTTTCTGTATTAGAAACCTGGACTACAGATATTATTTCTGTTGCGGAGCACGAGTTTGTTGGAGTTTTCTTCTATCCTCCGGCCATCCCGAGACACTACATTCGGCTATCGGATCTTGAACAGCTGCAAGAAGGCTTACAAGCCCCTGAATTAATGTTTTTGGGTTTGCATCGAAAAATATTTGATCAAGTCTTAAGAATAGTAGAGGTGGGTCCAGAAGCAGCAGATGAAGTGATGGATCTGAGTGAGGTGACAGGCTCTGACCCCAACATTACTCCCGAGGCACACTCAACTATATTCAGAGATGGCTCGATACTGGCCCCGCTAGAACACTTTAGACATTTAGGAAATTTATCTCGATGAACACCGAAGCAGTTCTTGATTTTTTACGCTTCTTTAAAGTTCTAGTTTTCGAGCAAGATTTGCATGGAGGATCCATGGACTTTGATTTGTTAGAATCGCGTTGGATGCGGTAATTAGATCTTGCTGTGCTTTTTGAAGCAGCTGCTGGGTCACGCTAGTCTGCTGTATTATTCGGCTAACAGTGCTGTCTACTACACTTTGTTGAAAACTCAACAAAGCATTTCTTTTGACTTGTAATAGTTCTGCATTGGTTCCAATTCCTGATGCTTTGTAGGCATCAAGTACACTAAAACGATTATCCCCATCGTAATCTATTGGATCAGCCACCTGTAACATGAAAAATAGTAGAAAAAGGTTGGCATTCCATTGAAGAGGTGAATTGATTTGAGCGGCTATAGGCTGGCTAGAGATGTCAACAGTAATACTAACACTGTAGGTGAGGTCTGTAGCTCCTAAAAAACACACTTCAGGAGGTAGAATTTGACCAGTGGAGTCTTGACTCCTAGCTTCTAGAAAATTAAAAGTTCCGGCATAACACTGACCAAGGACAACTAGAGCTACTTCTATATTAGATAAACTTTTAATGGTGGCAAGGAGAGGATAAGGTTGAATATCTGGGGAAGCAGAAATTCCCCTTAGACCACCATGTCCAGTGACGACAATGACTATTTTTTTGATATTCCTAGCTGATAGCTGCTGTTTCAACTCCTTGGTTAGGAAGATTTCTACTCCACTCGGAAAACCGTATGCAGATACAAAATTTGAGCCGCTGGGCTGATCAATAAATAGTAAGATATTGACTTCTGGGACTTTTCTATGTAATAGACATTTGACGCCGAAAAGCATGTCACTTAAAAAGCGATCCTCATCAGAACCGCTTAAAAATATCCAGGTTGTGTCAGAATCTAAAAGTTTCAAGGTCGATGGAAGTTGGGTACGACAGCGAAAACGGGAACATCTTCAATGTTCACTCTCTCCCGAATTTTAAAGTTGGGGAAGTCATTAAAAGACAGCGGCTCTCCATCTTCCTTGAGAAAGAAAAACTCTCGTTCTCCTGTGCGTAGCACAAAACAAACTTCAGGTTGAGCGCTTACCTCAACACTGTACAGAGTATATTGTCCCATCCCAATCAGGCGCAAAACCTCATCAGGAAGCTTGTCAAGGTCTTGTTTGGTCATCACGATAGTAGGAACCATAACCCTTGCCTTATACACTCACTGATTCCACATCATGCCTATCGCGTGAGCACCACGCTGTATATACCATTTCACTCAGACAAGATAGGGACTATATCCTAACTCACGCTATTTCAGACTAATAGAGACTCTACCGATTCTTTACTAAAGACATATATCTATGGATTGATTGCCTTGAATAGATATGTGCTCGGAACTCTAGAAAGGCTATCAGAATACCAAAGGCTAGTGGCTCTCTACTGGCACACACGAATAGCAGCAAATTGCCAAGAGCTAGAATAGTAGGATAAATCGAGTTATCGGCGGCTCAGACTTTTGCAGTCTGTAGACAACGATGGGTCAACTGGCACAACCAGAATCAGCAATAATCCTCCGGGGTGATGAGAACGCAGTCATCATCCGAGCATTCTTGCGATCGCACTCAGCTAACACCCGCAAGGCTTACCAAACGGATCTGTCACAATTTCTTGACCACATTCACCAAGCTCCCCTTGGAGCAGTCACCCTTGACGATCTCCAGGACTATCAGGACCACCTCCGCGAGCAATATCCCCACCCCCGATTTCCCGACCAACTCAGCCGAACCGCCAGGCGTAAACTCGCTTCCGTTAAGTCCCTCCTCCGGTTTGCACAAGAAACAGGAGCCATTCGCTTCAATGTGGGAGCGGCCCTCAAGCTAAAGCGAGGGAACCAAAGCATTACAGGTCGATTGCTCTCCGAAGAACAGGTCTTCAAACTATTCGGGGCGGCCAAAACCCCACGGGACGAAGCCATGCTGCGCCTTCTCTATGCAACTGGTGCCCGGGTCAGCGAAATTGCTTCCCTTACTTGGGGTGATGTTGTAGAAATGCCAGATGGTCGGGCCATCATCAATCTTTATGCCTCTAAGACGGATAAATCCCATGGCGTAACTGTTTCAGCTGATCTGCTTCACCGCTTACAGTCTCTTAGCTCAACCATGAGTCCCGACACCCCGCTATTACAGTCACGACAGGGGAACCCACTTTCTGACCGGCGTATGCGGGAAATTGTAGCTGTCGTTGCTGAGCGAGCTGGTGTGGAATTACCTGTATCTCCTCACTGGTTCCGACATTCCCACGCCACCCATGCCCGCAACCGGGGAGCAGACATGGCCATCATCAGTAAAACCCTTGGCCATGCTTCCCTCGATACCACCATGAGCATGTACACCCATCTGGCAAGCGACAAAAGCAGCGGAGACTTTTTAGCGGTGTAGCTCTAACCTAGACAATACGTGCGATACGACAACACCGTCATATTTCGCAACAAGATATTTCAGACCCAAAGCGTCTAGCTACAATGGCACTATAAACACAGAAAACCAATAGTTAGAAAGCAAGAGACTTAATTCCAACCGAAAAGTCCCTTCGATTCCACTCGCTGTTCTTATATGGGCACGTGGAAACGGAGGGCTTTTTGGTTTTTGTGTTTCTACCTCAACCCTAAGTACTAAATGAGGATAGGAACCATAATGAAAACTTTGGCAAGAAAATTGCTTCAACTGACAGCCTTTGAGCAAATTAAAAGCTCAAGCTGTAGTGAGCGAATCAACAGGATAAAATTCTCTATTTTCAGAATTTTTGGGACTTTTGTGCACATCCCACTTGAGTTGGCTTTGCACAAAAAAGTGCTAAAATCTAAACGCCATCGCTCACGCAACATTTATTCGGTGGCCTTAAAAGTATTTCTCGAATCAATAAAGCCAGCATTTGTGCAACTACACAGCTTGACACAAATGCTGAGTAGCTATTCGACAACAGTAATTCACACACTTTTCTACCCAAGGAACACAAAAATGAACACACCAATTGAAGTTGGTTATGTTCGCGTATCCTCACGTGAACAAGCAGAGGACTCTAACGCCTTAGAACAGCAAAGAGCCCGAATTCAGGCAACCCCAGCAGAACAGATCTTTGAAGATATTCAGCCAGGCAGCCAAGACAATCGTCCTAATTTTCAACAAATGATGGAGCAAGTAAGAAAGGGGAAAATAAAGAAGATATATATCACTCGGATTGACCGCATCACCAGGTCTTTAATGACATTGAAATTGCTTGTTGAAGAACTTGAAGAACATGAAGTTACTTTGGCTATCCTTGATCAAAATCTGGATTTAAGTACTCCCCAAGGCAGATTGATGCTCAACCTGCTAGGAATGCTAGCAGAATGGGAAATTGATTTAATGTCTGAGAGAATTAAGCACGGGAAAGCCCATGCTAGAAAACAAAAGTGGGCTAATGGCTCGTGTCCATTTGGTTATGTAGTCAAAGACCATAAATACTACCTCGATGATCGTCCATACCTTTGCTTATTGGAAGACCGGCCTGATAACTACAAAGACTATTTAGAGGATCATCTCTCAGAAGAAGTTTTTCTACAACTACCCAAACGAACAGTTGCCCAAGTCGCGCGAGACTGTATTGAGCTTGTGTTTGAGTATCAAGGTGTAAACCGAGGTCTACAAGCTGCTCAAAGAAGATATGGTTTTGGTAAGACCCTTTCCAAACGCAATGGTACAGATAGCATCTTACACTGGTCAAAGACGGGATTCAGTCTATGGCTGATTAATCCTATCCTAGATGGTCATACCTGCTATCTAAAAGACTTTCGTAAAGGCAAAAAACGTTTGATGAAGAAGGTGGAAGACTGGAACATTATCTGCAATACTCATCCAGACCAGAGACTTTTAAAGGATGGAGAGCGCGATGAACTACTTCGCCTAAGAAAACGAAACATGCGAATGTCGGGCAGTGCCTTCTTTCACAAAGAGGACTTGGCTCCCAAAGGCCAAAACTACAAACCCTTTGCCTGGCAAACAGGACTTGTTTTTTGTGGCGAGTGTGGGTCGTTATGCACTCAGAAATCTGTTTCTCACAATGGTGAGCAGAAATACGCCTATTACGCTTGCCGCCACTCAGGATACGGCTGTAACAACAAAAAATCCATGAGGAAAAGTGATATTGAGAATGCTGTTATTAAGTATCTCCTGGAGCGCTCAAAGGGGCTCAATGCCCCTTCCGAAGAAGCCGATAACGCTGAGAAAATCCCTAAAAAGTCTAGGAGACAGTTAGACCTGGAGGAGCAACTCTTAGCCTTAGAGAACTTTCCTCGCTTCAATCTCAACGTTGAGGCCATTAAGGAACAGATTCAACAACAAATCCGGGAAGAGATCAACCCATTCATGAATGGAAATTTCGACAGCCAGGAAATCAAGGACTTGATTCGTGCTGGTAATAACTTGGGGATTTGGCAGACCCTGACTAATGACGACAAAACAAGAATTTTTCAACATCTCATCCACAAAATAATCATTCACAATGGGGAGGTCGAGAAAGTTATTCTCCATGCTTAACCACGCAAGGAGCTATTTATGCTCAATTCACTTGAGATTCTGCGTAACAATCGTGAGTTGTTCGACATTGCCCTGGACCAAGCCCTGGACAACTGGGAACGCCAACCTTTTGATGTAGATCACCCAGTCTGCCTATCTTGCCAGTCCCAAGACATCAACATCAGTCGAGGGCGTCCTGGCAGGCGCTCCTACCGCTGTCGTGGCTGTAATCATCTGTTCTATGAGCCTTCAGATCACGTCTGTGATTGTGACGCTCCCGGGACCAATCCTAAGTGTCAGGAGTGCATTAACTATCAACGATTGATGCTAGAGGTTCAAACACACCTGCAAGCATTGAGAGAACCAACCCTCACCGATAGCTCGTCCTAGCAGGAGTGCTTGATACAACTAAGAAATTTCTAGGAGAGGCAGAGTGTCTGCCTCTCCTAGAAATTTCTTACCTTGCTCCCCCTATAAAGAAGATCGACGGCAATTCGCAATATTTTGTAACACAATAGAGAAGTGTCGCCAAATCTACAGGGATCACTATGACGGCTACTCAAGAAATGCTTGCCCCTCCAACAGCTCAAGAATGCGATATCTTACCGGCGGGTGGACCGGATCCCGAACGGTTTGATGTTGCTGAAGCCTGGTACCCAGTTGCCTACCTTCAAGACCTGGATGAGGCTCGTCCTAGTCGCTTTACCCTGTTAGACCGTGGTCTTGTCATTTGGTGGGACCCAAACCAGTCCATCTGGAGAGTCTTTGAAGACAAATGCCCGCACCGACTGGCTCCATTGTCTGAGGGACGAATAAACGAGGAAGGCCTTCTAGAATGTCCATACCATGGCTGGGCATTCTCTGGCAGTGGTAGTTGTGAGCAAATACCACAGGCATCAGAAGATGTGCAGGCTCAGCTCTCCAACCGATCTTGTGCTGTTTCGCTCCCTACGTCGGCGAAACAGGGACTTTTGTTCGTTTACCCAGGGAAGGCTGAGAATGCTCCAAAAGTGGCAGTCCCTATCATGGATCCAGTAGAAGATGAGCCCGACGGTTGGGTCATACTGAATACTTTTCGCGATTTGCCTTACGATGCCCTCACCCTGCTGGAAAATGTCCTAGATGCTAGCCATATCCCTTACACCCACCACAAAACCGTGGGCAATCGCGACAATGCGGCCCCTATGGAAATGGAAGTGACAGAATCCTCCAAACAAGGGTTTCAAGGCATCTGGGCGGAAGGACCACGTAAAGGAAAATTAGGCACTCAACACACTACGTTTGTTGCGCCATCTCTGATGTACCACGACCTGACGTCCAAGCAGTTTGGCCGAACAATGACTGTTGTGTACGCCGTTCCAATGAGGAAAGGGGAATGCCGTCTCTTTGCCCGCTTCCCCTTCAAGTTCTCTTCAAAGCTTCCTAGCTTCTTTATTAAGCGGACGCCTCGTTGGTGGAGTCACATCGGCAATAATGGAGTGTTGGAAGACGATCAGATTTTCCTGCATATCCAGGAACGGGAACTGGAGAAGGCCGGGGAGAAACCTTATGCTCAAACCTGCTACTTGCCTACCCAAGCAGATAAGTACGTTCTTCAGTTCCGTAAATGGGTAAGCGACTACAAAGCGGATCCATTCCCTGGGCAGGTTCTAAGTCGCGAGTTGCCTAAGGATGTTCTACTAGATCGCTATAACTCCCACACTAGGCATTGCGGCAGTTGCGCTCCTGCTCTGAAAAGAATTCAGACTATTCGTAAAGGCGCACTTATAGCTAGCGCAATTGTATGGTCAGCTGTGCCGGCTCTCATAGTGCTCTTAGGAGAACTGACTCCCCTCGTAGCCGGTCTTCTCACAGCTATTCCTCTGACTGCTTTTGCTCTTTGGCTTTGGTTAGGCAACCTAGAGCAAAAGTTCTACAAAGGACGGGAACTAGCACCTCGTAACGCTTTGGGTAAAAGTTAAAGATTCTTGACGAGCTAAAATATCCTCTTGCCTATCCCCTGTATTCCTTGTAATCAGGGGATTTTGCCGTTTTAAGCGCGTAGGATGTTAACTGTGGTCTACGCCACCCCCATGCGCAAGGGCGAGTGTCGGCTATTTGCCCGCTTTCCGTTCAAGTTTTCCTCAAAACTGCCCGCTACCGTGATTGGCCTTACGCCCCGCTGGTTTAGCCACATCGGCAACAACGCTGTGCTCGAAGATGACCAAATTTTTCTGCACCTGCAGGAGCGTGAGCTAGAGCAGGCCAATCGCCCCTACGCCCAGGCCTGCTACCTGCCCACCCAGGCCGATCGCTACGTGCTGGCTTTTCGCAAC
The DNA here is from genome assembly GCF_050565655.1 of Nodosilinea sp. AN01ver1. NCBI lineage: Bacteria > Bacillati > Cyanobacteriota > Cyanophyceae > Nodosilineales > Nodosilineaceae > Nodosilinea > Nodosilinea sp. AN01ver1. The sequence continues at coordinate 168,999 of NZ_JBNXVS010000007.1, read as the reverse complement.
TGGGTCAGCGACTTCGAGGCCGATCCCTTCCCCGGTCAGCGTTTAGAGCGCGAGTGGACAAAGCAAGCCCTGCTCGATCGCTACCAGTCGCACACCCAGCATTGTCACAGCTGTCGCACGGCCCTGGCCCGCATTAAAACCCTGCGCTGGGCGCTTTTGGGGGTGAGCGCGGTGGGCTGGTCGCTGCTGCCGATCGCGATCGGCAGCTTCACCGCCACTACGGCCATGCTGCTGTCGCTGTTGCCCCTGAGTACCGCCGCTGCCTGGGCCGGTCTGGGCCGTTTAGAACGCCGCTTCTACGAAGGTCGAGCGGTGCCGCCCCGCAACCTGCCCGAGAAAAAGGCTAAGGCAGGCCGCGCTCAGCAATAGCTGCGAGCATTACCCTGGGCCAAACCTGAGGGTAGAGATTAAGGCTGTGGTGGGCAATGCCCTACGGTTAAGCCTATCAACCTAATCCGCCGGAATTACCCGTACCATCCCCACCAGGTCAATGCCGGTGGGGGTAACGTCAAGCTGGCGAATATTCACCTCTGGCCCCAGGTCAAACTCAATTTCGTCAAGCGCGACCGGCGAGGATGGTGTGCCGATCGCGGGCAGCACGGTGGCCACTGGCTGGTGCAGACACAGCCAGCGCCCTTCGCGCATCGCCAGCCCCATCGTTAGCTCCAGGGCATCGCCGCTGAGGGGTTCTGGGGGCCAGCACAGGGTCAGGCGATCGGTGGCCAGGGCAATGTCGGGGGCGGGCGACGCTTCACCATCGCCAAGCCAGCGATCGAGGGGAATGCCCTGCTGAGTCATTGCCCCCGCCAGGAGCTGTTTCAGCACATCGCGCAGCCCCTGCCCCAGCAGAGCTGACTGTAGCGACGCCCGCAGATCGGCGGCCAGCACGCTCACCTGCCCGTCTACCGGAAAGGGCTGTAGCAGCCGCAGCGCCTTACCCCGCAGCACCTGGGGCAGGTTGACGCGAATATCGGCGGCGCTGACCGTTACCTGGCTGACGTGCAGCCCCTGGTACACCGCCTGGTGCGCCGCCACCGTCACCTTGGGCAGGTAGCCCGCCAAAATTTGCCGATCCTTGCCGTCGATCGCAAACTCTAGCCCCTCAATGTGGTCGAGCTGACTGTGCAGCCACAGGCGAATGGCAGGCGGCAGCAGGCGGCTAATAATGCGGCTGCCTTTGGCGGTTGAAGCATCGGAATCGGGTGTAGCAGCGGGATCAGAAGGCATTGTTGGGCCAGTGGTGCGGGCTAATAGCGACAGGGATAGGCAGACGCGATCCTTCAGGGAAGGGGCGGCACCCGTGCGATCGCATCCCCAAACTCTAGCAGGGGATGTCGCCCAGGTGAGCGCCAGTGCGATCGCATCAGAACGAGGCCAGCGATCGCCGTTTTGAACCCTAGGCTTGCCCCTAAATATTAAAAAGCCCTGACGCAATAATACACATGGGGATCAATTTGTTATGGTTTAATGACATAGCGATCCCCAAACCCCTGAATTCTCGCTGACGAAGCCAGAAAAGCCTTGATGGGGGCTTGATCCCAGCGGTTGTTTTTGTCATGCTACAGAGCAACGGTTGATCCCCACCCGCAACGAAAGGCCCGATAACTGGATGCTGAGGCTGAGGCCGAGTGCCAATGCCTGGGGTGCGGGATCGGTATCAGAATGGCGGGGATCGTCCTGGCCTGATGGTATCCCTCTGCCGTAGCCGATTGGGTTGCTAGCTGTTTGTTGTCCTGGTCTTTAATTAAGGAGAGTGCTCTATGTCATCGCCCCGTCCGCCTCTGGAAGATATGACTCTGCGGCAGCTCCGCAAAGTGGCCAGCGAATATGAGGTGTCTCGCTACAGCCGCATGCGCAAAACCGAGCTGATTGAGGCTATTCAGGCGATCGATGCTAAGCGTGGCGCAGGGGCTGCGGCGGCACCTGCACCGGTGGCTCCCACCCTGGCCCAGGTGCCTGCCCCCATGCCTGCGGCGGCGGGCGTGGCTGTAGCTTCTACCCCAAAGCCCGCGTACAGCGCGCCGACCCCTCCCTCGGTTGAGGTTTTGGCCTCGGTAGACGACGGGCTGGCCGATTTGCCCAGCGGCTATGGCGAGAGCCGCATCGTGCTGATGCCCCGCGACCCTCAGTGGGCCTACGCCTACTGGGATATCCCCAACACCCACAAAGATGAGCTGCGGCGGCAGGGCGGTTCGCGCCTGGCTCTGCGCTTCTACGATGTCACCGACATCGACTTTTACTCCCAGGCCCCCCACAGCCTGCAGCAGTACGAGTGCGACGAAATGGCGCGGGAGTGGTATCTGCCGATTCCGGTCAGCGATCGCGACTACGTGGCCGAAATCGGCTACCTGTGCAACGACGGTCGCTGGCTGGTGCTGGCCAGGTCGCTGCCCGTCCACATTCCCCCGGTCTACCCCTCCGACTGGGTCGAAGACCACTTTGTGACCGTCGACTGGCAGGCCGATCTGCGCGGCAAGACCGTGATGACGCTCAAGCATCCCAGCCAGCGCGCCGCCGAGAGCACCAATGCCATCTACGACAGCATTTTCGCGATGACCGAGTCGGCAGAGGCCCAGCGGGTAGCTGGCTCGCTGTTTGGCTCCATGCAGCACGTACCGGCGTCAATGGCTCCCGAGAAAGCGGTCAGCTCCTACGTCTTTCCCTCCGGGGCGGGGCTGTGGGCCGTGCCTGGGGCCGCACCAGCCGGGGTGCCCACAATGTCGGGAATCGGCCTCAACATGTCGGGGCTAACCATGTCGGGGGCAGGCTTCTCGGCCTCGGCTCCGCCGATTCGTCCCCGCAAGTTCTGGCTGGTGGCCGACGCCGAGCTGATTGTCTACGGAGCGACCGAGCCCGACGCTACCGTTACCATTGGCGGTCAGCCGATCAAGCTCAACTCTGACGGCACCTTCCGGTTCCAGATGTCTTTCCAAGACGGCAACATTGACTATCCGATTATGGCGGTAGCGGCAGATGGCGAGCAAACTCGCGCCATCCACATGACCTTCGATCGCGCTACCCCCTCGCGCCGCACCAACACCAAAGACGAAGCGGTGCTGGAGTGGCTGCCCTAGGCTGCCCGCTTGCTTAACGGCAGAATCACAGATTAAGGAGCGCCCCAGGTGCTCCTTTTTTTTCAAAAATGGGACAACTCCCCGCATAGAATGAAGTGTTGGCAAGCCGGATGTGGTAGCTCACGGATGGCGATCCCGATTTTGATTCCAGATTTTGGTCATTTACGTCCTAAACAAACTCCTAAGCCGTGAAATTATTTCTGTACCACACTCCCGAAGAAGTACCTGATCAGGGCGGCCCCGACTGTGCGATCGCCATCGATGTTTTGCGGGCTACCACCACCATGGCCGCGGCCCTGGCTGCGGGGGCTGAGGCGATTCAAGTCTTTAGCGACATCGACAGCCTGCTAAACGTGAGCGAAAGCTGGCCGCCCGAAAAGCGGCTGCGAGCGGGAGAGCGGGGCGGCGGCCAGGTCGAGGGCTGCGACCTGGGCAACTCGCCCCTCGACCATTCTCCCGAGAAATCGGGAGGTAAGCGGCTGTTTATGAGCACGACCAACGGCACCCGCTGCCTCAAACGCATCGAGCATGCCCCCACGGTGATTACCGCCGCCCTCACCACTCGGCAGGCCGTGGTCGAGTTTTTGCTCAGCCACAGTCCAGAGATTGTGTGGATTGTGGGCTCGGGCTGGGAGGGCACCTATTCGCTAGAAGATACCGTCTGTGCCGGAGCCATCATTCATGGGGTAATTGCGGCGACAGGGCAAACCTTTAAAGATTTGGCCGGCAATGACGCGGCGATCGCCGCCGTCAGCCTCTACCTACAGTGGCAGGATCAGCTGCTCGACCTGATGCACTATGCCAGCCACGGCCAGCGCCTGCTGCGCCTCAACAACGAAGCTGACCTCCAGTACTGTGCCCAGCTCGATGTGCTCGATATCGTGCCTCGCCAGCACGAGGTTGGGGTGCTGGGGCTGTAGATGGCTGCTCGGCTAGATCAAAGGTGCCAGGTTAGAGGGGGGCAGGGTTTAGGGGGTACGGTTCACGGCAGGCCTTGAGCCTGAAACTTTGAACTCTGGGCCGTTGAGCCTGTCAAGATTAGCCTGGTTCAGTACTTAGGTAATTACCGAAGAAATTTGGCAGAGCTTTATAGTCAGCTTATTCTTTCTTTACGTAGGTTCTCCTACAGTAGATATGAACCGCTAAGGTTCTTATAGGGTACGAACTATACTGAAACATCTAAAAACTAAGGCCTCCAGCTTTCGGGCTGGGGGCTTTAGTTTTTGCCGATTCTAGGTTATGACGAATAGGATATTGCAACAGCTAATTGAGTTAAGACACGTTGACCGATGGAATTCTCGGGCGGGAGCAATGCACTGCAATGCCCCTACCCCGAGCCTGTCCTAGCCCGTGGATGTTGGCAAAATTAACTTGGTCGGGAGGGTTACAGTGCAGCGGTTAATGGTGGAGCCGAATCAGGTGGTGGCTGACCAGCTTCGGCTCAGCAGCAGCCAGCAGCACTACCTGTACCGGGTGCTGCGGCTGGGGGCAGGGCAGCAGTTTGTGGCCCTCGATGGCCAGGGGCAGCAGTGGATTGCAACATTGACTCAAGATTCTGATGTGGCGGCGATCGCGCCCGTTGCTGCCCCCTCCGCACCGCACCAGGCCCCGATCACCCTGGCGATCGCTCTGCCCAAGGGCAGCGGCTTTGACGATGTGGTGCGCCAAACTACAGAACTGGGGGTGACCACGCTGCAGCCGGTAATCAGCGATCGCACCCTGCACCAGCCCAACCCCAAAAAGCTAGAGCGCTGGCAGCGCATTGCCCAAGAGGCCACCGAGCAGAGCGAACGGCTGCTGCTGCCCCAGATTCTGCCGCCCTTGCCCTGGCGAGACTATCTCAAGCAGGCGATCGAGGGAAATCGGTGGATCTGCGTGGCGCGGGGCGATGCGCCCCACCTGCTGGCGGTGGCTCAGGCTGGCGATCCGCTGGTTCCGGCTGCGATCGCCATTGGGCCAGAGGGCGGCTGGACGGTGGCTGAGGTGGAGAGTGCGATCGCGGCAGGATTTCAGCCTGTTTCTTTGGGGCCTTACATTCTCAGGGCGGTAACGGCCCCTCTGGCGGCGCTTACTTTGGTCACCGCTGCGCGCGCTTTGAGCCATTCTCCAGCGAATTCTAAAGACATCTAAACCAGTCTTCGGAGTCATTCTCAATAACGAAAAATTATTGCAAATACCCCAAAAAATTCGCTACTATTCTCATTAAGGACGAGTTATTGAAATCTAGCGGGGGAAAAATAGGCTATGGCTGCTTACACTCCATCAGCCCTCAAAGCCGAGCTAAACGAGCGCGGCTGGCGCATGACTCCCCAGCGAGAGACCATGCTCAAAACCTTTCAAAACCTGCCCGAGAGCACCCACCTGAGTGCCGAAGATCTGTGTGAGCTGCTAGAGAAGGAAGGCGAGCCGATCAGCCTCTCCACTATCTACCGCAACCTCAAGCTGATGGCGCGCATGGGCATTTTGCGCGAGCTGGAGCTGGCCGAGGGCCAAAAGCGCTACGAGATTAACCAGCCCGCGCCCCACCACCACCACCACCTGATCTGCGTGCGGTGCAACAAAACTATTGAGTTCAAAAACGACTCGGTGCTGAAGGTGGGGGCTAAGACCGCCGATCGCTCGGGCTACCACATTCTCGACTGTCAGCTGCTGATCCACGGCATTTGCCCTACCTGCCAGCGATCGATCGTGCCCATCTAAAAGATCAACGCTGCTGGGAAACCCCAACAGCGTTGATCTTTAAAATTTTTACAGGACTTCGTGGGTGTACTTGTGCTGCTTGACGTTGTCGTTCTTAGAAATTTTGCGCTGGCTGTTGAGCACCCGCTTTTTCTCGGTGGTGTAGTTTAGCTCGCGGTGGACGGTGCCAGTGGGAACCAGATTCGCCGCTTCAGGCCGCGACTGGTAGGTGCGGGCGGCGGCCAAAACACGCTCTTCGTAGTCGGCGCAGGGCTGGGCCGGGTCAGCAGCAACCTCACCCAGCTCCATCGCCATCGCCTGGGCCATAGTGGTGCCGCAGATGGCGCTGTAGGAGGTGGGCACGCCCTGGAGTACCGACTGCAGGTAGGCCGACGGAATGGGTTCTAAAATTTGCAGCTCGATCACGTCTCCCTCCTGACGCAGGTAGCAGGTGGCGCGACCGATTACGACATAGCTATCGGCGGGTAGGGTGTTGGCTGGAGACTGAGGTGCGGTTTGAACCATAGTATTTAGTCAAGGTTACGGCGTTGCCCGCTGCGGTAAAACGGGCCTTAGTTCAGATTTGATCCCCCCAGATGCTCGCTGTAGGAGCTATATCCCTGGGGAATTTCGCTCTCAAATTCTAACTTTCTGGGATGGGGAGCCGCGATCGCCCCTCAAAACCGTCACAAAACACAACCTGTTGGATACCTGCGATGGGGGACAGTGGTTTACGGCTGAGCAAGATAGATGGGATGGTAGCAGGTCTGAGGTATCTGCCTAACCCACCCTACGGATCCTTGAAACACCAGATTTTTAAGCGAAATTATGGGTGAGCCTCGTGCCACGCTTTCGCCTGCTGCTGAATGGCCTCTAGCTCCTCGGGCTGCATGCGGTCGAGGTTTTTGAGAATAAAGCTCATGCGGCCCTGGGTCTGAAGTTTGTCGCGGTGGCGGTGCAAAAAGTCCCAGTAGAAAAAGTTAAATGGGCAGGCGTTTTCTCCGGTGCGCGCCTTGGGGTTGTAGCGGCAGCCTTTGCAGTAGTCGCTCATTTTGTTCACGTAGTTGGCCGACGAGGCGTAGGGCTTAGAGGCCAGCCGCCCGCCGTCGGCAAACAGGCCCATACCGATCACGTTGGTCTGCATTACCCAGTCGTAGGCGTCGATAAATGCGGCGTGGAACCAGTTCTCAACCTCCTGCGGTATAAAGCCAGCGATCAGCGAAAAGTTGCTGAGAATCATCAGCCGCTGAATGTGGTGGGCGTAGCCGGTGCGCTGAATCTGGTCAATCACCTGGTGCAGGCAGTTCATCTCAGTCTCGCCATCCCAGAAGAACTCGGGCAGGGGCTGCTGGTGGTCAAACCAGTTGCGATCGCTGTAGTCGGCCTCAAAATGGCTGTAGAGGCCGCGCATGTACTCGCGCCAGCCCATCACCTGGCGAATGAAGCCCTCCACGCTGTTGAGGGGCAGCTCGCGATCGGCAAACGCTTCCTCTACTCGCTCGATCACCTCCAGCGGGTGCAGCAGGCCCAGGTTCAGGTAGGGCGACAGCAGCGCGTGCCACAGGGTGTCTTCCCCTGCCACCATCGCATCCTGGTAGGGGCCAAAGGTCTTCAGGCGATCGGCAATGAATACATCCAGCACCGCCAGCGCCTGCTGGCGGGTGACGGCCCAGCGAAAGGGGGTGGCCTGGCCAAAGGTTGTGATCTCCAGGGCTTCTACTTTGTCGATCACCGCCTGGGTGGTGGCGTCGGGCTCAAACCAGTGGGGGTCTGGTGTGTCGAGCTTGCCCTTGGGCGGCTTGCGGTTGTCCTTGTCAAAGTTCCACTGACCGCCGACGGGCTGGTCGCCCTCCATCAGCACGTCAAAGCGCTTGCGCCCTTCGCGGTAAAAGCTCTCCATCAGCAGGCCCTTACGTTTGCTGGCCCAGGCGTTGAAGTCGTCGGTGTGCCACAGAAACAGGTTGTTGTCGAGAATCGTCAGCTCACAGGGCAAATCCAGCCCCTCCAGCCAGGCGCTAAACGGATGGTCGACCGGCTCCATTAGCCGCAGTTCGCTGATGCCCTCGGCTTTGAGCCAGTCGCGCAGGGCGGTTTCGGTGTCATCGGCGATCGCGTAGGTAACCGGCCACCCGGCATCTTTTAGCTCGTCGGCAAAGTGGCGCATGGCCGACCACACTAGCACCAGCTTTTGCCTGTGGTACCAGCGCTCCTGGGCAAAGGTTAGCGCCTCTACCAAAAGAACCGGAACTTTGACTTCACAACTGGCCAGGGCCGCCTGATCTTGCCAAAGCTGGTTGCCGAGTACCCAAACCCCAATCGTCATGACCTTTTCCTCTGTGCTGTCGGCTCAGTTGCGGTTTGTTTTATTGTCGCGTAGGTCAGCGGTAAGGGGACGTGCAGATCGGTATAGAGGGGCCGCTGAGGTGCTGCTGACAGTCCTGGCCAGGGCCGTGGGGAGCACGCGGGGTAGATACTGTGGGAAAATTTTACCTACTACTATGGCTGCCCTAGCACTTGACCCATGACCCGCGATTTGCGCCGCGATCGGAAACCGGCTCAGGACGAGTATTCGTCCCGAAGTCGCTTCTCACCCCCCGTTGAGCCAGCGGCCCTGCCCCCAGCCATCTACTGGCAGCAGGCTCCGGCCCCAGGGGAAGACCCTATGCTGCGGGCAACGCAGTATTTGAGTCTGCTGCGCGATTTAGCTGTGCAGCCCGGCTGGATTAGCCTCGACCACATCGCCGACCCGCCGGGGACCGCCCTGATCTGGATTGGCGACCACATTCATGCGGTCAACCAGCAGCTCAACGCCATATTGAGCGATCTGCTGGCCTGCTTTGAGTCGTCCCAAAGGCCTGAAGCCCAGATTTTTGCGGCCCCCATTGCCACCCAGGCGGGAGTCGATGGGTTTTGCCGCGATCGCACTCCCATCACCCTGATGGTGGACCCGGGCCGCATTGTGCCCGCCGATTGGCCGGGGCTGGTGGCCCACGAGCTGGCCCACGGTATCGCCAGGGGCAGTGGGCATGGGGATGAGTTTGCTGGCGCGATCGCCCACCTCTGCCTGGCCCAAGACCTGCCAGTGCCCGCCCCCAACTTGGATATCGAAGCCCTGAGCCACTGGCCCCCCTGCCGCCGCAGCTCGGATCCAAAGCGGTTTTGGCTAGGCCAAACAGCCTGGCACTAAAGCTACAGCCACCCCGTTGGGCTTCTCGGCTTACCCCTTGAGTGGGAGAATAACCAAGACCCGTTTACAGGATTTTTGCAGACTATGAAACGCCTACTGGCCATGCTGGCACTCGCCCTGACGTTCTGGGGGTTTAGTTTTGCCACTGCCGATGCCGCCATTCCCGACGATGTGCAAAAGCTGCTCGACACCAAAAAGTGCCAGGTGTGCATTCTCAACGAAGCTGACCTCAGCAACACCGACCTGAACGGGGCCAACCTCAAAATTGCCGTGCTGACCGGGGCCAACCTGGTCGGTGCCGACCTCAGCAACGCCAACCTCATGCTCACCGATATGGAAGGGGCCAACCTGAGCGGTGCAACGCTGGCGGGTGCCCAGATGAATGGCGCTAACCTACCCAACGCCAACCTCTCAGGGGCCGACCTGAGCAACGTTGAAATGACTCAAGCCAACCTGACCGACGCCAATCTGTCTAATACCGATCTCAGCGGGGCCGTTATGCTCAGCGTGACCCTGGGCACCGCCAATCTAGAAGGAGCCAACCTAAAAGGCGCTAACCTGCGCGGCGTGAACCGCAGCATGGTGCGGTTTTGCAATACCACCATGCCCGACGGCAGCGTCGAAAACCGCGACTGTTAGGGATTCTCTTTGCCGTAGGCCTGCCAGGCCAGATCGACTAACCCGTTGACAATGGCCGCCGCCACCACGGCGCTACCTTTGCGACCGTTGATACGCACGTGGGGCACCATTGTGTCTTGCAGGCGGTCTTTGACCACGGCGGTGTCGATAAACCCGGCTGGGGTCGCAACCACCAGGGCTGGCCGCACCTTCTCGGCATCGATTAAATCGACCAGGGTAGACAGCGCCGCCTCGGAGGAGCCGATTACAAATATGCCTTCGGGGTAGCGCTGGGCCAGAGTCTCTACGCCCCAGGCGGCCTGACTTTTGCCCTTTTGCGGCCGGGTCAAGGCATCCATGCTGCAATACACCGGGTTGGCAAAGGTTTGCTGAATGCAGGGGGTAATGCCCACCTGTACCATCGGCACATCCACAATGATGGTGGTGCGAGCCGCCAGCGCCGCCGCCCCCGACTGTAGCGCCTGGTCGGAGAAGTGAATGTGGTCTTTGAAGTCAAAGTCTGCGGTGGCGTAAATTACCCGGCGCACGATTTCGTACTCCGAGGGCGAGAAACTGTGGTCGCCAATTTCGGAGTCAATGACTCGCAGGCTCTGGGCATCGGTCACATGCCATTCCATAGCAGATGGGGAGATGGGGTCGGATTGCTGGGCTAAGTGTAGCCAGGTCTGGGGTGCAGCGCAATGGGTAGAGATGGGAAGGTGGGTGGAGAGGGTGGGGAAGGTGAGGCGGTGAGGGAGTGAGGAGGGTGGAAAATTCAAAGTTCAAAATTTTGTTCGCGCAGCGTCTCCGGAGGAGAAATTCTCAATTTTGCATCCCCTCATCCTCTCATCCCCTCATCCCCTCGCGAGGACAGTGCGAATGGCTTCGACCAATCGCTCGACTTGGGTACGCTCGATCCAGTAGTGGGTGACGGCGCGTAGGGTGCGATCGCCGTAGCCGCCCATATACAGCCCATAATCAGCGCGCAGGGTTTTAATCAGGTGCTCAGGGGAGATTTCTACGTCCTGGGCCAGATTGAAAAACACCATGTTGGTTTCAACCACCGTTGGGTCGATCTCAATGCCGGGGATGGTGGCCAGGCCCTGGGCTAGGGCCTGGGCGTTGTCATGGTCGGTCTGAAGGCGCTGGGTCATGGTTTTAAGGGCGAGAATGCCTGCCGCAGCCAGCACTCCGGCCTGGCGCATGCCGCCGCCGAGCAGCTTGCGGTGGCGACGAGCCTGGTGAATGAAGGCCTGGCTGCCCACCAGCACCGACCCCACCGGGGCGCATAGCCCCTTGCTCAGGCACACGCTCACCGAATCGACATGAGCGGTAATAGCGGTGGGGTCTACCCCCAGGGCGGTGGTGGCGTTGAACAGCCGCGCTCCATCCAGATGCACGCTGAGGTTGTGCGACTGGGCCAGGGTGCGGATGGATGCAAAATAGTCGGGTGCGATCGCCGCGCCGTTGTTGCCGCCGGAGCTGTTTTCGAGCAATATCAGGCGGCTGTGGGGCAGGTGGGGATTATCGCCGCGAATGGCGGCCTTAATCTGATCGAGATCCATGCGGCCTCGGCTGTCGGTGGGCAGTGGACGAGTGGTGATGCCGCCCAGCACGGCGATGCCTCCGGCTTCCCAGCAAAAGGTGTGGGCATCTTCGCCCAAAATGGCTTCGTCGCCGCGCTGGGCGTGGGTGAGGGCGGCAATCAGGTTGCCCTGGGTGCCGCTGGTGACAAACAGCCCCGCCTCTTTGCCGAGCAAGTGGGCGGCCAGGGTTTCTAGCTCGTTGACGGTGGGGTCTTCGCCGTAGACGTCATCGCCCAGTTCGGCGGCGGCCATAGCTTCCTGCATGGCGGAGGTGGGCCAGGTGACGGTGTCGGAGCGAAAGTCGGTGGAGGGGTGGATGGTGGTCATTTGGTGAGTGGGCGGGTGGATGGGTGAGGAGGCGTGGAGCGGCTTTTCGTAGGGTAGGGATGAGGAGATGGGGGCGATCGCATCGTTGATCACCCCACTGATTTACTATATCCAGTCCGTGATTTGCTGTTATGGGGCGATTGCATCCTGTGTCTGGGCGGTGTTTCGCTATGCTCAGGGGGCGATATAGCTTTGCATACCAGGAATTACGCCATTATTCTGGCGGCAGCGTGTCAATCACGCGGGCGGGGCTGACAAACGACATGCCCTGCTGCGAGGCGGAGCTGATCATTATGGCTTCGACTACCGGCTCGCTGACGGCGGCGGCAGATTGCCACTGCACAATGAAGTTGGCTCCCACGCCGCCTGCGACATCGCTGCGCTCGATCACGACTTCTGTAGAGGCCAGGGGGCCAAGCTGAATCGGCTGGTCGAGGTAGGAGACAATGCGATCGCCCCCCGAGTTGTAGTAGTCGAGGGTGGTGATCACAATGGGCTGGTCGCGATCAGTGTTGCGCAGGCTGAGCGTAACGGTGAGCTGAAAGGTGCGGTCCTGGTCGGCGTCAAAAATTTCGGCGTAAACCGGCACGTAGAGGGTTTGCCCCTGCACAGGCGGCGCTGGGGCATCGGCAGCGGCCAGTACCGTAACGCCGGGGCGACCTGCAAACCGCTGTTGGGTTGAGAGGCTGGGCGCAGGGCTGTTGGCCGGAGCCTGAGCCGCACAGGCTGACAGCATGGCCAACGCCACCCCCAGCAGCGCCACCTTCTTTAGACTCGCCATCGGATCACCTCTGCGCGGTAGGGCAAGCGAAACGGGTCAAGCCAACTGTAGCGCTTTCCCTCAGCTGCGAAACAGCCGGGTGTAGAGGGTCTCATGCTGCATGGCCGCCAGCGACGTGCCCCAGCTGCTGAGGTAGAGTTCGTCGAGCGATTGGGTGGCGAGGGCGCGATCGCAGGCCGCTTCCAGCGCCGGGTACAGCTCCAGCAAGATCTGCTGGCCCACCGTCTGCCCCAGCGGAATCAGCTTGACGGCGCTGGTAATCAGGTTGGCGGCCCAGCTGTGCAGGTAGCCCAGCACCGCCTGTTGCGGGTCGATGTGCCAGTGGGTGGCCAGCAGGGCAAAGGCGATGGCAAAGTTGCAGGGGTTGCCTGCCGCATTAAACCAGGGTTTGAGGTGGGGGTGCAGGTGGGTGGCCATGCGCACCAGGGCGCGACCCATCGCCCAGCTCTGCTGACGGCTTTCTTCGCTATCGCGCAGGGCCGAGAGCTGGTGGTTGAGCAAGGCAAAGGGGGCGGCGGTTGGCAACCCCTCCTGACGGCCCCATGCGGCTTGAGTCGCGGCCTGGTAAACCAGCCCCACGGCAGCGGCATCGATCGCCACCAGGCCGTAGGCTAGCTCCTGCTCTAGCCAGCGGGTCAGGGCTGCTGCCGTTGTCACGGTGTCTTGCTCGACCAGCGTTTCTAGCCCTTCAGAATAGCTGTAGGCCCCCACCGGCAGGGCGGGGCTGGTCAACTGCAGCAGCCGCAGCAGCGCTTGAGCACTAGTTGTGGTCATGGCCGTGACCGTGAATGTGGCTGTGGACCGAGCGATAGGCTCCGGCTTCGGGTTCAAAGGGTAGAGTGGCCGGAGTGATTACCAGCCCGCCGAGCTGAGTCAGCATGGCCTCTAGCACGGAGTCGGGTTCCAGCTTGAGGCGGTCTGCCGCAAGTTCTAGCGAGACGTGACGGTTGCCCAAATGGTAAGCGGCTCGGATCAGATCAAACGCTGCATCGGCAGTAACCAGCACCACGGGCTCGGGTTTGGCAATCACCCGAATCAGCACCTCGTCGCCGCGATCGCCCTCTCTTTTGTCTTCTGTAGCGTCTTCTATAGCGCCCGCCAGCAGATCGCCGCCGCGCAGCACCGTGCCTCGCGCCAGATTGAGATAGATCGGTGTGCCATCGTCAGCGGTAAAGCGATGCCGGGACTTGGCGCGATCGCTCGCCGTCAGCGACAGCGTGGCCAGCACAGCAGCGGCATCGTCCGGGGGCAGCACACGGGTAACGGTCAGCACAATAGTCGGGCCACGGTGAGGGGCAAACAGCTTATTCCTTTTACCATAGCTGGCCGATATGCCGTTCAATACAGTCAGATAAACTCGCTATAGCTATCCACCGCAATTCACCGTTGTGCCCCTGCTTCAGACTCGGGTTCCCGCTGATTGGCTGTGGCTGTCTGGTGCTGCCTTACCCTCGTTACCCCTTACCTATGTCTGACATTGCCCGCGAAAGTGTACTTATTTTGCTGTTGATTGTGGCCAATGGGGTGTTTTCAGGGTCAGAAATTGCCCTGGTGTCGGCCCGCAAGGCCCGCCTGGAGCATCAAGCCCGGCGCGGCAATGCCAAGGCGCGGCTGGCCCTCAAGCTGGCCAACAACCCCAACGACTTTTTATCCACGGTGCAAATTGGCATCACGCTGATTGGCATTCTCAGCGGTGCGCTGGGCGGGGCCACCGTCGCCAACTCCCTGCGCCAGCTGCTCGATCAGGTGCCCAGGCTTGCGCCCTACAGCGAGGTGATCAGCCTGGCGATAGTGGTCGGGCTAATTACGTACCTGTCGCTGGTGGTGGGCGAGCTGGTGCCCAAGCGCATTGCCCTCAGCTACCCAGAGGCGATCGCCAGTCAGGTAGCCAAACCCATGCAGCGGCTGTCTCGGCTGGCGACCCCGCTGGTGGCTTTGCTGGGGTTTTCGACCAATTTTGTCGTCAACCTGATGGGGCTTAGAGAACGACCTGAGGCAGCCATCACCGAAGAAGAACTGCGCCTGCTGATTGACCAGGGCACCCAGGCCGGTAACTTTGAGGTGGCCGAGCAAGAGATGATGGGCCGAGTGCTGCAGCTGGGCGATCGCCCCATTCGCTCGATCATGACCCCGCGCACCGACATTGAATGGCTCAACGTTGACGCCTCCTTTGCCGAGCACAGCGAGCTGGTCATGCAGAGCGCTCACTCCCACTTTCCGGTCTGCAACAACAGCATCGACGACTGCGTGGGCGTCGTGTCGCTGAAGGCGCTGCTGCCCAACTACCTGAGCCAGAACACCGAACCCGTCACGCTGCTGAGCCTGCTGCAGCCGCCCCTGTTTGTGGCCGAAAGCACCTATGTGCTCAAGGTGCTAGAGCTGTTTAAGTCGTCGGGCACCCACTTTGCCATGGTGCTCGACGAGTACGGCGGTGTGGAAGGGCTGGTCACCCTCAACGATGTGGTGGAGGCGATCGTGGGCGACCTGCCCTCCCTAGACGATGCCGAAGACCCCATGATGACCCAGCGGGCCGACGGTTCCTGGCTGCTCGATGGTCTGCTGCCGGTAGACGACCTCAAAGATCTGCTCAATCGCGAAGAACTAACCGAAGACGAAGACAACTACCACACCCTGGCGGGCTTCATCATTCGCCACATGGGCCGCATTCCCAGCGCAGGCGACTCGTTCGAGTGGGAAGGGCTGCGGTTTGAGGTGGTCGATATGGACGGTCGCCGAGTCGATAAGGTGCTGCTGGAGAATTTACCGGCAGCTGAGGGAAAGGGGGATGAGAGCCTAGAAGAATAAATTCAAAGTTCAAAATTCACAGCTCAAGGTTGCTCCTTTGAGAACGCTCCCCGAAGGTTAGGCCAGTCGAAAGGACTGACAAAATTTTGCACGTTGAATTTTGAACTCCAATCCTCCGCCTTCCCCACCCTCCTCGCCCTCCTCACCCTCACTCACTCCTGCCGTCTCTGCTGACTCAACGCCAGCCGCTCGCGCTCCAGGGCCATTTCATCGGCCATCTCTTTACCTAAAAAGTAGTTCAAGAAGGTACGAATGACGGCGATTAGCGCCAGCTTAATCAGATCTTGAGTCGTTGGTGTGACTGTGGTAGAAAGAATATCGGCCCCCAGCTGAAACTCCAGGGCCAGGGCTAACCACAACCCAAACTTCAGCCTCACCTGATTGAAGGGAAACCCCTCTTTCCGCTGCTGACGATTGAGGGTGATGGCTAAGCCCACTGTTTTAGCCAGACCTACCACAACGCACAGCACTGAAATAGCTTCTAGGCAAAACCTGGTTATTAAAACAACACTTTCCAGCAGCTGTTCTAGCGGCTCGAGCCAGAGCATAGCGCCTAATTCTCTACGGTGCTTGTCGAGACTATCAAATTTTTTCAGAGTAAGGAAACGTTTGGGTAAACGTTGTTTCCGATCGCTAGCCAGCGTTTACCGCTGAGGTATAGTTGGCCAAAAACGCCAGCGGGTTGGCCATAGTGGCAGCAAAGCCAAGAATGCCTGGGTCGCGGTGCTCGTACAGCAGCTCGCCATCGCTATCAAACAAAAATGTGCCGCCGCGCTGGGTCAGGTAGGCGGCATTGGGCACGTAGGTGCTCCAGTGGCTCAGCACTTCAGTCATGTTGCGCAGGCGCAGGGTGGCCAGCTCAATCGGTCGCTGAAACCCGCTGCCCCCGACTATATTAAAGGCTTTGCCGGTCAGGGGCGGCAGCGGCCCGGCCTTTACCACCTCGTCGTCGCCGATGAGCTGGGGGGCGCGGCGATCGCCCGTGTAGCCGCGCAGCACCTCGCGCAGCGTGCCGGGGCTAGCAATCCCCGCACACATCAGCATCAAGTTTAGCCAGGCCGCCTGCCCTGGTTTGAGCCCCGGCGGCTTCAGGCTCAGCCCCTCGTACAGCCCCAGCTCACGGTGCAGGGCCGCCGTCTCATCTACAAACAAAGCGTCAGCGGAAAAGCCAGTATAGGCGCAGAACTGCTGACCAGAAGCGCGATCGCCGATCCCCACCGCCCGCACGGCAATATTGCGCTGGCGCAGGGCTTCAGCCTCTCGCTGTAGCCACCAGGCGTATTCCAGACTGTCAAAGTCGCCCAGCTGCGACCACACCAGCACCAGCATCTGCGCCGCCGTCTCGCAGTCTGTCAGCAGCGACACCGTTTGCCCATCGCTCACTCGTGGCCGCTGGGTGTGGGCCAAAATGTCGTAGATGTTCATCAAAGGATTCCTAAGCGGGTTGCTTGAAGCTTATAGCGGATGGTGGGCATTGCCCACCCTTCAAAGCTACTACCCGCCCACGCTCCCGCGCACCCGCGCTACTCAAACCCCCTAGCCATCCACGGCACAGGATCGACGCAGATGCCGTTGACGTACAGCCCCCAGTGCAGGTGCGGCCCCGTCGATGCGCCCGTGGTGCCGATCGCCCCAATCACCTGGCCCGGCTGCACCATATCGCCTTCGTTGACGTCGATGCGGCTGAGGTGAATCATGATGCTGAGCACCCCCTGGCCGTGGTCGATGCCGATGGTGTTACCGTGCAGCTCAAACCCGTCGGCGACGCGCCCAATCAGGGCAATCCGCCCCGCCGCTGGGGCCGTCACCGGGGAGCCCGTAGCGGCGGCATAGTCGAGCCCTCGGTGGTAGTAGTCTTGGGCAAACACGCCGTTGTAGTAGCGGCGCACCCCGTACTGGGTTGAGGTGCGGCCCGAACTGGGGCGCTGCATGGCCCCGTTCCAGTAGCGCTCGGGGGAGACAATATTCTTAAAGGCCGCCACCCGGTCAAACTCGTGCTGGGTGCCCAGGTCGCTCTGGCTGGGCGACAGGGTAATGCGCTGGGTGGGAAAGTTGCGGTTTTTAAGCCCCAGCGCCAGGTTGCGGGTGTCGCTGCCGTCACCGATGACCCGAATCACCATCCGTCCCGGCGGGTCGAGGGGGCTGGTGGGCACCAGAGCGCGAAACCGATTGCCGCTGATAGGAAAGGTCGGGTACTCAAGGCTGTCGTTGACGGTGACCCTGGGCTGGGTTGAGGCCGACGTGCGCGGCACCGCAATCACTGAAATAGTGTCGCCCAGCTCCGGGGCATCGGGGTTGAGAATGACATCGTAGGCCTGGGCTGGACGCCCCAGCAGCACTACCGTAGTCCCTGCCGCTGCCGCCGCCAGCAGCGATCGCCGGGTCAATCCTGGGGTATCTCGGTTCGGCTCCATCGCTTCGTCCTAAATCGCTGGTCCCTATGGTAGACGCTGAGACTGACGTAAGGATTCCACTCGCCAAAATAAGCTGAGTAATGCAAGCCCCAGGTCTACTCCTGGTTGGCCTTGGCGTCTTTGACAGCCGCGTAAAACAGCACCCCAACCAGCGGCACGCAGAGCCCCAGCACCACCGTAGTAGGCACCGTACCCCAGTCGGGGCTGCCGGAGGATAGCTCAAAAATAGAGCCCACCGCCGCGATCGCAGCAATGCAGGAACCAGCCAAAAACAGGCCACTTTTGGGGGTCACAAGCCTTTCTCCTAAATGTCTGCCTCGATAGACCAGTCGCTGGCCTACCGAGGCAGCATACCACGGGGTTTGCGCTGTAATTAGGCGCTTAGCGGCTGCACGTCTTTGGCGTAGAAGCCGTTCTTTTGCAGCTCTTGGTTGAGGGCCAGGGCGTTTTCTACCCGGTCTACAAACAATACCCCGGTGAGGTGATCCATCTCGTGGAGAATGCAGCGGGCCAGCAGTTCGTTGGCCTGGAGCTTTTTGGGGCGACCGTTCTCGTCTTTGTAAGACACTTCCAGCGCGGCGGGGCGCACCACGTCGAGATAAACGCCGGGAATGCTGAGGCAGCCCTCCTGCCCGGTAGCCAGCTCTTTCGAGACTTTGACGATTTGAGGATTGATCAGCACCAGGGGCGGAGTCGCCGCGTTTTCGGGGTCAACATCGACCACCAGCAGCTGTTTGTTGACGGCCACCTGGGGGGCCGCCAGGCCAATGCCGTCGGCGCTGTACATGGTTTGCAGCATTTCCCGCACCAGCGCCCGAATCTCATCGTCAACCTTAGCCACGCGCTTGGCGGGCTGGCGCAGCACGCGATCGCCCAGGGTGTGAATTTCTAAAGGCGGCTGCTTGAGCTTGGTTTTCTCGACTTGAATGGCGGCGGGCATAGCGATGCGTTCCAGGGTAATGTTTTGCGTTGGGCCGTTGTACCAGGTTCAGCGCGAGGTCTGTAGTTTTTCCACAGGCAGAACTCCACGTCTAAACTTGATGAGGTTTATTTATCCTAACAACACAGACTCACTTCGACATAGCGGTTAACCGTAACTGACCCAGACCGTTAGTCTGCATCCGGCAGTACGGGTTTGCTGTCTACGGTGATATCCACGGCGGTCACATCAATAGTGCCCGCCTCGGTCACGCGCGAGAACCCGTTGGCCTCGGTGTGTAGAGGAGTGCCGCAGTTGAGGCAGCGGGTGTCGGCCCCTTTGATGCCGGTCAGCGTGGTTGAGCACACCGGGCAGGGCCCCTGCACCAGGTTGCGCCGCAGCCAGTACCGCAGGCCAATGAACCCCAGCACCGGGGCCGCCAGCAGCAGCACCACCAGCACCGCCAGCGACTTCACCAGCCAGCCCAGGCCTACGGCACCCAGCAGCCAAACGACGCCGATCAGGGTGAGCCAGCAGCCCAGCCCCGATAAATTCACCCGATATTGGTTGAAGTTATTTTGGTTCACAGGGGGCGTTCTCCGTCAGGCCGTCAGAGCAGACTATGGCTGAGCCCTGCTCTGTGGCCTCTATTGTAGCGCTGGGATTGGGCCTAATTAAGCAATTCGGTTCGCCCTTGGGTTCGCCTTCAGGGCCTGGTGCAGGCAGTTGGCCAGGGCTGTGGGGCCAAAGGCGGCTAGGGTCTCTTGCCGCAGCCATGATCCCTGGCAGCGGCGGTCGTGACCAGCCAACATCTCGATGCAGGCGGCGGCCACTGCCTCAGAATCGCGGTGGGGGACTCGCCAGCCCAAACGGCCATCTTGCAGGGGGTCGGCAGAGCCATCCTGGTCGCCTGAGAGCACCGGCAATCCGCAGGCCAGCGCCTCCAGATAGACGATGCCAAAGCCCTCCTGGGAGGGCATGACGTAGGCGCTGGCCAGACGGTAGTGGTCGACTAGCGCCGCGGTAGGCACAAACCCGGCAAACACGACGCGATCGCTCACCCCTAGTTCCTCGGCCAGTGCCGCCAGCCGGGGCTGGTCATCGCCCCGGCCAATTACCAAATATTTCACCGCAGGAATGGCCGCCGCGATCGCAGGCAGCGCCCGAATGGTGACATCGACTCCTTTGTAAATATCCCCCGACCACAGTCGAGCGACGGTCATCAGCACCGGGCAACCGGCCAGACCGTAGGTTTTGACCAGGGCGGGATCGGCTGTCCCTGGGCAAAAGACCTCACCATCGACGGCGCAGGGAACCAGGTGCACCCGGTTGGGGTCAAGATCATGAGCGGTGCAGGCGCGATCGCGACTGTAGCGGCTAATCGCCCAGATCTGATCAGCCTGGCGCAATGCCTTTTGCGGCCGGGGCGGCAGCGGCTCCCACACCTCTTTGCCGTAGGTAATAACCGTGTAGGGCAGGTTGAGCCAGCGGCAGAGGGGAGCCACCAGGGGCAGCAGCAGCGCATGACCACACACCACTCGCTGCGGTCGCTGCCTGATCAAATGCCCCAGCAGCGCGGCCACCAGCTTGGCCCGGCCCCAGGCCGCAGGGGTTGAGGCCAAGTAGTGAAACCGCAGGGGCGAGCGGTCGTAGGGATTGTCTACCCCAACTCCATCGCGCAGCAAAAAAACATCTGCCGGAGCCGGAGTCGGCTGATCTAGATAGGCCTTAAAGATGTCTTTGACGTACGACTGAATGCCCCCCTCGCAGGAGAAAATTTCGAGAAAGACAAACACAACCCGACCGGAGTGATCCCCAGCAGCCTCTCTCCGGGCAGGCGTATCTATAGGATCTAAAACGGATAGATGATTGGTCGAAAAACCCATCGCAGGCAGCATGGTAACGGCGTTGTGCCCCTAGGCTACCCATTCACCCTTCGACAGGTGCAGGGCTGGGCCTGAGCTAAACGACACTAAGAAGAAGCTCAGGTCGGGCAGGTACCGTATTTCACAATGGACAGGCAGTTGCGCCCGTCCTTGGAGCGGTAATAGGTGACCTTGTCGGCCAGGCGGCGCAGCAAAAACCAGCCGTAGCCGCTCTCTAGCAGCTCGCCCGGCTGGGGTTCGGGCAGCAGTTCGGGGTTAAAGGGGTCGCCGTAGTCCCAAATCCGGATTTCAACCTGGTCGGTGTCGAGGGCCAGGTCAATGTCGATGCCGGTCTCGGGAGGCAGGTGGGCGTGGGCGTGGCGCACCGCATTGGTAAACCCTTCGGTCAGGGCCAGGGCCAGGCGATCGCAGTGGTTACCGACCCAGGCCGACTCGCCCTCTAGGGAACGGCAGGTTTCGCGAAACCAGCGCTGCACCTGAGCGATGACATCGAGCTGGCTGACCACCTGCAAATGGGCTTGTGTGGGTGTCTGTCTGGGAATTACCCTTGCCATTGCCTACTCCTGT
Organism: Nodosilinea sp. AN01ver1; assembly: GCF_050565655.1. Taxonomy (NCBI): domain Bacteria; kingdom Bacillati; phylum Cyanobacteriota; class Cyanophyceae; order Nodosilineales; family Nodosilineaceae; genus Nodosilinea; species Nodosilinea sp. AN01ver1. The sequence continues at coordinate 148,156 of NZ_JBNXVS010000007.1, read as the reverse complement.
ATCAACGCTTACCAGCCGCTTTCATTTAGCTTAGCCAAAGAGTACCGCCTCAGCAAAAAAACCTGCGTAAAACGATACAGTTTACGCAGGTCTTTCATAACGAATGAAATTGACAGTCTAGAACAAACCCAGAGTCAAAGATTCTTGAATGGGGAAGGTCGCGCCAATACCCAGCCACAGCGTGACCAGCGTACCAAACATAAACAGGGTGGTAGCCAGCGGACGACGGAAGGGGTTTTGGAACTTGTTGACGCTTTCGATAAAGGGAATCAGCATCAGCCCCAGGGGAATGGCGGTCATTGCGCCAATACCCAGCAGCTTGCTCGGCACAATCCGCAGAATTTGGAAGGTGGGGTACAGGTACCACTCAGGCAAAATTTCGAGCGGGGTGGCAAAGGGATCAGCAGGCTCACCCACCAGAGCGGGATCTAGCACAGCCAGCGCCACGCAGCAGGCAATAGTGCCCAAAATTACCACGGGGAAAATATAGAGCAGGTCGTTGGGCCAGGCAGGCTCGCCGTAGTAGTTGTGACCCATGCCCTGCTTGAGCAAGTCTCTTAACTTAGGATCGCTCAGATCCGGTTTTTTAATGGTCGCCATCGAAAAACTTCTCCTGTTACAGCCAGTTGGGCCAGGCCCAAAGTTTAAATCATTCAGATGGGGCAGTCTGTGCAGCCGAAACCAAACGTCATGCCCCCCAAAGAGCTTTGCTATACCGAAAGCTCAAACCCTCGAAGCGTCCTCAGGTTGCCCCTCGAATCGCCCCGCGTTGCTTAGAGAGGGCCAGAGATACCCTGCTTGCGAATCATCAGGAAGTGCAGCAGCATGAATACCGCGATCGCCCAGGGCAGAACGAAGGTGTGCAGGCTGTAGAAGCGGGTCAGGGTAGCTTGCCCAACGGCCTCGCCGCCGCGCATCAGCTCAACCACGGTAGAACCCACCACAGGAATAGCACCAGGTACCCCAGACACAATTTTCACGGCCCAGTAGCCCACCTGATCCCAGGGGAGAGAGTAGCCGGTAACGCCGAAAGTAACGGTGATCACCGCCAGCACCACGCCGGTAACCCAGGTCAACTCGCGGGGCTTTTTGAAGCCGCCAGTGAGGTAAACCCGAAACACGTGGAGAATCATCATCAGCACCATCATGCTGGCCGACCAGCGGTGGATAGACCGAATCAGCCAGCCAAAGTTGACGTCGGTCATCAGGTACTGCACAGAACTGAATGCTTCAGTGACCGTGGGCTTGTAGTAAAAGGTCATCGCAAACCCAGTGGCGAACTGGATTAGGAAGCAGGTCAGGGTAATGCCACCCAGGCAATAGAAAATATTGACGTGGGGCGGCACGTACTTGCTAGAGATGTCGTCGGCCAAGGCCTGAATCTCTAGCCGCTCGTTAAACCACTGGAAGGTCTTAGAGTCAGTAACTTGCTTGGTAAACATGAAGCGGGTAACTCTCGGTTAACTCTATATATCAATAAATGCCGTCAATGAAAAATGTAACATAGCCGTAATGGCTGCGCTAAATTCTCTAGCTATAAATTCTAAGCCCTGGAGACCGTTCTGCTATCGCTATCAACCGCAGGGCAAGCGAAAATTGGGTTCCCTGGGGCAGAAATAGGGCAGAAATTCAGCCTCTATGCCCCTCGTGGACAAATGAGAAGGTCCGATCGGCTTGAAATATTTCGTTACAATTGGGTCGCTGTAGGGCACTCATTGTCGTCAGTCTCTGCGGCTGGCCTGTGCCCTGGAGCTAGGCAGCTCAAAGCGGGGGTAAGCCGCGATCGCCGCGCTGGGGCGACAGTTCGATTGGCCAGGATGAGCGATTTTTTAGGCCTGGTTATTTGACCTCAGCCTCTTCCCCAAGAGGGGTTAGGCACAACCCGTCTAAAATAGTCACAATAAACTAATGTGAAGCCGATGCCGAATGGCTGTGGATATCGCCCATCCTAGGTCCAAACCAGATGCGGACTGAGCCGGTCTGCCAAGCTGCTCTGGGCTGCCTGTCATGTCGAGGGGAGATCAGTAATAACTGAAGGTATCCCCACAGACCACTTGGCCGTGGGGATAGCTCTAAGGGGCGGTTTCACTCCTCTGTTCACTCCTCTGTAGTGGCTACGCCAACGACCATCGCACCCCTCTCACACCTACTTTCACCGCCTGCCTTTGCTTGCGTTTATGATCAGACCTCTGTTGCGTCTCAGTATTCTCTGTCTGTGTCTGGTTGGGCTAGCGGTCGGCGGCTGGTCGGCGGGGCCGGCTATGGCCCTCACCAACGAGCAAAACCTGGTGGCGGAGGTGTGGCGCATCGTCAATCGCGCCTACGTCGACGAGACCTTTAATCACCAAAACTGGTGGTTCACGCGCCAGCACACCCTGGAGCGATCGCTGACCAACCGGGCCGACACCTATCAGGCCATTCAGGACATGCTGGCCGGGCTAGAAGACCCCTACACCAGACTGCTGCCCCCGGCTCAGTACCGCAGCCTGCAAACCAGCACCGCTGGTGAACTGACGGGGGTAGGGCTGCAAATTTCAAAAGATGAGCATCCCGGCTGGCTGCGGGTAATCGCCCCCATTGAAGGGTCTCCCGCTGAGCAGGCGGGCATTCAGCCCCAGGATGTGGTGCTCGAAATTGACGGTACGGACACCACCGAGCTGACCCTGGACGAAGCCGCCGCTCGCATGCGAGGGCTGGCGGGCACGACGGTTACCCTGCAGCTGCGCCGTCCCGACGAGACGACGGCTCGTCAGGTATCGCTGATCCGCGACGTCATTACTCTTAACCCGGTGGTGGCGGCGCTCAAGACTACCCCGGCGGGCCAGCGGGTGGGCTATCTGCGGCTGAGCCAGTTCAACGGCAATGCGGTCGAAAAACTGGCCGATGCCATTCGCGATCTGGCCGACCAGGGAGCGGAGGGGTATCTGCTAGATCTGCGCAACAACCCCGGTGGCCTGCTCCAGGCGGGGATTGAAATTGCGCGGCTGTGGCTGCCCCAGGGCACCATTGTCTACACCGTCAATCGCCAGGGCATTTTAGATAGCTTTGAGGCCTTTGGGCAGGCGATTACCGATGCGCCGCTGGTGGTGCTGGTCAACGAAGGCACCGCCAGCGCCAGCGAAATTTTGGCCGGGGCGCTGCAAGACAATGGCCGCGCTACCCTGGTGGGCAGCACCACCTTTGGCAAGGGACTGATTCAGTCGCTGTTTGACCTCTCAGACGGGGCGGGGCTGGCGGTGACGGTGGCCAAGTACGAAACCCCGGCCCACCACGACATCAACAAGCTGGGCATTACCCCCGATCGCATTGTGGCCAGCGTGCCCCTCAACCGCGACACCGTTGCCACCGAGGCCGACCCCCAGTACCAGGCTGCCCTGGAGATGCTGAGTCAGGCCGCTACGGTGGTCGCCAGTGCTTCCTAAACCCACTTTCTCTAACGCCGTGCAAACCAAGGCCAGCCGCTCGTACCACGACCCTCTGCACGGCGCGATTACCCTGCACGCTAGCGACCCCGACGAGGCGCTGCTGACTCAGCTAATCGACACGCCATCCTTTCAGCGGCTGCGGCGGATTCGTCAGCTCGGCCCGGCCAGCCTCACCTTTCACGGGGCCGAAAGCTCGCGCTTTACCCACTCGCTGGGAGTAATGGCGATCGCCCGCCGCGCCTTTGACCAGATTCAGCGCCGCTACCCGGAGCTAGCCCCCTACCGGGCCACGGTGCTGGTGGCGGCGCTGCTGCACGACATTGGCCACGGCCCCTTTAGTCACACCGCCGAGGAGGTGTTTGGCCTCCAGCACGAGCACTGGACCCGCCGCATCATCCGCGAGCTGCCGGAGATTCACGACGCCCTGGAGGCGCATTCTGAGGGGCTGGCTGAGGCGGTCGATCAGGTCTACACCCACGAGCACCCCGTTGCGCTGGTGTGGCAGCTGGTGAGTAGCCAGCTGGACTGCGATCGCCTCGACTACCTGCTGCGCGACAGCTACTTTACCGGGGCCAGCTACGGCCAGCTCGATTTAGACCGCATTCTGATGGCGCTGCGGTTTGAGCCCGTTAGCGGTCGGCTGGTGGTGGCCCACAAGGGGTTATCTGCGATCGAGCACTACCTGGTGGTGCGCCACTTTATGTATGTGCAGGTGTACAACCACCCCAAAAATATTGCCGTCACCTGGCTGCTAGAGCGGGCCTTTGAACGGGCTCGCTCTGATCTGCTGGTGGGCAAGCTGGAGGCCGACCCCACCGTTACCGCCTGGCTGCTGGCCCCCGATCGCCCCCTGGCGCTAGAGACCTACCTGGCCGGCGACGACATTGTGTTTACCTACCACCTGCAGCGGTGGCGACACAGCCCCGACCTGCTGCTGGCCGACCTGTGCCGCCGCTTCCTCGATCGCGACCTGCTCAAAACCCTGGAGATAACTCGGCTGTCGGTAGAGCAGCAAGACAGTCTGCTGGCCGTCGTTCGACAGCACCTGGAGCAGCAGGGCTACAGCGGCGAGCACTACAGCGGTCTGCGCCGCACCTGGAGCCGAGGCTACACCACCTACAACGAAGGCATTTGTCTGCACAGCGACAACGCCTTTACCGACATCAAAGACCTGTCACCGCTGGTGCAGACGCTCAGCCAGCCCTTTGAGCGCACCTGGCTGCTCTACCCGCGCGAAATTCACCCCTGGCTATGGCAAACCTGGGCTACCTACGATCCCAATCCTGGATCTACGCCCGAGTAGGCGATCGCCTGCTGCCAGGCAGAAAAGATATTGCTAACTAGAACGCCGGTTCCATGTTCGCGGCCCCTTGGATGCTCCATCCTAAAGTGCTCATCGGCGGCTCTGCCGCTATTTGGATACTGGACTAATGCTTTGAGGGTGTATTGGTGGCACTAGGGGAGAACTTAATAAGGGCATTAACGGGGGTACCCGCTCAACTAACGCCAGCAGCGTCAGGCTCAGGGGCCACAAAAAATACTGCAAAAACAGTACAGAGTTGAAGTAGAGAAATACCATCATCACCAGGGCGGCGGCCGCCAACATACTGGTCTGCTCTCGCCAAAAACTCAGGTAGATTAGCGCCATCAGCGCCAGCAGCAGCAGCTTGGCCTTTAGCCCCACCAGCCAGGGCAAATTTTCAGAAAAAATCACGTCCAGGGAGGGCGCACCGTCAATGTGTGAACTTCCTAATCGGGTGGCTGAAAACATAATTGATTTAAAGAAACCTTCGGCATTCCATATCAGGAAAGGCAGCGAGGTCAAAACTGGAACGCTTAGAATAATTAGAAACCCGTACACTACCTCTTTCATACGCTTGTCTTTACTCCCGGTCATCCAGAGATGGATTAGGTAGAGGGGCAGCAAAAAGATGGCAATTTGTTTGATTCCTAACGACAAGCTGAACGCAAGCAGTGCCAATCGAGGCCTTGACTGCAGAAGCCGTAGGGACACCAGTAAACAGAAGATAGCCGCAAATTCTAAATGGTGCACCCGCGTGATGTAAATGCTCCAGCGGCCCAGCAGGAGAACGGCGGCGGCGACAAAGCCCAGCAGCCACAAACCCCGCCGATAAAAATACTTGAGCGTCAGCGCTACTATGCCCAGGTGAAAGAAAAATGAAAGGGGCCGCCACAGATAAAGCCAGCCTGAAAAGGTTGTTAGACCGACTTTTTGCACCAGCGCCGAGAAGAGATAGGCCAGCGGAAAATAGGTGGCATACTTGTCGTTCGCCCGCATGTCGCTGGCTAAAACTCTGGCGTAGGGATTTTCTCCGGCAATAATTCGCTTCCCTTCCAGCCAGATGTAGTAAATATCTTCACCCATTAGATCGTCGGCGGGTATTGACCAGAAGCTAATGTGCATCAGCAGACCGGCAGCCATCAAAAGCAGCAGCGCTAGCCAATAGCGTCGATTCAATCTGCGTTGCAGCACGGCAATCTTTTCCCTTATTTACAACTGGTAGGGCCTAGCCGTTCTTAGCCCCGATGGAAGAGTCAACGGTTGGAAACTGGCGATAGAAGGCAGCCACGATCATGTAGATGGCGTAGGCCAAGAAACCCAGTGCGATCGCGCCCAGCCAGTATTCGCCTAGAAACACCTCGTCTAGCTCGTCAAACACATTGCCCAGCCCACCAGCTGACTCGTCATCAACCAGGTAGGCAGCTTTAATTAGATACGCTCCGATTAAGACGAATCCAACCCCGCGAGCCGTAATGCCAACTCTACCGATCACTTTTGCCCATCGCCGGACAGGACGATAGAGGTCGCGATGAAAATCGTTGATATAGCCACCGGAAACCGCTCCATAAATATAGAGGCAACCCACGGCTACAACGCCGATACCAACCCCTAAAAGCATCCAGGGGCCGACGTCTTGCTCGAAGAGAACGGAGGCCAGATCTTCTATAGTATCGTCAAAATCGACGGCTAAGTTCAGGGCCAGTTTAGCCGCGCTCTGGGCAATGCCAAGATAGGTGATACCACTGGCAACATAGCCGCAGCGCTGTAGCACCTGACGAATACTCAAAGCCTCTGTGTGCCCGGGACCGATGCTTGCCTGCGTTAGACGCCACAGCACATAGCCCAGCAGGCCAAACGCCAGCAGCCCCAGCACCGCGCTACCCAGAGGCCAGCTATCTAGGTCGGCGAGCACCGCCTCGCTGCCCGCGACGATGGGCTGGTCGTGAATGATATCGTTGATGGCAAGTAAACCGATCAGGCCATAGAACGCACCCTTGGCTCCGTGGCCCAGGCGCATGTACCACCGTACCCAAGACTTTTTGAAAATTTTCAAGAGCTGCCGCTGTGCTAAACGAGCTAAGCCCTGTAAAAGCTGCAGTATCAGCTTGACATTACCCATTGAAGCGTTGTGTGAGCCAAACGATATCAGCCGGTCAGACGACCCAGTTAGTCTCTTTATTCAACTAGATCTCAAGCTTAAGTCTATCTGCCTGGCTGTAGAATTGAGCTTTTCTAAGCGGGTTTGTGCGGGTTGAGCGGCAGAGGCAGCGATCGCGAGCCGATTTCCAAAAAGGGTTTGAGCTGGATATCGCTGTTTGCGGCTTAGAGGTACTTCAGCCAGTTTCCCCAGGGCCTTTCTAGACTTTTAGCCGAGATAGGCTGATTCTGCCACTGCCGCCGCGCCTAGAGCCTGAAGTCGGCAGCATACCCAGAGCACGCCACATGTGGCGGTTTAAATTTCTATATTTCCTCAAATTCGCTAGATGTAGTTCTATAAATCAGCTAACCTTAGGAGCAGCTTGGCTGCCTGCTGGTCAGAGCCGTTTGACCCGCAGGTCACCGATCGCAGTAAAATTGTACTATTGTATCGCGGCGCTATGTCCTTTGTTGGTCTCCACATCCACAGTGCCTACAGCCTGCTCGACGGGGCCAGTCAGCTGCCCCAGCTGGTGGAGCGGGCCAAGGAGCTGGGCATGCCCGCGATCGCCCTCACCGACCACGGCGTCATGTATGGCGCGATCGAGCTGATCAAGGTCTGCAAAGGGGCGGGCATCAAGCCGATCATCGGCAATGAGATGTACCTGATCAACGGCGACATTTCGCAGCAGCAGCGCCGCCCCCGCTATCATCAAGTCGTGTTGGCGAAGAATACCCAGGGCTACAAGAACCTGGTCAAGCTCACCACGATTTCGCACTTGCAGGGGGTGCAGGGCAAGGGCATTTTTTCGCGCCCCTGTATCAATAAGGATTTATTGGAGCAGTACCACGAGGGGCTGATCGTCACCAGCGCCTGCCTCGGCGGCGAGGTGCCCCAGGCCATTTTGCAAAAGCGGCCCGACGTGGCCCGCAAGGTGGCCCAGTGGTACAAGGATCTCTTCGGCGCAGACTACTACCTGGAAATTCAGGACCACGGCTCCCCCGAAGACCGGGTGGTGAACGTAGAAATTCTGAGGATCGCCCGCGAGCTAGACATTAAAGTCATCTGCACCAACGACAGCCACTACATCTCCTGTAACGATGTGGAGGCCCACGACGCGCTGTTGTGCATCCAGACCGGCAAGCTGCTGACCGAAGACAAGCGGCTGCGCTACAGCGGCACCGAGTATGTCAAATCCGCCGACGAAATGCGGCGGCTGTTTCGCGATCACATTCCTGAAGCGGTGATCGAAGAAGCGATCGCCAACACCCTGGAAGTCGCTGAAAAAGTTGAAGAGTACACCGGCATCCTGGGCCAGTCGCGCATTCCCGACTTCCCCATTCCGCCAGAGTTCAATGAGGATGCTGGGGCCTACATGGGCCACGTGGCCAAGGAAGGGCTGGTCAAGCGGATGAAAGCGGCTAGCTACGGGGAGATTGAGCAGGAATACCGCGATCGCCTCGAATACGAAATCGAGATGATGATCCAGATGGGCTTCCCCACCTACTTCTTGGTGGTGTGGGACTACATTCGCTTTGCCCGCGACAACAACATTCCGGTGGGGCCGGGTCGCGGCTCGGCGGCGGGGTCGCTGGTGGCCTACGCCATGGAAATCACCAACATCGACCCCATCCACCACGGGCTACTGTTCGAGCGCTTCTTGAACCCCGAGCGCAAGTCGATGCCGGATATTGACACTGACTTCTGCATCGATCGCCGCGAAGAAGTGATCCAGTACGTCACCCGCCGCTACGGCGAGGAGCGGGTGGCCCAGATTATTACCTTCAACCGCATGACCTCTAAGGCGGTGCTCAAAGATGTGGCCCGCGTGCTCGATATCCCCTACGCCGAGTCGGACCGGATGGCAAAGCTGATTCCGGTGGCGCGGGGCAAGCCCACCAAGCTCAAGGTGATGATCTCCGACGACACCCCCGCCCCCGAGTTCAAAGAAAAGTACGAGAACGACCCCCAGACCCGCCGCTGGCTCGACATGGCCCTGCGCATCGAGGGCACGAACAAAACCTTCGGCATGCACGCCGCCGGGGTGGTGATCTCCAAAGATCCGCTCGACGAAATTGTGCCCCTGCAGCGCAACAACGACGGTCAGGTGATCACCCAGTACTACATGGAAGACGTCGAAGCCCTGGGCCTGCTGAAGATGGACTTCTTGGGCCTGCGCAACCTGACCATGATCCAAAAAACCCTGGATTTAATCGAGGCCACCCACGGTGAAAAGATTGATCCAGACGACCTGCCCATGGATGACCCCGCCACCTACAAGCTGCTGGAGCGCGGCGATCTGGGCGGTGTGTTTCAGCTGGAGTCGTCCGGCATGCGCCAGATTGTCAAAGACCTCAAGCCTTCAGGTTTAGAAGATATTTCCTCCGTGCTGGCCCTCTATCGACCGGGGCCGCTGGATGCCGGGTTAATTCCCAAATTCATCAACCGCAAGCACGGGCGCGAGAAAATCGACTTTGCCGACGAAATTTTGAAGCCGATTCTCAGCGAAACCTACGGCATCATGGTCTACCAGGAGCAGATCATGAAAATTGCCCAGGATATGGGCGGCTACTCCCTCGGCCAGGCCGACCTGCTGCGGCGGGCCATGGGTAAAAAGAAAATGTCGGAAATGCTCAAGCACCAGGAAAATTTCGTCAATGGTGCCATGGAGAAAGGCGTCGCCAAGAAGGTGGCGACAGAACTCTGGGACCAGATGGTGAAGTTTGCCGAATACTGCTTCAACAAGTCGCACTCCACCGCCTATGGGTTTGTCACCTTTCAGACCGCCTACCTGAAGGCCAACTATCCCGTGGAGTACATGGCGGCGCTGCTGACCTCCAACAGCGGCGACCAGGACAAGGTGCAGATGCACATCGCCAACTGCATCGCCATGGGCATTGAGGTGCTGCCGCCGGATATCAACCGATCGCTGGTCGATTTTACACCCGAGGGCAAGAGCATTTTGTTTGGTCTCTCGGCGGTGCGCAACGTGGGTTTGGGCGCGATCGAATGCATTCTAAAAAACCGCGAAGAGGACGGGCCGTTTAAGTCGCTGGCGGAACTGTGCGATCGCGTCGATCTGCACTCGGTCAACCGCCGCGCCCTAGAATCGCTGATTTTGGCCGGTGCGCTAGATAAACTCGACCCCAACCGCAACCAGCTCATGCAGGATCTGGAGCTGGTGATCGACTGGGCTCAGGGCCGCGCCAAGGACCGGGAGATCGGCCAGGGCAACCTGTTCGACATGATGCTGGGCGGCGGCGATACCCAGGCGGCATCCCCAGCCAGCGGTTACGAAACCGCGCCCAAAGCGCCCCTGGTGGCCGACTTTGAGGCCCAGGAAAAGCTGCGACAGGAGAAAGAGCTGCTGGGCTTCTACATTTCTGACCATCCGCTCAAGTCAGTGCAGCGATCGGCGCGGGTGCTGGCCCCGATCAACCTGGCCGAACTGCATGAACAGCCCGATAACGTAACCCTGAGTGCGATCGTGATTCTGGCCAGCGTCAAGCCGGTGGTGACGAAGAAGGGGGACAGGATGGCGATCGTTCAGCTCGAAGACCTCACTGGTCAGTCGGAGGCGGTGGTGTTTCCCAAATCCTTTGAGCGGATTGGTCAGCACATTGTTGCCGACAAGCGGCTGATGATCTGGGGCAAGGTCGATCGCCGCGACGATCGGGTGCAGTTCATCATTGACGATGCCGAGTCGATTGAGGACGTGCGCATGGTAATGGTCGAGCTAGACCCGCGCCTGGCGGGCGACATTGAGCAGCAGCACCGCCTGCGCAACGTGATTCGTAACAACCAGGGGGATGACCCGAAGTATGCGCGGGTGCCGGTGATTGCGGTGATTGGGGCCAACCAGCAGCGACAGTTTGTGCGCCTGGGGGCCCAGTTTCGCGTTAAAGACCCCGAGGCGGCGGTGACGGCTCTGGTGAACGCCAATTTCCAGGCCAAGGCCACGCCGCTGATCAGCGCGTGATTTTGGAGAGAGACCCTAGAAAGAGACCTGGTCCCTTCTGGGCAATGTCAAGTTCGTCGGCTGCACTAAAAAGGGACCGGGTCTCTGGGTAGAGTCCTGGTTTAGAAGGGCGCAAGACTCTATAGGGCCAGGGCGATCGCAAACACAGCCGCACAAAATAAACTCACGGTGCCCATCAACCCGGCGGGCATGAACTGATTGGTTCTGCGAAAGCGCAGGGCAAACACGACCAAAAGCGCGATCGCCACGATTAGAAAGGTCATGCCAACAACTCAGCAACGGCTTGCCTCAAGCGTACAGCGTGCCTAAGGCCGGGAGTGACCGCGCTAGCTGCTGGTCAGCTCAGTCCAGTAGCGATCGAACAGGTCGGCGGTAGCCGGATCCAGGGGCGCAATGCCTTCGCAATTGGCCAGTACCGACTCGGGCGGAAACAGGGTTTCGCTCTCCTGCAGCTCGGCGGGCAGCAGGGCAAAGGCCGCCTGACTGGGGGTGGCAAAGCGCAGCCGCTCGACCGCGTAGGCCGCATTCTCGGGCTCTAGCATAAAGTTGAGCCAGGCGTAGGCCGCCTCTAGGTTAGGCGCATCCTTAGGGATCACCATCGTATCGGTCCACAATGAGCTCCCCGAGGTGGGGATAACGTAGCGCAGGTTGGGGTGCTCGGCGGGCAGGGCATTACCCAGGTGCGAGTAGGTCATGCAGATGTCAAAATCGCCCGCCATCAGTGGGTCTTCCCAGCCAAAGCTGGAAAATTGGGCGATCGCAGGTTTCAGCTCCCGCAGTCGCTCAAAAGCCGCCTCAATCTGCTGCGGGTCGGTCGTGTTGTAGGAATAGCCCAGCGAAGCCAGGGTTGCCCCCAGGGTTTCGCGAACGTCGTCGAGTAGGGTAATTTTGCCCGCCAACACATCCCGCTGCTCCCACAGGTAGGCCCAGTCGGCTGGGGCGGGGCTGAGCTTGGTGGTGTCGTAGATCAGCCCGGTAGTACCCCAGCTGAGCGGAATGCTGTGGGTGTTGTTGGGGTCATAAACCGGATTTTGCCAGGGGCCGCGCAGGTCATCCATGCCCTGAATTCGAGCATGATCGAGGCTAGCCAGCAAACCCAGATCGACCATCTGCTGCACCATATAGTCGGAGGGGTAGAGAATGCTGAACTGCTGGCCGCCCCCAGCCTGTAGCTTAGCCAGCATAGTCTCGTTGGAGTCGTAGGTCTGCACCTCAATTGGAATGCCGGTGACCTGGGTAAAGCGATCGAACACCTCATCGTCGACGTAGTCGGCCCAGGTGTAGAGGTGCAGGGGCTTGGCTGAGCTGCCGGTACCGGCAGAGTTAGATTGCGATCGCTGGCAGTTGGCCAGAGCTACGGCAGAGGCCGCCGCGGTCGAACATTGCAGAAATCGCCGCCGCGAGAGGCGAAATGAGCGCGAATGGGGAGGCATTCTGATCTCAAAACCTCAAAATACTGGTTTCAAGTCTACTATCCATTGCCCATATCGCCTCACTATGCCCTCGGCATCAAACGTGGAAGGTGGCTTGATGGCCCAGCGATCGCCAGCATGAATAGCTGAGTTATTGAGGGTGTTGAGCCCGAGGGTATTGCTAATACCGTAGCTCGATACTAGCAGGGATAGGCAACGGCAAATTAGGTGCCAAACTGGTAGCCATACTCGTTTTGGTTGAGCAGTCCATCGCCGTCAGCATCCCAGGCATCGTAAATGCCGCTGTCGTCTAGACCCGTCTCAAACTCATCGCGATCGAGATAGCCGCTCCGGTCTAAATCCCAGTAGTTATAGGCTCCTTGCGACAGCTCACTGGTGTCTAATATGCCATCGTTATCTAAGTCCCAAAGGTCGTAGTAGCTCTGGTATTCGTAGCCTTCGATCGCGCCGCTGCCGTCCGTATCCCAGGCGTTAAAGTAGCCATTATCATTGATGCCAATGCCAAACTCGTTCGCATCTAAGTAAGTGTCTCTGTCGGTATCCCAGGTGTCGTAAACTCCTGTTTCACCTAGGCCGTCGTAAAGCTCGGTGTCGTAGAGATAGCCGTCTCTATCTGCATCCCATCTGTCGTAAGCACCGGTGTAAAATTCGCTGCGATTTAGATAGCCGTCTTCGTCAGCATCCCATGCTGTATAGGGTTCGTAGGCGGTGCAGCTAACTAAACCAAAACCAATTAGGCCAAGGGTCGCTAGTAGTTTTTTCATTGGATTCTCCTCTGCAAGTGTGATTGTCTGTACCGTCACATTGCCTAACCCAGCTAATTCTCAACCTCTAGAATAAGTAAGCCGTCTGACATGCCGTTTCTCTTAGTGAGCTTTAGGGCGAAGACAATGCATATACCAAGTTCAGTATGAAATCTAGAGTTTTGCCGACAGGAAAACTCCGCTCACTCGAACTTAGTTTGTAGCGATGAATCGGTCAGTATTTCAGCCTGGGCTGAGATGCCTGTTTGTGCTCTAAACTGACTTGCCGTCGCTATACAGTCTCAGACTAAGTATTTATGGCCACAGGTTGGGTCGGTCATCCGAAGGATATACGGCAAATGCTGATGTTAAATTCTACTTGCACACCCCCGCAGCAGTTTTCGCTGAGAGGATTACATCGCGATGATCCACTCGGCTCTCTTGTAATACGAAATCCGACATGAGAAACCCCGATTCAAAACAGGTATTCCGTAGGGGCGTTGCACTGCAATGTCCCTACCAATTGGGGGCAGCCAGATAGGATTCGGTATAAAAGGGACCGGAGTGAAACTTAACTAGCCAGCAGCTGGGAAAACTGAGAACCTAGCAGTTGTTTGCCTCATTCAATTGAGAGCTGCTGCGATTAGCGAGAAAAATGATCTAAAGAGAGCGTTTGAAAAGTAATTTGCTGAAGCTTAGTCACCTCTGATTTCCCACTTTCGCATCAAAAAAATAAGACGTTTCAAACCTTTTCTAGGTGATTTGTAGAGAGAAAAACGGTCTTTGCCCCTTCAAGATAAGTAGGTGGTCCTAGATATGATGCTGCTGTAGGGTGAGTTGTAGCGACAGCCCAACGCACCGCGAGGCCGGGGCTATGGGTTGCGCTGGCGCGATAACACATCCTAAAAATAATGAAGGCGACCTACTGACTTAGGGCGCTGTGTCGGCGCAGTCGTCATTATTGATCTCGCCATCGGCCATGCGGGTGTTGCAAAAATGGGCGGTGCCCAGATCGGTACGAACTAGATTCGCGCCGTACAGATCGGCATCGGTGAAGTCAGCGCCGTCTACAAAGGCATCTCGAATCAGCGTTTCTCGCAGATCGGCTCCGGTAAAGTCGGCCCCATCTAGCCGCGCCCCAATTAGGTTGGCTCGGTAGAGTCGGCCATTGGTGAGCGTGGCACGGCTGAGGTTAGCCTGGGCCAGGCCGGCCTGGGCTAAGGAGACCCCATCGAGGCGACTGTCGCTGAGGTCGCTGCCCGACCAGTTGGTCTCGCGGGCTTCGGCGTTTTCTAGGTTGATGGCGGTGGCGTTGACCTCGACTAAGCGACTGCCGGTGAGGGTAGCGCCGCGCAAGTTTGCCCCAGCCAGGTCAGAGCCTGACAGGTCGGCCTGGCTGATGATGGCCTGGCTGAGATTGGCCTCTCTCAGGTCAGTTTGAGTCATCTGGGCGCGAGGTAGGCGGGCCTGGCGCAGGTTGGCCCCGGCCAAATTGGCTCCGGTGAGGTCAGCATCCTCCAGGTTAGCCTCGGCCAGTACCATGCCGCTGAGGTCACAGCTCACGCAGCGGCGGCTAATCAAAAACTGCCTGAGCTGATCGTTGGCGGCGACTGGGACGGCGGCTAGCCCCAGGATGGCCGTCAGGGCGATCGCCCGCTGAAGCCGAACTTTGCCTGTTACAGCGTTTCTGTTTTGGGGATCTAGAGGGTTTTTTGTGCCGTACGCCATACCTGTGCCGTTCCTCAAAAAATAGGCCCAAAATCTAGGGTCAAGTCGATAGATTGCTTCTACAATGTGTCAGCATCTTTGCTTTCAGCGGGGGGTTGAGCCAATCCGGACTCGCTCATGCCGTCCTGACAGTCTAGATTCTACAGCTCGCTCTCGGTAGTTCGACGTCATGGCATCTACACCGGCCTCTTCGCCCTTGAGTTCGCGTCGGCAGCGCTCCAAACCGAGCCTTCAGGTTAAGCCGTGGGAGTGGTTTTGGCTGACCCTGTGGGTCTTGCTGCTGGCGGGGTCGGGGATATTTTGCGGCTGGGCGCTGATGTGGCTGACTCGCATTCCACCCCTGCCCGACTGCGATCAGGTAACGCCCTTTCACTCGGAAAGCGACCTGCTGTACTGCGCCAAGGCCCAGGCCCGCACGGGCGAACCGAATAGCCTGGTGCAGGCGGTGCTGCTGACCGCCAACTGGCCCAAAACCCACTCCAAGTATGACGAATCGCAGGAGATTCTCAAGGATGCTTCGGAGCAAATTTTGGTGCTGGCCAACAGCTGGGTGCAGGCGGGTAAGCTCGAAGACGCGATCGAGCTGGCCGAAAAAATTCCCCTCAATACGCCCCTGCGCAAATCAGCCCAGGCGGTAATTTTTGAGTGGCGGCAAGACTGGGAGCAGGGCCGAGCGATCGAGGCCAAGCTCAAACCGGCGCTGGCCGCTAGCGACTGGGCGCTGGCCAAAACCTACCTGCAGGAGTTTAAAGCGCTCAAGAGCGACTACTGGCTGACCACGCGCTACGTGTTTTGGCAGCAGCAGTTTTTGGTCGAGCAGCAGGCGTGGAATCAGCTGTTGCAGGCCCGCGCCCTGGCCAGCACCAATAAAATTGAGAATTTGCGTCAGGCGGTGGTGCTGGCGCGGGACATCGATTTGCGCAGTCAGGTGTGGCAGGCCGCCGAAAATGACATCGACGCCTGGAGTAAGACTGTGCTGGATGTGGCCCTGCAGCGCTGGCAGGTGGGCGATCGCGCGGGTGCTCTAGAGCTGGCCAGTGTGGTCCCCCCGAGCCCTAGCCTGCTGCCCGCCGCCCAGGAATTGCTGGCCCTGAGCTATGCCCAAACGCTGGCCGCCCAGGCCGACCCAAGCGGCGTGGCTCCTCGCTACAGCCACATGTTTGGGCTGATGGCCGCCATTAGCGCCGTCAATCAGCTTCCGGCGAACAGTGCGTACGCAGCGGCTGATCTATCGTCGGTAGACCAGTGGAGTGAGCAGCTTACCGATTTGAGACGGCTGACGTTTAGCGATATGGTGGCCCGACTGGGCCAGCGCCCGACCTACGATTGGGCCATCCACCAGGCCCAAATGGTCGAAGTTGACCGCCCTCGGCGGATTCAGGGCCAGACGATGGTGGCCCAGTGGCAGGCCAATCTCCAGCGCATTGCTGACCGGCCCATTTTGGCCGAAGCCCGCAGTTTGGCTAAGCCTGGCACCATTGCCGCGCTCGAAACGGCGATCGCAAAAGCGTCAGAGGTCGAGCTGGGTCGCGCCCTGCGGGTCGAGGCCCAAACCCTGGTAGCCGAGTGGCAGCAAGAAATTCAGGTGATCGAAGACCGGCCCATGCTCGATGCGGCGGTGGCGCTGGCCGAGCAGGACAAGCTGAAAGAAGCGATCGCCGAGGCCAACAAAATTCAGCCCGGTCGAGCCCTGCACAGCCGCGCCCAGGGGCTGGTGCAGGAGTGGACCGCCACCATTCAAATCGCTGAAGACAAGCCGATTTTGGATGAGGCGAAGGACCTGGCCTACAGCGGCAGCCTGACGGCGGCGATCAACCTGGCGGGCCAGATTGGGGCGGGGCGGGCCCTCTCCGACGAGGCCAGCAATGCGATCGCCCTTTGGAAAGCCGAGCGGGCCTACATCTGGTCAATTTGGGAGGCCGAGGGCCGTCCTGTGCCGGGTGGGGACAGTTCCTCAACGACCGAGTCAGAATGACGATCGCCCCTCTGCGCCTGATGCTGGTCGATGAAGACCCGGTGTTTCGGCTGGGTCTGCGCATTTGGCTGGAGCAAACCGCTGGGTACAGCGTGGTGGCCGAGGCCACCCGCGCCGACGACACTCTGGCGATTTTGGCCAGTCGAGCCGAACAATTCGGTTTGGACAGTGGCGCGATCGCTGACTCTGCCCGGACGGCGGCGACCCCGACCGCGCGATCGCGGCCCGACCTTGACCTGGTCATTCTCGATTTGGGGCTGGGGGCCGGGCAACCCGACCAGCTGCCGGGGCTGCGCCTCTGCGCTGACATTAAAGCCCGCTACCCTAATCTGCCGGTGCTGGTGCTCAGCGCCCAGGCCGAGCCAGTGCTAGAGGTCGCCGCCCGCCAGATGGGAGCCGACGGGTTTGGCGCTCGCGGTATGGCCGTGGCCGATCTGGGCGACCTGGTGCAGCGGCTGGCGAGGCCGAGCCGCCCCCAGCCCCCGGCAGAGCCCGTAAGGGTTCCTCGCCTCGCCCCAGAGCGATCGCCTGCGGTATCGATGCGAGAGGTGCCGATTGCTGGGGGCAACCCGTCGCCCAGTGCCCTCACCCGGCTGCGCTACAGCCTGAGGCAGCAGGCGGTGCGGCAAATTGATGCGGTCATGGCTGCGATCGAGGCCGAGCAGCGGCGGGGGCGAGGGTCGCTGCTGGAGGAGGCGGTACTGGCCGGGCGCTACCGAGAGCTGCGGGCCGCTCGCTGGCTGATGGGCAAACTGCTGGCCACCCCCAGCCTGGCCGGTTCAGCGCCCGCCGTCGCGGCGCGCCGCTCCGAAGCCGATCTAGAGCCACCGGACCCGCTAGTGCCTCGCTTAGACAGGCGCATGTCGCCGGTTCCACCCCGGCGGGGCAACCCTGGGCCGTCGGGCGATGCTTTGACGGTTGCAACCGCCGAGCGCCTCGCCCTCAGCCAGAGCGACCTGGCCTCGCAGGTGTTTGAACGGCTGTTTAACCAGCTTCAGGGCCTGCTAGAGAACACCAGCGGGGTGCCCCTCGAAACCGATATTTTGCGCGACGACAAAAAGCGAGAGCTGTTTTATCTGGTGCTGCGCAAGGTCGAAGACAGCCTCGACAACCTGCGTCAGGCCGGGGTGCTGCCGGGGCAGCTGAGCGAAAAAAGCCCCCTGGTGCTGCAAGACCTCTGGCAGGCCGCCGTCACCGACTTTTTTGGCCGCTACTACACCCTCCAGGTGGGCAACCTGGAGCAGCCGGTGGTGCCTACCCTGCTGGTCGAGGCCCCGGTGGTGCAGGCGGCCATTCTCGATCGCATTCCTCTGGTGCCCGATCTGCTGGGGCATCTACTGTTTAACGAATCGCTGGTGGTGGACGGGGGCCTTTATGAGGCTGCCAGCCCTGAGGCCATGGCCCGCAGTCAGGCCCTACTGGGGCACCTGCTGATTCAGCTGGCCAACGCCGTTGTGCAGCCGGTGCTCAACCACTTTGCCGACGTAGAACTGCTGAAGAAAAACCTCTACCACCGCCGCCTGATGACCAGCCGCGACATTGAACGCTTTCGCAACGATCTCTCCTGGCGCTACCGCTGGGACGGGCTAATTAACGAGCCCAGGGCCATTTTTGAGAGCCAGTATCGCCTGTTTGGCTTTACCGAGCGCGGCATTCAGGCCGAAACCGTGTACTCGCCCCGGCGCGATGAGCTCGATCAGTTGTCGGGGCTGCAGCGGGCGGTGACGCTGGCGGTCGAGGCTCGCGACGCGATCGCGCCCCGATTTCGCTCAGCGGTATCGCTGGTGGGCAGCGGCATTGTCTACGTGCTCACCGATGTCATTGGCCGCGGCATTGGCCTGATTGGGCGGGGCATTTTGCGCGGGGTAGGCGGAGCCTGGCGCGACCCTCGCTACCGCCGCGACGGTCAAGATGGCAACCTGCGCGACTAGCCCCTGGCTAAAAATCGCGGCGGTAGCCATGGTTTACCCAAGGCAAATTAAATGGCTAAAGCAGCAATCACACCAAGGAATAATCCAAAATCCGCTTTTTTTTGGGACAATCAGCAAATAAGAAAGGCTCGCTATTGCGCTAGGGGCACCCAGGGTACTGGCCAGGTTGTCCCAGGGCTAATCCTGCCCTGGCTGTCATAATGTTCTACGGTCGTCAACGGCACAGGTATACCGTCGGTTTACTGGCCTTGTTACCTATTAATAAGGAGTTAATCCCCGCCTATGAAGTCGAGCCTGGCGCTGTTTGCTCAGCCTGTTCTGGCGATCGCCAGGCGGCTGCTTTGGTTGAGCACCTGGTTACTGTGGATACCGATGGCGGTGTACATTTTTGCCCTTAACCACGACCATAGCCTGGGGATATTGCAGGGCGCACTGCTGGTGGTTTCCCTGATTGGCCTGGTGGTGATCAATGCCGAAACCGCCGTGGTGATCTACAGCAGCCGTCGCTCTAACCCCTGGTTTAACCGGGGGCTGCTGCAGCGGTGGGCTGGGGTGCGGCGCTGGCGTCGCCGTCGCCCAGCGGTGGCCCGACCCACCTCGATGCCGGGGCTGCTGCCTACCCAGGTTGCGCTGCCCTTTGTCTCGGTTATTGTGGCGGCCTACCTGCCCAACGAGCAGGACATCATCGAAGACACTCTGCTCCACTGGCTCACCCAGGTGACGCCGCCTGCCCAGGGGTGGGAAATTATTCTGGCCTACAACACGCCAGTGCGGCTGCCGGTCGAAAATCGTTTGCAGGCCATGGCCCGCCGCTACCCGGCCCTGGTGCTGCTGCCGGTGCCCCACAGCCAGTCCAAGGCCGAAAACCTGAACGCCGCCCTGCAAGTGGCCAATGGCGAGATGACCGGCATTTTTGATGCCGACCACCATCCGGCGGCAGACTGCCTCAGCCGGGCCTGGGCCTGGCTCTATCAGGGGCGCTACGACATGGTGCAGGGGCGCAATATCATTCGCAACGCCAAAGATAGCTGGCTCACCCAGCTGATTGCGGTGGAGTTTGAGTGCATTTATGGGGTCAGCCACTACGGGCGATCGCTGCTGGCAGACACCGCCCTGTTTGGCGGCTCCAACGGCTACTGGCGCACCGCCGCCCTGCGCCACCTGGGCTTTCACCACACCCGCCTGACCGAAGATATCGACGTTACGGTGCGGAGTTTGCTGGCGGGCTACCGGCTGGTACACGACCCGGCCATTGTCACCACAGAGCTAGCCCCCGACAACCTGCGCGGGCTGTGGCTGCAGCGTCAGCGCTGGAGCCAGGGCTGGCTAGAGGTGGCGGGCCTGCACCTGCGACGAGTGCTGCGATCGCCCCACCTAGACAGAGCCCAAAAGCCCTACTGGGTGCTGATGCTGCTCTTTAGCCAGGGGTTTTATCCGCTGGTGTGGCAGGTGGTGCCCATGTTGCTCAGCATTTATCTCAGCCGCAGCACGCGCGATCTCGACTTTGAGAACCTCAACCTGGTGCTGATGGGGCTACTCACCCTCAGCGTTGTGCTGCAGGTCGCGGTGGCGATGGGTCTGCGCCCAACCGCCTCTACCTATACTCGTCGCCACGGGGTGCTCTACTGTCTGCTGTCGCCCGTTTACTTTTGGCTCAAGGCGCTGATTGGCATGGTGGCCGTGGTTAACCACTGCTCTGGCAGTCGGGTTTGGCACGTAACCGCCCGCACCAAGAGTAAGCCCAACCGCTGGATGGTAGCCCTGCGGGGAGTGAAGTAAACGCTTAAAACAGTAAAAATCCCTCTTTCAACGACTCAGAAAAAAGAGGGATTTTGGTTTAAAGGAAGCTAAAACTGTCTGTCAGCGTCCCTGCGATTATGCTGGCTGAGCGAAGTCGTTTTGCTCCGCAACGCTATCGCGAACGCCCTGCGTCTCCCAAAGGGAGAAAGCCAAAACTTATCCGAGACCTCCCCTAGCCCATCCGGGGCGGCAAAGCCTAAGACTCCGCTCAGGGGACAGTTACAACTGTCTAGCCGCTGCACCCTAATTAATCGGAAAAAATGGCGGGAAAAGTCTAGGCCCGCTTGACGAGACTCATAATCAGCGAAATTACAAAAACAGCCAGGAAAATATAGAACAGGATTTGGGCAATACTAGCGGCTGTACCAGCCACACCGCCAAATCCAAAGAAAGCGGCAATCAAAGCCACAACCAGAAAGATCAGCGCGTAGCGTAACATTGGCAGTTCTCCTGAGGGGAAGGGCGACTCACGATGGGGTTCAGCTTTTGATGGGGCTGTGCTGAATGAGCCAATTATCGAGATTTGAATTCGCTTTTGCATCACTCTCTAGGTCTGTTTTGGCTCTAGCTTTAGACAGAGAAGACGGCAAAAAGCCTTGGCGCTAGAACGCATCGATCGATAGAGCAAATGGCTGTTTGCCCCTGCGAGAGATGTGGCCGTTTTAATTTGTAACTGTCTTCAGCAACGCCCTAACCCGCTAACGCGACTGAAAAATGTTTTGCACCATCTGCCCCTGCCCCTGCCCCGCCGCTCGATCGAGGTCTTCCACTTCGCCAGCGTCGAGTCGCCAGCCCAAAGCGCCTAAGTTTTGCTCTGCCTGGGCCAGGGTTTTGGCACCGGGAATGGGAATGGTGCCCTTGCAAAGACACCAGTTGAGGGCGACCTGGGCCGAGGTTTTTTGGCGCTGGGCAGCGATCGCCTCCACCGTATCCAGCAATGGCTGAATCTTCGGCAGCAGCTGGCGAAACAGCAACCCCCGAATGCCCGACGGGTATGGCCCGGTAGCGGAGTATTTGCCGGTCAGCAGCCCCAGGGCCAGAGGGCTGTAGGCAATCAGCCGAATGCCCAGCTCGTCGCAGAGATCCTTGAGGCCCAGCTCGGTGACGGGGTAGGTTGACAGCAGTGAGTACTGCACCTGCAGGGTGGCAATGCTCAGCCCCCGCGCCTGAAATCGCTGGTGAGCCAGCTTTAGCCGCTTGGGGCCAAAGTTTGACAGGCCAATTGCCCGCGCCTGGCCCTGTTCTACCAGATCCATCAGCCCGTCGAGAAAGGGGGCTTCTTGCCAGGGCAGGTAGTTGGCCGTTGACCAGTGCATTTGCACCAGATCGATGGGGCGACCCAGCCGCTGAACTGAGGCCGCGCCAGCCTTGACCACCGACCCAGACGTCAGCCGCCAGGGGTAGGCGGCTAGCTTGGTGGCCAAACAAAGCGATTCTGCATACGGCCCCTGATACTCTTTGGCAAACTGCCCCAGCAGGGTTTCGCTGCGCCCGTTTAGTCGCCCGGTGCCGTAGGAGTCGCCGCTGTCGAACAGCGTTACCCCGTGGCTGAGGCAGTGGTTAAACACCTGCTGCAGCTCGCTATCCATGCGCTGGTCGTAGCCCCACAGCAGCTGGTTGCCCCAGGCCCAGGTGCCGCAGCCCATCTCGGGCAGGGTGAGGGGCATCGATGTTTCTACGGTAGGGGCGGTCATAGGTCGGCTGGCGAAAGGGTCTTTCCTATTATTCCAGGCCGGGTAGCCCCGATAGCCGCTCGACTACCGGGGGCGGCAGCTCGCGCACCAGGTGCAGCCGAAAGGGCTCGGTGCTGACGGCTTCTACGTAGTGCGATCGCAAAAAGGGCCGGTACGCTTCATTCTGGGCCAGATAGACCTGAGCAAAGGCGACCACCAGCGAGCGATTGACGCCCTGGGTAGCGGCGATCGCCTCGTCAATGCTCTGCTCTAGGGCGTCGTCTATATATAAAAAGCGCGTCGCCAGCCGGGTAAAGTCGGGCCCGTGGGAGGTGTTTTCGCCCAGATACAGGTAGCGATCGCGGCCCCGCAGCCAGCTAAAGGTGGCCACCTGCTGCGGCACCACCGGAGCCACCAAATCTACTTCGCCACCAAACAGCATTACCGGCACCGCCACCTGAGCCATGCCCCGAGGGCCAAACAGGTTAGACACGGTAGCAAAGGCCATCACCAGCTGAACGCGATCGTCTTTGGTGCCCTGGGCCAGGCGATCCATGACTTCTGCATCGGCGCGCAGTTCCAGGGCGCGGCACTCTAGCACCATGGCGGCATCGAGCAGCAGGTTGGCGGCGGGGTTGCAGCGCCGGGCCAGGCGATCGAAATCGATGCTGGCTCCGCCCAGGGCCAGGGCCGTGTAGCCGCCAAAGGAGTGGCCCACCACCGCCACCCGGTTTACATTCAGCCGGTTGTCAAAGGTGCTGGCATTGAGCCGCTCTAGCTCGTCGAGCAAAAAGCTAACGTCGAGGGGGCGGTCTAAAAAGTCGCGGGCCTTGAACGTTTCGCGATCGAGCCCGGTGAGCATGGCATTCTTTTGGCTGCTGTTGCTGCCCACATGCTCGGGCAGCGCCACCGCAAACCCATAAGAAGCAGCATGGGCCGCCAGGCCGAAAAAGGTGGTGCGGCTGTCGCCCAAGCCGTGGGAGAGCACAATGACAGGTATAGGGCCGGGCAGCGCCGCCAAGTTTTCTGGCACAAACAGGTCGGCGGCGTAGGTGCGGCTGCGATCGGCATCGACCAGGGTGAGCGACACCCGGCGGCTGCCGTAGGGGCCGGGCTGGGTGAGGTCGGGCAGGGCCGCCAAATCGATCGCTGGAGGCCGCGCCGCCTCAGCTTCGGACTGCTGTTTGATCGCCGCTACAATCGCGCGGGTGGCCGCCGCCTCGGCCTGCACCTGGCGAGCGACGGTCATAGCCTGAGCCATATCTAGCCGCAAACGGCTGGTGGGAAAGTGGCGCACAATATCGAGCGGCGAAATGTTGCCATCCTCAGCCGCCGCCGCTACGATCGCCGCCCGCAGCGCCTGCCGCCCGTTTAGCCCCGCCTCGGTCTGGGCCACCTGGCCCAGAAATTGCAGGCTGCGATCGCCCATGGGGCTGTTAAACCACTGAGAAATGGGCACCACATGCACCGCTCGGCTGCGGGTCAGGGCCAGGCGTAGCCCCTGCTGCTGAGTCGGGTTGAGCCGCCGCAAAAAGGGAGCCAGCGGTTGGTCAACGGTGCCCGTTTCGGCAAAGGTGACCAACGACTCGGTGGGGATTGAGCGGCTAAAGGGGCCAAACTTTAGCTCTACGGTGTCTGCGGCCCGCAGCGGCACAGCCGTGGCTAGCGCTGCCCCTGCACCCAGGGCAATGGTGAAGAACAGCCTCAGCGATCGGCGGCGAAGCAGCATAGGGCAGCACAGAGAAAGCGGTATATGCCCGTATTTTCTCCCACAACTCTCTGGCAATTGTATGAACCGTTGGCTGGCTGCTGGGGTTGCCCTAGTGAGTCGAGCTGGGTGCTAAGGTTGCCGCTGCCAACTGCGGCGAATGAGTTGGCGGTGAACAGGGTCCAATAGCCAGGCAAAATATAGCGCTGACCAGTTCGCTTCGGCCATTTCTGACCGCCTGTAGCCAAGCCTGGGACAGCGAACTGGCGTATAGCCATCGCCCATAGGCTACCTACGAAAACGTCCTAACCGCTGGGGCGACGGCTATAACCAATGCATAGCAAAATGTCTTTCGCTGACCCACCGCAAAGCTGATCTGTGGGCTTGCAATGCCAAACTGCTGTGCCACATTAGCGATCTGCTGTGCCACATTGGCGATCTGCACCCTCAGATCGTTAAACTGCTGTGCCAGTTTCGCCAAACTGCTGTGCCACATTAACGATCTGCGCGCTCAGATCATTAAACTGCTGTGCCACATTAGCGATCTGCTGTGCCACATTGGCGATCTGCGATCGCAGATCGTTAGTTGCTGGGCTACATTACCAATTCGCAGCTTTAGATTACTTTGCAGCGCTGCACAAACGCCAGGTTAGGCTTCCGAGACCGGGTGCCTCTGCCTGTAGCTAGAACAGAGGGCATCCGGTCTCTATGAGAGATGGGGCTTACTCAATCAGTACAGTTTTGGTGAGAATTGCCATCCACAGTTCGACTTCGCTCACTGCTGGCGTTTCGACTTCGCTCACTGCTGGCGTTTCGGCTCCGCTCACTGCTGGCGTTTCGGCTCCGCTCAACGCTGGCATCTCGGCTTCGGTCGATGACCGGGGTTCGGCTGCGGTCGATGCTGGCATCTCGACTCCGCTCGATGACCGGGGTTCGGCTGCGGTCGCTGAGCGGAGTCGAAGCGATCGCGTCTCGGCAGCAGGTGGCGCAGGGATGGGGTCGCTCCAGTCATTGGGGTCGGCGTAGCCGAGGGCGTGGAGAATTTTGATGGTGCGATCGATGGCGGCCAAACTGCCGTAGAGCATGTGGCGCACTTTTTCGGGGGTTGGGGGCTTGAGGGACCGGGTCCCTCTGTCGTTGCCCCCGGCCCCAGACGAAAGCGGCAGGGACCCGGTCCCTAGGTTTCCCTGGTCGTCGCTGGCATCGGGTTCGAGATAGTCAAACATCGGTTCTGTCTCCAGGTGTGGGTTAGGAAGACAGAACGCGAAAACCCTAGCATCCGCAGTGCAAATGCAAACTGAGGGGGCTAGGGTACCATGGACCTTAGCCTCGCAATCTGCTTCGGAGACTTGCGGGGTTAGCTGTCTGTTGGTGGTGCAAACACCTTCAGACAGCGCCAAGATTTTCGAGTTCTGCGTAACCACCGCTCTGCTGAACGGCTTAACGTAAAAGAGTACTGATATACACGCTCGAAGTCAACTGTGGATGGTAACAAAGGCTTTTATGGTGAAGCAGACACATATTCGGAACCTACTTCTCAACAAGGGCTTTTTCCCTGAAGTCTTACCACCTTGCTTTGACAGTGAGAATTTAGCTGCAAGCTTTAAAGGGAAGATACAAGATATAGATAAGCGAAAGTTCCACAAACGGGCAACAGATTACGTTCGCTACAGCGGCACGAAGCATGACGGACATCGGAGAGCTTATGGAACAGTGAATCCTATTCCATATTTCAATGCTTGTCAGTTTATCTCCAGCAATTGGGAAATATTTGAAACCAAATTTAAGTCATCGAAACTGTCCTTGGATAGGATTAGACTAGGCCGTGATACAGAGGATCGGGCTATCATTGTTCCGGCTTTAAGCGAACTAACAGAACGAATATCTTCTCAAATTCGTTTTTCACCTTACATACTGAAGGCAGATATTGCACAATTTTTTCCAAGCATCTATACCCATGCGGTGTCTTGGGTAGCTCATGGCCGTAGCGTCGCCAAAGTCAATCTCACCCACAACTCTAGTGTTGCAACATTCAATGCTTTTGACTGGTTCACTCAACAGTGTCAAAGTGGGCAAACCAGAGGAGTAACAATTGGTCCTGACGCATTCAGAATTTTTGCTGAATTTATAAGTTGTGAAATTGACAACCAGCTCCTCAACCGGATAGGCGAAATAGATCCTCAAATGATTATTGGAGGCGTTCGACACGTTGATGACTTCTATATTGGAGTGAGAAGCGAGATTGATGCGTCAGTAGTTTTATCAGTTCTGCGCGATGTTTTGCAAATGTATGAACTCCAGATCAACGATGCTAAGACGAAAGTAATTAGTGGTCTTGAGGCTTTTGACGACGTATGGGCTCAAGAGCTCAGAGCTATATCTCTTGATGTATGGTCGTCAGGCAAATTCTCGTATGCGATTGACAAAGCACATTAAATTGCAAAGCTAGTCAAATCGCAGAGTCCGATAAAACTAATTCTACGTCGTCTTGACACTGCGAAATGTTATAAATCAGATTCATGGGAAAGTATTGAGGCTATGCTTCAACGTGTTTTATGGCATTATGAACATTGCACTGACTATGTTTGCCTTCTGCTAACTAAGAGGTTTGCCATACAAAAGAGCTACGATCAGCAGGGCTGGTCAGAGACAGTAGCTATGTTAATCAAAAGACACTTAGCATTTAACCAGCATCATGAAATAGCTTGGCTTTTATGGACAGCTTTTGTATGTGATTTGCAGCTTGATGAAGATCTCATATCTCAAGTTAGTAAAATGCAAAATTCACACCTACGTGCGCTGATAATTGCTGCCTATCAGAAAGGTAAGCTAAATAAAAAACCACCTATTCAGCTGGGAACTGGGCTTTCGACATCTGATTCAAACTGGCTGCATAATCTTGTTGGAAAGTCATTAGGCTATTCTAAAGCCAAATTTTCGGGTGATTTTGCAGATGAGTTTGAACATCTTGCAGATAAAAATGTCGACCTTATAAACTTTGATAAGCATATGATATCCGTTGCGCGGTCTAATAAAGCAGCAATAAGTTCGTCGAAGTATGGCTATGATGCTCAGGAGGATGCAAGCGAAGACGATGAATATATTATTCCATTCTAATGCGGTCGCAGTTAAGTGCGACCGCAGATCTCCCATAGGTTTGGTTGATGCAGGAAACCCAACAGTTTTTATCTTTTTCTCATTACCCACTATCATCCACAAAATAGTTAATAATTCAATGTCAAAGTTGAGAAAACAACATTAATAGGTTTAACCATGAACTACCGAAACTACATTACGATTGAACCCAATAAACGCGGCGGCAAACCTTGCGTACGCGGCTTACGCATCACTGTCTATGAAGTGCTTGAGTACCTAGCTTCCGAAATGACCGAAGCTGAAATTCTCGATGACTTTCCCGATCTGACCCGAGAAGACTTAAAAGCTTGCATTGCCTATGCCGCTGATCGCGAGCGTCGGTTTATGACCGCACCTCTATCGGCATGAGACTACTTTTTGATGAAAACCTATCGCCCAAATTGCCAAATCGCTTGAGCGATCTTTTCCCAAACTCGCTTCATGTTCGAGATGTAGACATGAAAGCAACAATTGATCCAATAGTTTGGGATTTTGCGAAAGACAATAATTTGATGATTGTCTCAAAAGATGCAGACATGCACGATCTAAGTCTGGTCCTTGGAAATCCACCAAAAGTCATTTGGCTTCGTCTTGGCAACTGCTCAACACGGCAAGTTGAAAATGTGTTGCGTCGAGATTTCGACGCGATTAAGCTATTTTATGAAGATGAGAGCTTGTCACTGCTTGCCTTATAGATTGGATTGACGAAGGAAACCCAAAAATCCAGCCACTGTAGGTTGGTTTACGTTGGCGCTTCGCCCAACTTCTCTGATAGTTTTCTTGCCAAATAGCTCTATCCATTCAGGCGCGATCGCCGCACCCAACCCCCAGCAGCCATCTATTTCTTCACAGTTGTCGCCTACAGTCGACAACCCCTAGCTATGGATGTATCCACAATTGTTCCGATTTTTATTGCGCTAATTGCCATCCTTATAGTTGGCATCCTCATATTTACAATAATCAAAGCGATAGTGAAATGGCAGCACAATAATACGCAGCCCGTTTTATCTGTGCCATCTCGTGTTGTTACCAAGCGAACACGAGTGCGTGGGCACGCTCCGCCCGATCGCGTTAGTCATACATCAACCTATTACTACTGCACCTTCGAGGATGATCGTGGTCAGCGCCACGAGTTTCGTATTTCTGGCAGAGAGTACGGCCAACTTGCTGAAGGAGACTCAGGCACACTGACCTATCAAGGAACTCGATATCGTGGCTTTCAGCGGCAAGTGAGGTAAGTAGTTCAAAGTATAAATTAAGCACCGAGGCTTGTTTTCAGGCGTTGAGTGACACTGCATTTCAGTCAACCCACGTCTGCTGCATCGTAGATACAATTTAAATTAATCAGCAGGGTTGAGACAGCGCCTCACATCATCTCCTGGGAGAAAAAACATGGTGAAGCCAGCCAAGAACACGATTTGCCTCTGGTACAACGGCGACGCCGAAGAAGCGGCCCAGTTTTACGCCAAGACCTTTCCCGATTCATCCGTTGATGCCGTACACCATGCCCCCGGAGACTTTCCATCCGGCAAGCAAGGCGACGTATGGAACGGTAGAGTTTACCGTCATGGGCATTCCCTGCCTCGGCCTCAACGGTGGCCCTGCCTTCAAACACAGCGTAGGCGCAGACTTCCCGAAGGGTAGCCTTCTCGTTTCAGGTTGCAACCGTTGACCAGGCCGAAACCGATCGCTACTGGAACGCGATCGTCGACAACGGCGGCCAGGAGAGCGCCTGCGGCTGGTGCAAAGACAAATGGGGGCTATCCTGGCAGATTACGCCCATCGTTTTGACAGAGGCGATCGCCAGTTCTGACCCTGCCGTAGCCAAACGCGCCTTTGACGCCATGATGCAGATGCAAAAAATCAACGTCGCTGCGATCGAGGCGGTCTGCCGGGGCTAAGGCTGTCTCTCTGGAACGGTGCACTGCGGCCCTGGGGTCTAGTGTCAACCTGCCTGGGGTTGTAGGATCGCGAATGCACCCTACGGGTCGTTCTGTTCGGATCTCTACAAGCGATCGCGTAGCGTCCCCGAAGGAGAATCGCGCAGCGTCCCCGAAGGAGAATCGCGCAGCGTCCCCGAAGGAGAATCGTGCAGCGTCCCCATCGATGACTCGCCCTGCTCAACCGGCACTGCTGAGGGCACCTGCACCCCGCGCGTGGCTTGGGAACCCACTATTTCCTTCAGGGTGAAGGCATTCAAAAAGGCCACAATTAGCGCCACACAGCCCAGCATTTGAAAGAACAGCTTGTCGCCCGCCACGCCCTGGGGCAGAAGGCTATACACCGTCAGGTAAACTACCGCGCCCACGTTGCCGTAGGCTCCCACATTGCCCGCAATCTGCCCGGTAATGCGCGGCTTGATCAGCGGCACAATGGCGTAGGTCGCCCCCTCGGCAGCCATTACAAAGAACGACGCCACCATCGTCATGATCACCACCAGGATCAGCGGAATGCCCTGGCCAAACAGGCTAAACAGCAGGTAGCCAACCCCAGTACCCGCGATAGTAATGACCAGGGTGAGCTTGCGGCTGCCCAGTCGGTCAGAGAGCAGCCCGCCGCCCGGTCTGGCCACCAAATTCATAAAGGCGTACATGCCCGCCACTGCGCCAGCGACCGCAGCGGTGAGGCCAAAGCCGCGCTCAAAGTAGGTGGGCAGCATCGACACCACCGCTAGCTCTGAGCCAAAGCAGGCCACGTAGGCCATTTCCAGGTTAAAGACTTGTGAAAAACGGTAGCGCTCTTCGGGGGCGTAGCGCTTTTGGCCGGTCATTAGCGGTTTGTTGGCCTGCCAGGTGCTGTAAGACTGAAACAGGTAAAGACCGACGAGAAGCACCCCAATCAGCGCCAGGGTTGGCAGGGTGATGAACTCAACGGTGGTCAAGCGCCAGGCAATTAGCCCCAGCACCGCCACCAGGGGAATGTTGGCGGCCAGCAAAAACCAGAAGTCGCGCTGGGTGGTCACTTCCATGCCCGCGCTGCTGGGGGGGCGCTGGTAGACTTTGCCGGCGGGCGTATCGGTAACGCTGAAGTAGTAGATGACGCCGTAGCAGGCGGCAGCGATGCCGGTGAGGGCGATCGCCAGTCGCCAGTTGACCTGGCCTGCGCTCAAAAAGCCCAGAGCCGTTGCGATCGAGGGCAGGGTAAAGGCCGCCCCCGCTGAGCCAAAGTTGCCCCAGCCACCGTAGATGCCCTCGGCCAGGCCAATTTCGTTGTCCTCAAACCATTCGGCCACCATGCGAATGCCAACCACAAAGCCGCAGCCGACAATGCTCAGCGCCAGGCGAGAGTAGACCATCTGCTCAAAATTTTGGGCCATAGCAAAGGCCAGGCAGGGAATTGCCGCATAGACCAGCAGGCAGGAGTAGGTAATGCGCGGCCCAAAGCGATCGAGCACCATGCCAATGAGGACACGGGCGGGCACCGTCAGCGCAACGTTGCAGATGGCGATGGTGCGCATTTGCGGATCGCTGAGCCCCAGGTCGGCCTTAATGGCTGTAGACAGCGGGGCAAAGTTGAACCAAACCACAAACGACAAAAAGAACGCAAACCACGTCATATGCAGGATTTTGTACCTGCCGCGAAACGACCATATGCCAGCCATAATCACTAACTCCAAATAAACCCTATTTTTGAAAAAGGTGTATAACCTCGCTAAAACCTGAGGCGGCGATAGTTCACCCCCGTCAGTAGCCCAGCTTTAACGACTCAAAACCTATAGAAACAAGCTTGCTATCGATGCAAAGGCCAGGCAGCCTAATCTAACTCAAGAAAATTTTGAGACCGCTAATCCCTCAATGGGAAAGCTTATGTCCGTTCAAAAATCATGAACACAACTAAGCTCTATCTACGGGTAAAGCTTACGGGTGACGACCGAGGTGCTTTGTGTAAGTGCCTACAAAAGTTTTTTGTCTATGGTTTTTATGCGTCACTGCGATGCGCTTCCTGCAACATCGTCCCGGCCAGCAGCAGAGGAGTTTTAAGTCTTTTGGTGGTTTCTGTATCTAAAGCTACAAAATGGCTAAGATGTAGGGAGATTGTGTCACCCGTTCTCCTCTCCATGAAATTTCAATCTCCAGATGCTGCGATCGCCCTTCACCGTTTAGAGCTGCTGGCCACCGTTGCCGCTGTTTTTGCCGCTGCCACCTTTGTCGGTACCGCCACTACCCTAGTTGCGATCGAGCGGGCCGCAACGTCAGTGCAAAACGGCGTCATACCCAGCGAAGCGGTGCTGTGGCAGAGCCTGGGCGACAAAGACTAGTCGGCTGTCGAGCTGTAGCCTCTAAGCGCCATCAGATTCCCCTGGCAGCGGTTGGCTGGGGGCCATAGCGTTACCAACCGGCAGACTGGCCCAAACGCACGACGGGCGGAAGTAAAGGAAACAATGCCTATTCTGGTATAAAAAACAACTAACGAACGGTCAATGGCAGGCGCTAGGCGATGACTGTAGAATCTCGATCGATGCTGCGATCGCCGATAGCTATGCGAGTACCTGTTAGCAACCTAGTCGTCAGCCTTGGCGTTCTTCTGATGGTGAGCACGCTACCCGCTCAGGCCCAGTCCGATCGCCAGGTTGCGGCCCTAGTCGAGGCGCTGCGTCAGGCCGCACCCCAGACGGGCAGCGCCGATGACGGGCTCTACAGCGACTGGCAGGTTATGTCAGCAAACATTCCCCGGTGGTCAAAATCCTGCGTCGGGCGCGAGCTTTCACCGACTGAGTTTGAGGCCAGCCCAGACGTGGCCCGCTCGGTAGTCACCTGCATTATGCGAGACGTGCTGGAGGATGAGTACGCGGCGAGCGGCAATGATGAAATGCTAGCGGTGCGGCGATCGGCGGCCTGGTGGATGCGCGGCGACCCGTCTCAATACAATAACTCTGACATCGCAGACTACGTTCAAAAGGTGGTGGATGCCTACGCGCAGCAGGGCGCTTCGACAGCGGCAGATGCCCCTCAGCCTGCTCCGCCTGCACAGCAACCGCCCCAGTCCTCCGAGTTCGATCGCTATATGGCGGCTGGCTATGAGGCAACCCAGCAGCGCGATTACGAAACGGCGCTGCTCTACTTTCAGCGCGCCTTAGACGAACGCCCCAACAATACCTACGCTCAGCAGGCCATTCAAAACGTTGAGCAGTACCGCACGGGCAACTCTGAAGATGCCTCTGGTCGCCAATCTCAGCCCAATTCTC
The DNA here is from genome assembly GCF_050565655.1 of Nodosilinea sp. AN01ver1. Classification (NCBI taxonomy): domain Bacteria; kingdom Bacillati; phylum Cyanobacteriota; class Cyanophyceae; order Nodosilineales; family Nodosilineaceae; genus Nodosilinea; species Nodosilinea sp. AN01ver1. The sequence goes on along the minus strand of NZ_JBNXVS010000007.1, from coordinate 116,001 downwards.
AGTAGCCTATGAAACCTTTGCTTGTTGGTTTGGCCGTAGTTGTATCCGTTGCTGGTGCTTCTGGTGCGCTGGCTCAGTCGACTCAGACTGATTGGGTTGAGGTAACGCGCAATGCGGTGGGCGATCGCTTTCTGGTCGAGCGCAACTCCATCGAACTGCGGGATGGAGCGGTTTGGTATTGGGAGCACCGCGATTTTCCGCAGCCAAATAACGCCTTCATTGGCGTTGAGCTAGAGCGCCCGGTCTACGGTGCCACGCTGTATCGCTCGGTCGATTGTGTGGGCGGCGTTGCCCGGCTGAGGCAAGTTATCGCCCGCGACCAGGAGCAGCAGGTGATTCAGCGCTTTAGCTACGGCGATGCTGGCCCGTTGTCACAGCCGGAGCCCGGCAGCAGCGCCGCCGCCGTTTTAAGCTTTGTCTGTGAGCAGGCCCAGGCCGCACCCGCTGATGCTCCATAAGGTTTAATTGACTTAACCGTAACCCACAACACGACAGGCCAGGGGGCGATTGGGTTGAATAGGAGCACTCGCGAGAGCAATGGCATGACTACAGTAGGCGTGATCGAGAGCATTTGGCGCTACCCCGTCAAAAGCATGGGCGGCGAACCGCTTGACGAAGTGTTTGTGGCCTTTGCCGGGGTGATGGGCGATCGCCTCTACGGACTAATCAACGACAAAGGCAATCCAGCTTTTCCCTGGCACACCGCTCGCGAGCAGGAAAATTTGTTGCAGTACAAGCCGCGATACAAGCGCCACAGCGTTACCATCAAGCCTGAACAACTAGAGGCCGCGCAGAGTTTAGGGCCTGGCATCAATCCGGTCTACCCCGAGGCAGATCAGTTCGCGATCGAGGTTGAAACTCCAGATGGCCAGATCTTTGACCTGAGCAGCGAGGCGTTTATGGCTCACCTGAAAACGGTAGCCAAGAGCGATGCCCTGCAGCTCAAGTTTACGCAAAGAAGCCAGTACGACTGCCGTCCCCTTTCCCTTTTCTCGCTGCAAACCTGCGGTCAGCTGGGCGAAGAGCTAGCGATGGAAGTTGACAAGCGCCGCTTTAGAGCCAACTTCTACGTGACCTGGCATGACGGCAAACCGCCCCTTTACGAGAAAGATCTGGTCGGCAGTCGGCTGAAGATAGGCGATCGCCTCGAAATCAGCATCCTAGAGCGCGACCCCCGCTGCAAAATCATCACCCTAGATCCAGATACCTCTGAGGCTAACCCCAAAATTATCAAACACGTAGCCCAGGCCCACGAGGGGTATGCGGGCGTCTACGGGGCCGTACTGGTCGAAGGTATGGTCAAAACTGGTGACTCAGTAGCGGTTTTAGATTAGATTTTCATACCGAACCTTACTTGTATACCGCAGTGTGTAGGGGCATTGCATGCAATGCCCCTACGGGATCTTCGTGTTAAATCGGGGTTTCTCAATGCGAACCTGATCGCAATTTAGGTCTTGACTCATACCTGGATGCAGCAACGCCGCTTTTTCTAACGCTCACCCATCCGTCAAGGTTGCCCTCGGCTGCCCAGACGGGGGCGCTTTGGCTTTGGGACGGGGGACTCTAGCCCCAGGTAGCTCGACAGCCAAAACACGCCCAGGTAAAACGGCCCCGTATCGAGCAGGGCGGCCACCAGCTTAAACACGTAGCCGTAGCCGATAAAGCGAATTAGCTGCGGCCACAGGTCTTGCCCCGCCTCGATGGGCAGCGCTCCGGCTAAAAAGTGAGTGATCAGCACGACGGCGGTGGTATCGACCAGCTGGCTAATTAGGGTCGAGCCGTTGTTGCGCAGCCACAGGTGCTTACCGTTCGTCAACTCTTTCCAGAAGTGAAACAGGTAAACATCGACAAACTGAGCCGCCATGTAGGCCAGCATAGAAGCGGTTACGGCCCCAAAGGTGAGGTTGCGAATTTCAAAAAAGACCGGCAGTCGTCCGGCGGCATCGCGGGCAATTTCGCCGGTGGCGGGGTCAAGGGTTTCAAACCCCGGCAGCAGGCCGCCCAACCAAACGATAAAGAGCACCCAGACGTTGAGCAGTAGCCCAACCCACACCACCTGGTTGGCCTTTTGCTTGCCGTAAAGCTCTGAAATTAAGTCGGTGCAGAGAAAGGTCAGCGGATAGGGCAGCACCCCCACCGCTACGGTGACGGCAAAATTGCCCCAGGTAAACACGTTGACAAATCGGCTAATGCCGAGAATGTTGAGCATGCCCAGGGTGCCAAGAAACAGCCCCGACAGCACCAAAAACACCACGTCGCGCCGATTTTGCAAATATTCTGGCACCGGACCATAGGTTGCCGCAGTCGCTGAAGGCTCTGCTTTCATCGCTGGAATTTCTCTCTACCGAAAGATTGACCAAACTACCCCAGCTTACCAACTGATTTTGTGACCCAGCGACCTAGGGATAGGGATTTTTATTAAATCCGCGTTTTGTAGGTTAGGCATCCTGCTTGACCGTGGACAGCCGAGACGGCTATCCCACTTTACTAAATCCCTGATCCTGAGCCAAACGATTCCCCAATTTGCAAACGGCTGCCGTTGACGAAATCGGCCCCGGCTTGGGCCTGTTTGCCGCTGGGTTTGACCTGACGCAGCAGCAGCAGTCCGTCACCAGTTTGCACCACAGGCCCCTGCCCCTTGAGCAGTCCAACCACGGTGCCGGGAGGAGTATTTCGCTGAGTGGCTTCAGCCGCAATGCCTGCCACGGTGTCTCGCAGGGCCACTAATTCTGAAGGCAGCTCTGCCCAGTGGGGTTCACCCAGGGGCGCTGTGGCCATCACCTTGAGCGGCTGCCCCCGAAAGGGTGTGACGCAGCTGGGGTAGAAGCCGCGCACCTGGTTGTGCAGCGCGATCGCCCCCTTGCCCCAGTCCAGCTCAAAGTCTTCTTTTTGAATTAGCGGTGCGTAGGTGGCCAGGGCGTCATTTTGCGGTTCGGGGTTGAGGGTCCCGGCCTGCAGCCCGTGCAGGGTCTCCACCAGCAGGTCGGCGCACTGCTGCGCTAGGGCCGCCGCCACCTCTCCAGCGGTATCGAGCAGACCGATGGGCAGGTGCGACTTGAGCAGCATGTCGCCGGTATCCATGCCCAGGTTCATCTGCATGGTGGTCATGCCGGTGACGCGATCGCCGTTGACGATGCACCACTGAATCGGGGCCGCCCCCCGGTAGGCGGGCAGCAGCGAGCCGTGGCCGTTGATGCAGCCCAGTCGAGGCATATCGAGAATGCGCGCCGACAGCAGCTGCCCGTAGGCCACCACCACAAAGGCATCGGCCCCGATCGCCTCCAGGGCGGAGAGGGTGGCCTCGTCTTTTTTGATGCGAGCGGGCTGTAGTACCAGGCAGTCTCCTGCCGCCTGTTTGACGGGGGAGGCATCGACCTGGTTGCCCCGGCCGCGACGGCGATCGGGCTGGGTGACGACGGCGGCCACCTCAAAGCCTGGCTCGGCCAGCAGCCGCTGCAGGCTGGGCACGGCAAACTGAGGCGTACCAAAAAACACAAGGCGCATAGGTTACTTACCGGGCACATTATCTACCGGGAACAATGCCAATCTCGACCCGCTGGTTGCGCGACTGGTCAGCGCCAGCCTCGATGACGAGGGGGCGGGTGCTGCCGTAGCCCACTGCCACCCAACGGCTGCCGCTGCCCTCCAGCTGCGGGGCCAAATACTGCTGCACTGCCAGAGACTGCTGTAGGGTCAGCTTGCTGGCGGGTTCGGGGGCGGTGGCGCTGTCGGTGTGGCTGCCCACCACCAGGGTGGCGGCACCATAGCGGTTCAGGTCGGGCGCAATGGTGTTGAGCAGCTGCTGGCCGGGGGTGGTAAGGGTGCTGCTGCCCGGCTCAAACAGCAGGGCGCTGGGCAGCACCACGCGATCGCGCACCACGGGAAAGCGCGGCTCTTGGTAGGGCGTTAGGGCCACAGGCTCGGCGGCAGGCGATGGCTCGGCAGCGGGCGATGGCGTTGCCGGGGCTTCAGCCGCCGCGTTGTCAGCATTGAAGCGCTGATCAAGCCGCTGAAAACGGGCTTCGATGCTGCCGGTAGAAGGCAGGTCCAGGTCCGTTTCCAGTGCTTTCAGGCGGGTGTTGAGTCTAGCTATGTCCTGGCTCAGGGTGGTGAGGTCGGTGGCGATGCGATCGCTCTCGCTCAGGGGCGGCCTTTCGGCGGCAGCCCCTGCCCCAGAAGGCTCTGGGGTTACAGATTCTGGGGCCTCTTCAGGCGCTATCCCCACATCCCTATCCCCTCGCCACCACTGGGGCAGCTGCTGCAGCTTGCGCAGGGTTTGGCTGCTGTGGCGCAGGGCCACTTCCGTCAGCGGTGGCTCGGCGCTACGGGCCGGAAACGTCTGTGCCACCAGCATGCCGACTATCCAGCCAAAGCTGACGCCGACCCCCAGCATGATCAAACGCACCAGCAGGGTCCACAGGGCGTGCAGCCCAGACCCCAAGCCAGATCTAGGCCTGGTCGCCGGAGGTTCTGGCGCTGGCGCAACCGGCGCTGGAGAAACCGGGTCAGAACCTCCCGCCGACGGCGTTTTATTTGGAGTTGGAGGCGGCAGATTGGGGGAATCGGCCATGGCGTAGTTCAGCTCAAAACATCGGGCTAGCGGCGCTGAGTTAAATCGAGGTCAAGTCTAGCCTCACTGGGGCCAACCATCCCACGGGCTCACTTCTAACACGCCGCCCTCAGTGAACACTACCTGAAAGTCGGCCTGATTGCGATCGCTATCAGGGGCGCTATCAGGGGCGCTATCAGCAGCCGCCACCAAACTCGCCAGCGGTGTCTCTTCGGCCAGCAAACCAGCGGCGGCGTTGAGCGGCTCATAGCCTACTACCTCGCCCGCCTCGGTCAGCCGCACCCGATACCGCAGGTCTTCGCTGGCCGACAGCGGCTCTAGCTCGGCCAAAATGTCGTCGTAAAGGGTGCTGTTGAGGGCGCGAATGCGATCGCCATCGGTAATCTTGTTCTCCAGCGTAGGCAGTTCTGCTGCCGCCGCTGCGGCCCCCGTCGCCGCCGTTGCCTCAGAGGGGGCATCAACCGGCTCGACTACCACGTCTCCAGCGGGCGTAAAGGTGGCCAAAAACTGGGCTACTTGCTCACGCACTGGCTCCGCTGCATCCACGGGCACAAAGGTGAGCCGAGGCAGGGGAGTGCTGTCGACCTCGGCCTGGGCCAAGTCATTTTCATACTTATAGCCTAAGATATCGCCGTCTTCTGAAACCCCCAGGCGGTAGGCCAAGTCGCCGCTGGGTCGCGGTGCGTCAGCCCAGGCTTCCTCCAGGCGACGGGTCACATCCGACTGCAGGAGGGCCAGGGTGGCGGCATCAGTAATGGCTGGGGCTGTCTCCAGGCGCTCTAGGCTCCCCGCAGCTGAGGGGTCAGAGTCAGGTTCAGCCGACTCATCAACCGGGTCTGCAGATGAGTCATTGGCAACGGGGTTAGGAGCTGCCTCCTGCGGATTTGTGCTCGACTGAGCCGCAGGGGCTGACTCAGACTCAGGGCGAGTGGGCTCAAATTGGGGTGGGGGCACAAAGAACAGGGCCAGACCAGCCGCCGCCAGAGCCGCCGCCCCCAGGGCCGCCGGAGCGGCGCGTTGGGCAATGGGTTCGGTGGGTTGCACCAGCCGCCGCGATACAGCCTGAAACTGAGCCGTCAGGTCAGGCAGCGTTTGGGTGTCGGCCAGCAGCTGGTCGATCGCCTCCATCAGGTCATAGAACTGCACCGTGGTGAGTTTGACATCTAGCGGCGGTTGGGCGTTGACGTCGCTGAGGGGTTCACCCAGGGGCTGCTGGTGCACAATTAGGTGGTGGTAGTCGCTCTCACCACGCTTTATTTCCACAATGGAAGGAGTTGTGCCCCGGTCTGGGTAGGGCACCCCGCTGAGCAACTGCTGCCCGTAGCGGCTAACGGCAGCCACCAGGCTGTCTAAAAACTCACGCCCACCGGCCAGGGTGGCATCGGTCGCACCGGGCAAATGGCATTCGGCATTCATCAGCACCGACAGGGGCGCAAGGGGGTCGCTGGCGTCGGCGCTCAGCCCCTCTAAAACCAGATTGCAGTGGGGCAGGGTGTACTGCCGTTGAACGGTCATGATACTTCTCCGTCAAACAGGCTACTCCAGAGCCGCTGGGGACCAAGCACCCCAGAGCACAGCAGCAGTTGTTGCAAAAGCTGAATGGCTAGCTCGTCGAGCTTTTCGTCGGTGCTGTAGGCAATCACCCCGGCTCGGCGGGGGTTCATGCGGGCCCGAAAGTGGCTGCGAAAGCGGCTCAGATAATCGGCCAGGCGAAAGTGGTGCTCCGGCGACAGCTGCCTGTCGGTCAGCTGCTGATAGCCCACCAGCAGCTGGCGCACCAGCACCGTTAGCCGTCGCGCCAGGGTGCAAATGATAATCACCAGAGCCTTAGCCTCTTCAATCGAAAGGGGGCGACGCTGGCTATAGCGACGCATGGGGTTGGTGCCCCGCAGCAGCCACAGGTGCACCCGGTTCTTTACCAAACCTTCTAGAGCCAGCTCACGCGAGATCGCCAGCATGGCCTCGCTGCCGCCCAGATCGAGCGCCTCAATCGCCAGCAGCAGCAGATCGAGCTGAATGCGCGCCCGGCGTGGGCACTCATCGTTGGGCAGCCCCGGATTGGTAAGGGTGTCGAGCACCAGGGGCGGCTGGGGAGCAGGCGGGCTATTGACTGGCATTCAGCTTTGAGGTTAATACGAACAGCATTCTATCAAAACACAGTTAGGCCCCGCCCGTCCGGAGAGATTGCCGAACCTTGGCCTTTACCATGGGCGTCTATGGTAATTCATCTAGCGGCAGGGGAACCAACTACCCACCTACCCATCCACTCACTACCCACCCACTTAGTTTGTATCCGCCAGCTTATTCATCCCCTTCACAAACCACTTGCCATCCTGGCGCACCAGGTCATACTGCATTCTGAGCGTGTCGTCGTAGGCGGCGCTGGTATTTTCAACGCCGTACTCAAACAGCCGCGCTTTCTCAGACACAACGGCCACCGCCTGGAGCTGATCCGCCGTCGGGTCATCGGGGGTGACCGACTCCACCTCGACGGTGTGCTCGTACTCCCAGTACCAGTTCTCGGCGGCGGCGGCATCGGCCCGGCGGGTCCACTGGGTCAGCACCGGCTCTAGCAGAATATCGTCGAGGCGATCGCCCTGGTAGTCTTTACCCAGCGCCTGCCGCTTGATCTCCAGCCAGTCGTTGATCACCCGGCTGGCCATATCGTTAACGCCAATTTCGGTGGGAGCCGGCGGCGCTTCAGGAATCTCAAAGGCGGGCTGGTCAACGCGAATGGCCAGGGGTTGACCCGAAATTCTCGGCCCGCTAAAGGCCGACGTCACCCAGCTCAGCGCCCGCATGGTGCCAAAGCCCAAAATGCCAATGCCGACAATGCCTGCGGCCCCGACCAGGGCGAGTCGTCCCCAGCGGGGGGCGGAGCGGCGATCGCGGGCTGGGGCCACTAGGTCAGGAAAGGCTTGCTGGCCGGGGGGGAGGGCCGCATCGGCGGCGGCGATCGCTGCGGCGCGCTTGTCCCGTTTTCTCCGTGGCGACGGAGCCGGGCTAGGGCTCTGGGCTTCGCGATCGCCCGCTGCCGTCATTTTCCCTTCAGGAGAGAGCTGGGCCACCCGCTCGGCCACCGACAGATCGTCCGGCTCATCCTCACGAAAATCAAAGCTAGCGGCACCGGGGCCAGCGGCATCGCCAACCGGCTCAACCGGTTCGGCCCAAGAATTGGACTGGCCGTAGCGGCGGCTGCCGTTGCGGGTCGACAGCGGGGGTGAGGCGGGAGTCGGGGGCGAGTAAGCGCCATTGCCGTTGCCATTGCTGCCGTAGCCGCGATCGGCAGCCGCCGGGGAGCCACCGCGACGGGTGGGGGTGACAGGCATGGTGGGAGCCCCAATCGGCAGCGATCCCTCAATCGTCGGAAACTGGCTTGCCGGAAACTGGCTGGTAGGAAACTGGTTCGCAGCGCTCTGGGCCGACGCCGGGAACTGGGTCGAGGCCCCCTGTGCGCCAGCCTGGGACCAGCGCGGTTCTGTGGCACCGGGGCTGGAGGGCATTGTCTCTAGGTAGGCCTGCACCTGGGCATCGGCAAAATAGTCTTTGAGGGTAGCCTCCTGGTCTTTGAAGTCGCGAAAGTGGGGAAACAGCTCGTCTTTGAGCCAGCGCTCGGCGTAGAGGCACAGCCCCGGCAGCAGGTCGGGCGACTGGCGCGAGTGTTCGCGAATGTAGGCCAGCGGCTCGTACTCCTGGCTGAGCTCCAGGGCGCGGTTGGCCTCTTCGGTCTGGCCCAACAGCAGGGCGCATACGGCCTGCTCCAGATGCACGTCTTGCTGTCCGCCCAGGCGCAGCAGCAGCTGCTTGGCCCGCCGCACCAGGGCGGGCTGATGGCGAGCAAACCCCCGAGCCAGCAGGGCGTACACCGTCAGGTAGGTGGCCACGGGTGAGGGGCGGCGGGCCTCGTGCTCAAACAGCTCCTGCTGCTCTGAGGCGGTCAGGTAGTCGCGCAGCTGCTGAATAAACCGCAAAAAGTCGTCGATCGCGAGCCCCGAAAGATCGTCATCGCTGCCCTCAATGCCGCCCCGGTCTTCGAGCATCGCCTTGAGCAACTTCAGCCCCTGACGGCGCTCGCGGGTCTGGTCGAGGGGCCGGGCCAGCAGCTCTAAAATCCGGTAGGGCCGCAGCTTGTACAGCTCGGTCTGAATTTCGGCTCGAATGGCCGGAAAATGGTTGCCCCGAGCCAGCAGCTCGTGGCCCGTTTGCAGCGACTCGGCGGCAATCTCATACTGGCGCTGCTGCCACTGCTCGCGGCCCAGCTCCAGGCAGGCCAGGGCCAGGGTGAGCACCACATCGTCCTGGGCGGGGGCGGGGCTGGCCATGCCCCCGTTAGCGTAGGGGTTGCTGAGCTGAGGCTGGCCCAGCTGTAGCACCTGCTCGTACTCCCCGAGCTCTAGCAGCAGCAGCAGTGCTCCCACGAGCTGGTCGGAGTCAATTTCGATTTTGGAGCTTTGGGCCTCGCTGCCGCCGGGTTCAGTCGCCAGCGACCTGAGCGCCGCCTCCCCCACGTCGGCACTCACCTCCAGGCCCGGAATGCGTCCCTCGGTGAGCGGGTCTGGCCCCATATCGACGGTGTAGGCGCTGGCTAAAAACTTGCTGTCGTAGTCGCGGCGGCGATCGCGGTCAGACAGTACGGCGTAGGCCTCGTCAATCAGCTGTTTGCGCGCCTCAATGGCAGCGGCCGAAAATTCGCGTCGGGGTAGCTGCAGGCCGCGATCGCGGTGGGCCTGGGCCAGCTGGTTGGCGGTCGCCTGAATCGGTAACCCCAGAATTCGGTAGTAGTCTAACGGAATTTGCACAGCTCACGTCCCCAACAGCGAATTCACTCGAAATAGTATCCAAAAAGATTTATTGCGGACTGCTCGGCCCGCTGAATTTTTAACCGCTACCGGAGGCCAAAATTCATGCTTCTAACCCTAGTTAGCCAACGTTATGGTTCTGGAGCTGCCCCTTTGCTTACTCACTGGCTCTGCATCAAAGCCGTTTGACGACCAATTTTTAGCCAATTTGGGACCGATTGGTGGCCCCTGCCAATTGCCCCCCTGCCGACGGTGGGTGAGAACGTGGGGAAATAGCTACACCCTATCGCGTTTACCCCACTACCAGACCAAAAGTGAAGTTTATAACACATGTCTGCCCTGGTCGGCAGAGGTGGGAGCTATTCTTGACCGGCTCAGGCGAGCATACCTGCCCCGTTGCGGGCGCTACCGCTAGCTGGGCAAGCTCCTTTGGCGTCTAGATTTGAAGATTAAGTGAAAGTTCTGGGTCTGCTGACTGGCAGGATAGGTCAGCGCCGACAGTAGTAACTGGGGCGACAGGTGGGCCAAGATTCAACCCCTTAGTAGTGAGGCCGAGAGTTCTGAGGATGGCTGCTGGGTGTGCTTGGAGACGGCCTGGAGACACTGCTCCTTAGCAGCACCGAACACCGTTACCAGGCGACCCACTCGGTATGATGAAGAGCATATCTCGGCCCGGCCCCTGCCCAGGGTGGATACTTTTCGGTATAGTCAAATGTTGGACATCGCGGCTTAGGACCCAGCAAGATCTATGGTTCAAGAACGGACGTTACCCCAATTTCAGGCTCCCCCGGCCCAAATCTCCCCCGAGGAAGGGCTGGTGCTCTACGAAGACATGATCCTGGGGCGCTTCTTCGAAGATAAGTGCGCCGAGATGTATTACCGGGGCAAAATGTTCGGTTTTGTGCACCTCTACAACGGCCAGGAGGCCGTCTCCAGCGGCGTGATTAAGTCGCTGCGCTCCGACGACTACGTGTGCAGCACCTACCGCGACCACGTCCACGCTCTCAGCGCTGGGGTGCCCGCCAAAAACGTGATGGCCGAGCTGTTTGGCAAAGAGACCGGCTGCAGCAAAGGCCGGGGCGGCTCGATGCACCTGTTTTCGAGTGAGCACAACCTGCTGGGCGGCTTTGCCTTTATTGGCGAGGGCATTCCCGTCGCCCTGGGGGCGGCGTTTCAGTCGCGCTACCGCCGCGATGCCCTCAAAGACGCCAGTGCCGACCAGGTAACCGCCTGCTTTTTTGGCGATGGCACCAGCAACAACGGCCAGTTTTTTGAATGCCTGAATATGGCGGCCCTGTGGAAGCTGCCGATCCTATTTGTGGTGGAAAACAACAAGTGGGCGATCGGTATGGCCCACGAACGCGCCACCTCCCAGCCCGAGATCTATAAAAAAGCATCGGTGTTTGGTATGCCCGGCATCGAGGTCGACGGCATGGATGTGATGGCGGTGCGGGCCGTCGCCCAGGAGGCGATCGCCCGGGCCAGAGCAGGCGAGGGCCCCACCCTGATCGAGTGCCTCACCTACCGCTTTAGGGGTCACTCGCTGGCCGACCCCGACGAGCTCAGGTCGAAGGCCGAAAAAGAGGCCTGGCTGGCCCGCGACCCGATCAAGCGGTTTGAGGCCTACCTGGTCGAGCACAACCTGGCCGAGGAAGGGACGCTCAAGGAAGTGCGCGATCGCATTCAAACCCGCATCGACGACGCCCTCACCTTCGCTGAAGACAGCCCCGAGCCCAGCCCTGATGACCTCTATAAGTACATCTTCGCTGAGGATTGATCACATCCCGATGCTCCCAATCGGCGATCCCAAGCCAGACAATTGCTTGAAAATAGCCAATCGCGAGGTGGGAACTGCCCACCCTACGGGGCTTTGGAAACGGTGCGCTGTGGCACAGCCTTGGCCTAAGAATCGCCGAAGCAGTTAGCTGCCCATCCACCCGCCCCCTTCGACTCCGCTCAGGGACCATCACCCACCTACCCATCCACCCTCCCACCCATCCACTCACCCACATCCCAACAATGGCAGAAACCCTCCTATTCAACGCCCTCCGCGAGGCCATCGACGAAGAGATGGGCCGCGACGACACCGTCTTTGTGCTGGGCGAAGACGTTGGCGTCTATGGCGGTTCCTACAAAGTCACCAAAGACCTGTACAACAAGTACGGCGAGCTGCGCGTGCTCGACACCCCGATCGCCGAAAACAGCTTTACCGGCATGGCCGTAGGGGCGGCGATGACCGGCCTGCGCCCGATCATCGAGGGCATGAACATGGGCTTTTTGCTGCTGGCCTTTAACCAGATCGCCAACAACGCCGGTATGCTGCGCTACACCTCCGGCGGCAATTTCAAAATTCCAATGGTGATTCGGGGGCCGGGGGGCGTCGGTCGTCAGCTGGGGGCCGAGCACTCCCAACGGCTAGAGGCCTATTTTCAGGCGGTGCCGGGGCTCAAGATCGTCGCCTGCTCCACCCCCTATAACGCCAAGGGGTTGCTCAAGGCCGCCATTCGCGATGACAACCCGGTGCTGTTCTTTGAGCACGTGCTGCTCTACAACCTCAAAGAAGACCTCCCTAACCACGAGTATGTGGTGCCGCTTGACAAAGCCGAAATCGTGCGCCCCGGCAAAGACGTCACCATTCTCACCTACTCTCGCATGCGCCACCACGTGATGCAGGCGGTCAAGGGGCTGGAGAAGAAGGGACTTGACCCGGAGGTGATCGATTTAATCTCTCTCAAGCCGCTCGATTTTGACACCATTGGCCAGTCGATTAAAAAGACCCACCGCGTCATCATTGTCGAGGAATGCATGAAGACCGGCGGCATTGGGGCTGAAATTATCGCCTCCATTAACGATCGCTACTTTGACGAGCTCGATGCTCCGGTGGTGCGGCTGTCGTCTCAAGACATACCCACCCCCTACAACGGTAAGCTAGAAACACTGACCATCGTGCAGCCCAAGCAGATTGAGGCCGCCGTCGAAAACATGGTCGCTCTCAAGGTCTAGGGATAGGTTTTGAACTGATCCCACAACCCTGTAGGGTGGGCAATGCCCACCACCGTCTCCAGGGAAAATTCTCCCGCTTCGTACCCTCACCGCAGCACCCGCAATGGCAAAATATCGAGCTTGGCTAGGGGTTATTTTGGCGCTCACCATCGCCGCCGTGGTGGTGATCACCCAAATTCCTACCCGTCTGGGGCTAGACCTGCGAGGTGGGTCTCAGCTCACCATTCAGGTGCAGCCCACCAAAGCCATCCCCACTATCTCCGAACGCGATATGGAGGTCGTGCAAAGTGTTGTAGAAGGCCGGGTGAACGGTCTGGGCGTGTCGGAGGCGGTGGTGCAGCAGTTGGGCAATAACCAGCTGCTGGTGCAGCTGCCCGGCGTCAGCGACCCCGAGCAGGCCGAGCGAGTGCTAGGGGGCACCGCCCAGCTGGAGTTTCGCGCCCAGCGAGCCGGTACCGACCAGCAGCTGGCGATCGAAAATCAGGTGCTGCAGGGCCATCTGGGCGAACTGGCCGCGCTCCAGGCTAGCCTACCCGAGGGAGCGGCTCCCATTGAGGCCGAAACCCAGGCCCGCATTGAAAAGCTCCAGGCCGATATCCAGGCCAGCGAAGCGGCCATTGCCAAGTTGTTTGAGCCCAGTACCCTGGGTGGCGATCAGCTCACCGATGCGATCGCCGGTACCGACAGCGCCGGTCGCTGGGTGGTCTCCATTCGCTTTAGCAACGAGGGCGGCAACCGCTTTGCTGAGCTAACCAAGGCGATCGCCGGTACGGGCCGCGCGATCGGCATCTTCCTAGACAACCGCCTGCTCAGCGCCCCCCAGGTTAACGTCCAATACGCCGAAACCGGGATCACCGGGGGCGGGGCTGAGATCTCGGGCAGCTTTACCGCCGAGTCGGCCAACGAGTTAGCCATTCAGCTGCGCGGCGGGGCCCTGCCGCTGCCGGTCGAAGTCGTTGAAAACCGCACCGTTGGCCCCACCCTGGGCCGCGACAGCATTCAGCGCAGCCTCTACGCCGGGCTGGCGGGGTTAGCCCTGGTGCTGGTGTTTATGGCGGTCTACTACCGTCTGCCGGGCATACTGGCCGACGTCGCCCTGATTATTTATGCGCTGCTCACCTGGGCGGCCTTTAACCTGCTGGGGGTCACCCTGACGCTGCCGGGCATTGCCGGGTTTATTCTCAGCATTGGTATGGCGGTAGATGCCAACGTGCTGATCTTTGAGCGCACCCGCGAAGAGCTGAGGTCAGACAAAACCCTCTACCGCTCCGTCGAGTCAGGGTTTTTCCGCGCCTTTTCGAGCATCTTAGACGGCAACGTCACCACCCTGATCTCCTGTCTGGCCCTGTTTTACTTTGGCGCAGGGCTGGTCAAAGGGTTTGCCCTCACCCTGGGCATCGGCGTGCTGATCAGCATGTTCACGGCGCTGACCTGCACCCGCACCCTGATGTTTTTGGCGATTAGCCTGCCTCAGTTTCGGCGGCCCAGCCTATTTTGCCCCGGTCTAAGCACCGCTCGCCCCAACCCCGTTCGCCCCTAGGAGTGCCCATGAAGCTCAACATTATTCAGCAGCGCGGTCTGTGGTGGGCCATCTCTGGGGCTCTGGTACTGGCTAGCCTGGTGGCCATGGCCATTTCGTGGCAGCAGTTTGGTGCCCCCCTCAAGCCAGGGCTTGATTTTGCTGGTGGCACCCGACTGCAGTTAACCCGCGCCTGTGTCACGACCAATAGCTGTAGTGACGCCATCGATTTGTCGGAGGTGAGGCAGGTGTTGGGGCAGCAGGGGCTCGACTCCAGCAGCCTTCAGGTGCTAGGCGACGATCAGCAGGTGCTTTCTATTCGCACCCGCACCCTGGATGTCGACGAGCGCACTGGCCTACAAAGCGCCCTAGATGAGGCGATTGGCCCCTTTGATGCCAGCTCTACCCAGATCGACTCGGTGGGTCCGGTGATTGGTAAGCAGCTGCTGGTGTCGGGGCTGCTGGCTCTACTGGTATCCTTTGCGGGCATTGTGATCTACCTCAGCCTGCGCTTCAAGCTTGACTACGCGCTGCTGGCCATTCTGGCTCTGGCCCACGATGTAATTATTACCGCTGGGGTGTTTGCCGTTTTGGGGCTGGTGCTGGGGGTTGAAGTCGACAGCCTGTTCATCGTCTCACTGCTGACGATTGTGGGCTTCTCGGTCAACGACACGGTGGTCATTTACGATCGCGTCCGCGAAAACCTCAAGCTCAGCCCCGGCAACCACATCAACGATATTGTAGACAGCGCCGTCAACCAAACCCTGGGCCGCTCAATCAACACCTCGCTGACCACAATTCTGCCCCTGGTGGCCATCTTTATCTTTGGTGGCCAAACCCTGAAGTACTTTGCCCTGGCCCTGATTGTGGGCTTTTTGGCCGGGTCTTACTCCAGTATTTTTGTGGCCAGTTCGCTGCTGGCCCTGTGGCGAGAGCGCACGGGCCAGGCCTACAGCGGCGACCCCGATGAGTCTGCCCCCCAGCCCGAAACTCCCTAGAGGAATTGGCCATGGGCACCCCTAGCTATCCTGCGCCTCTAGTGCGCCTGCGGACGATCATGCTACGCCGCTGGTGGATGGTGAGCGGTCTGCTGTGGCTGACGGTGGCCCCACTCAGCCTGTGGAGCCTGCGGCCCGAAATGGCCCAGCTAAGGGAGCACTTCACCTGGGCAACGGTGCGGCTGGGGTTGGCCTATAACCGCCCAGCGGCGATCGGACTGGGGCTGTGCGTGGGGTTAACCGTGGCCCTGCTGGTGGCCGAGAGCCGCTATATTTTGTGGGGTATGACCAGGGTCGAGCGACAGCGGCTAGAGCGACTGCGCGATCGCATTGCCGCCCAGGGGCCCTCGCACCCCCTCTGGAAGCAAATTAATCGCGATTGATCGTGGCCACCGGGTTCAAAGGCCTGCGGTAATTGCCTGTCTCTACCTGGGTGACATTGGTACCAAGATGTAATTTCATAGAACAAGGCAGTTAACCCCGATTCCCCGGTGGGAAACTGGGGTTAGTCTGGTCAATCTCAGGACTGGCCCAGCCCCAAAAGTTCCCTTGTTCATCCACAGCAGAAGGCAGCGGTATCTCAATGACTTTACACAAAGACGGAATTGCCCCCCACGGTGGCACCCTGGTCGATCGGCTGGCGTCGCCCGACCAGCAAGCTCAGTTTCTGGGCCAGGCCGATACTCTGCCGCGGGTGAGCCTGGATGAGCGGGCCTTCTCTGATTTGGTAATGATTGCCATCGGCGGCTTTAGCCCCCTGAACGGCTTTATGAAAAAGGCCGATTACGATCCTGTCGTCACCGATATGCGCCTGGCCAGCGGTCTGCCCTGGGCGATTCCGGTGACGCTGTCGGTCAGTGAAGACATCGCCGCCCCCCTGCAAGAGGGCACCCTGGTGCGCCTGGATGACCCCAGCGGCCGCTTTGTGGGCGTGCTGGAGCTGGAGGAAAAGTACACCTACGACAAAACCCGCGAAGCTGTCAACGTCTACCGCACCGACGACGAAAAGCACCCCGGCGTCAAGGTGGTCTACGACCAGGGAGCGGTGAATCTGGCTGGCCCCGTGTGGCTGCTGCAGCGCGATCCCCATCCGCTGTTCCCCGCTTACCAGATTGACCCGGCGGCTTCACGGGCCATGTTCCGCGATCGCAACTGGAAGACCGTCGTCGGCTTTCAAACCCGCAACCCCATCCACCGTGCCCACGAATACATTCAAAAATGCGCCCTGGAGACCGTCGATGGGCTATTTTTGCACCCGCTGGTGGGGGCGACCAAGTCGGACGATATCCCCGCCGATGTGCGCATGCGCTGCTATGAAATCATGGTCGAGCACTACTTCCCGCAGGATCGGGTGATTCTTGCGATCAATCCCTCCGCAATGCGGTACGCTGGGCCTAGGGAAGCGATTTTCCACGCGCTGATCCGCAAGAACTACGGCTGCACCCACTTTATTGTGGGCCGTGACCACGCTGGGGTGGGCGACTACTACGGCACCTACGACGCTCAACATATCTTCGATGAGTTTGAGCCGACGGAACTGGGCATTGTGCCAATGAAGTTTGAGCACGCCTTTTACTGCACCCGCACCGGGGGCATGGCGACCTCAAAAACCAGCCCTAGCACCAAAGACGAGCGGATTCACCTATCGGGCACCAAAGTGCGTGAGATGCTGCGCCGAGGCGAGCTCCCCCCGCCAGAATTTTCTCGACCCGAGGTGGCGGCGGAGTTGGCCAAGGCCATGCGGGTTCCCGAAGCCATTGGCTAAGGTCAACGCTACCAACTAGGATGCAATCAACTCGGTGACACTGAAACGACGGGCGTTTTTGCAGCAGACAGGCCTGGCCCTGGGGGCGCTAGGGCTGGGCGGAACGGCGCTGCTGGCTGGTAGCCAGTATCAGCAGGCGCTGGCCAAACCGGCCCGACGCAGACTGGCGCTGCTGATTGGCATCAACGCCTATCCCGATCGCGCCCTGGACCCCGGCGTGGCCCAAGACATTGCGCTCAAGGGCTGCGTTACCGATGTAGAGCTACAGCGGCAGCTGCTGGTGCATCGCTTCGGCTTTCAGCCCGGCGATGTGGTGACGCTAACCAACCAGGAGGCCACCCGCGGCAGCATTCTGACCGCCATTGACGAACACCTGGTGCAGCAGGCCCGCCCAGACGACGTGGTGCTGCTGCACTTTAGCGGCTACGGCAGCCAGGTGCGAGTGCTGAACTCAGAGACCGCCGCCGCGATCGATGCGGTCGAAGACCGGGGCGGCGACAAGGCCGACGTTCACGAATGGAACGAGTTTCAGGCTGCCTGGGTCACTGTAGACAGCCGCCTGCCCAGCGAAAGTAACCCGGCCCTGGGCGACCTGCTAGAGGCCGAAATCATCGCTCGGCTGGCTCCCTTAGCCACCGCCAACCTCACCACCGTCATCGATGCTGGCAGTCAGGATGTGGGCTATCTGCGCTGGGGCAACGCTCGGGTCAGGTCACGCCCCACTGTGCCCACGGGCCTGCTGCCGGTGGCCGCAGCGGCTTCCCTAGATCTGACGGTACCCTGGCCGGGGCTAGTGCTGCGGGCGGCCCAGGTAGGGCGACTGGTGCTGGAGAGTCACTGGGATGGGTTTAACGCTGGGGTGTTTACCTATGCCCTGACCCAAAACCTATGGGAAACAGAGCCTGACCCCACCAGTCAGCTCTTGCTGCAGCGCACTAGTCAGCGACTGCAGCGGTGGGTAGGGGCCGACCAGCAACCCAATCTGAGCGATCGCCTGCCGCCGCGCACGGGTCCAGTTGCCTATAACCTCCTGCCCCAGCTGCCGCCGGCGGCGGGGGTTGTACTGCCCAGCGCTGACAGTCGCCCCCTGACGGTTTGGCTGGGAGGGGTACCTCCCCAAGTGCTGCGCTACCTGCAGCCCGGCTCTCGCCTGGTGGTTGAGCTGGCTAAGGGGCCGTTGATGCCGCTGGATGTGGAGGCGCGCACGGGGCTAAAAGCCTTAGTTAGACTCCTTGGGAGTGACCTTGAGAACGAAGCTGAGGCTCTGGCCTCCTCGGCTCTGGCCCGATGGCCCATCTTTGAGCAGGTACGACGACTGCCCCAGGGCATTGATTTAATCGTGGCCCTTGACAGCCAGCTCAAGCGGGTAGAGCGGGTTGATGCCACCAGCGCCCTAGCCGGGATTCCCCTGGTGTCGTCGGTGACGGCAGGGGACAAGGCCGCCGACTGCCTGTTTGGTCGCCTACCCATCGGGCCGACCTCTACCCTGACGGCTGCGCTGCCGGGGGGAGCAGAGGCGCTGCCGGGTACAGGGGGCAATCGCCCCGCTGAGAGCAGCTACGGGTTATTTGCGCCCAACCGTACCCTGCTGCCGGGCACCATGCTGTCCCGCGACGAAGCCGTCAAAACAGCGGTCAACCGGCTGACCCCCTATCTAAAGACCCTGCTGGCCCTCAAGCTAGTGCGGCTGACCGAAAACCATGCGGCCTCTCAGGTGGGGGCGGCGGCGGTGCTGGAGGCTGTACAGCCCAAACCCAAACCACTGCTGGTGCAGACGACCGAGCGCAGCCCTACGCTGACCTGGCCGCTAGCCATTCGACAGGCTCAGAAAGCGGCTGTCGCCGACCCCATTATGCTGCCCCGCGACTGCCGAATCGGCTACCGCTTGGCCAACACCTCCACTCAACCCCTGCACCTGCTCTGGATTAGCTTTGACAGTCGGGGCGAATGCATGGCGCTGATGACTCTCCCCGACGCGATCGCTGAGGATGGCGCAGAGATACCCCCGGCAGCGACGCCGCTGGAGCCAGGTCAACTATTCACCTTTCCCGCCAATGGGGCTGGCTGGGCCATGCCGGGGGCGGCTGTCTGGGTAGAGGCCCATATTGTTTTTAGTACGCAGCCCCTAGAGCGGTGTCTGGCGGTGTTGGGCAACAACCCACCCTCAGTGGCCACGGGCTTTCGCCCGGTGCGTCAGCCGCTGCAGCTGGCCCAGGCGCTACTGCAAGACCTCAACGCCAGCGCTGGTACCGACTACTATGCCCTGCACCACGATCGCTGGGCTACCCTGAGCTTTCGCTACGACATTGCCTAGCCAGCTCTAGGCAATCAGCAGCCCGATGCCGCCGCCCACCGCCAGCCCGACCAGAGCAGTAATGGCCAAAAGGAGGCTGGTCTTGCTGCCCTTGTTGCGGCGCAGCAGGCGATCGCCCAGGGTGGCCGTAGCCAGACTGCACAGCACCGCCAGCCCCACCGCCAGCAGGCTGTAGAGCACGATCTCTGCGATCGCTCGAGCGAGGGTGAGGTCGTCGAGGTTGTCGGTGCCCAGATGATTGAGGGCAACGGAGAGCGTTGCGGCCAGTGCGGCACCGCCAGCAATGCTGCCCAGCACCAGCAGGTTAGCGGTGAGCCAGCGAAATCGCTGCAGAGCCGCCGGACCAGCCAGCGCTACGCTCTGAACGACCGCGCCAATCGCGGCCCCGAGCCACATCCACGGACCGGCCAGGGCCGTCAAGATCATGCCGGCGGCGGCGTAGAGGAGCCCGCACAGCAGCCACAGCCCGGCAATGGGGCGACGCAAAGCACGACTCGAAGGCCGCGATCGCGGCGGGCGGTTGGGGGTAGAGCGACGACGGCGCTGGGTCGGTGGGTTCATAGCAGACAGACCATTGACCTCTGATATCCTAGGCTCTAGTTTGCCAGGAAGCGGAGCATTGTGCAGTAACCTGGTCATAATGCCCTGTCATTTTGGTAATGAGCGTTCCTTTTACTGCGCTACTTCAAGGGTTGCTGGGTGCCTCTAGTCTGCTGGTCGGAGCGGTTTTAGGAATTGCCTGGCGACCCGCGCGATCGCTGACAGCGGCAATTATGGCTTTTGGCAGCGGCACCCTACTCTCCGCCATTGCCTACGACATCACCCTGCCTGCCTTTCAGAGCAGCGGTTTCTGGCCGCTGGTGATCGGGTTTGCCCTGGGCGGCACCCTGTTTACCGTCATTG
Organism: Nodosilinea sp. AN01ver1; assembly: GCF_050565655.1. NCBI lineage: Bacteria > Bacillati > Cyanobacteriota > Cyanophyceae > Nodosilineales > Nodosilineaceae > Nodosilinea > Nodosilinea sp. AN01ver1. The sequence goes on along the minus strand of NZ_JBNXVS010000007.1, from coordinate 96,130 downwards.
TCACCTACATCGACAACCAGGGCGGCTTTATTCGCCACCCGTCGTCGTCGCGGCGCTTTCTCTACCACCACCGTCAAGACGAAGCCTCTGAGGTGCTCGATCGCATCGGGCACATCGAGATGCTCCACAGCCTGTCCCCCTCTGAAATGCAGGCCATCATTCCCCTGCTCAAGCCCCTCCAGGTCGAGCCAGGTACGGTGCTGTGTTTAGAAGGGGCACCCGGCAATTCGATGTTTTTAATTGTGGAAGGCGAGGCCGAAGTCTTTAAGGGGCCGCAGCGGCTGGCTTCCCTGGGCGCAGGCGAAATGTTTGGCGAAATGGCGTTGCTGACGGGCGAAGAGCGATCGGCTACGGTGCGCGCCAAAACCCCCATGGAGCTCTACGAGCTCGACAAAACCGACTTCGATGCCATGCTCACCTATGCCCCTCAGCTCTCTAGCGGGCTGAGCCGCATTTTGGCCCGACGGCTGCGCGAAACCACCCAGTCGACCGCCAAACCCGTGCTGGTCGATGACGATCAGTGGCGGCGGCAGGTGCTCGACAGCGTTGAAGTCGATATCCCCATCTCTGAGCAGCAGTTCAAAGAGCTGGCCCAGAGCTCGGCCCCGCTGGCCATACTAGTCGGCACCCTGATTGACAACATTCCCGAAGCGCTGGTGATCGGCTTTCACGCGGGTACGGGCCACACTGGGGCGTCGTTCTTGATGGCCGTGTTTATCTCCAACATTCCTGAAGCCATGACCAGCTCCATTGGTATGCGCCAGGCGGGCACCTCGGCCCAGCGCATTTTGGCTCTGTGGGGCGGGGCGGTGCTGCTCAGCGGGCTGATGGCGATGGTCGGCGGCCTGCTGGTCAACGTCGCTACCGACTGGATGCTGGCGGTGGCCCAGGCGACAGCCGGGGGAGCCATTTTGGCCATGATCGCCAGCACGATGATGCCCGAAGCCTACGAAATGGGCGGCGGTTCGGTGACGTTTTCAACCATCGCGGGCTTCTTGATCAGCTTTTATCTGGCCTCATCCGCGTTTTGATCCCAGGCGCACCGCCCCAGCCAAAATTCAAACTGTGTAACCCCCATTTCCTTCAGCCCAGATTCATTCAAACCAATCCGCAGGGGCAAATTGCCCTTGAACTGCCGGATAGCGCACAACGCTGACGGCTAGTTAATCTGGCGGTAGCTCGGGCGGCAGTTCAGGCGGCACGGCGTCAAGCAAGTTGGCCTTAGATTGTTTCAGGTCTTTCCACAGCCGCTTAATTTCGTTGTAGGCATCGTCGGCCGACATTTTGCCGCCGGTTTCTAGATTGCACACAAAGGAAACGCGCTGGGCAAACTCCTGCAGGTTGGCGTTAAAAGCCAGCTGCTGCGGCGTAAATTCGCCCCAGTACTTGCTGCGCGGGAAGAGGAAATTTTCCTTTGGAGAGGGTTGGTTGTCTGTCATGGCACCAACGGGTGAGGGGCGTAGCTCTTACCTTACCTTAAAGAAGTTTTTGCCGATTGTCGGCGAATAGCTAGCAGAAGGGACCAGTAATGTCGTCTACAACACCAGATTCTGCTCAGAAGTGGCGGTTTGGGGCCAATAGCAAACTGAGCAGAGCGTTCTGAACGGCTTGCTCAGGCGGTCAGCCACTGCTGTATCTGCGCTACGCAGCCTCGACGGTAGCAGCGATCGCGATCGGCCCCGTAGCCAAACTCTGCCACAGATCGCTGGCACCGGGGGGCATCGCCATCAAGATGACGGGCCGCCGCGCTTTGAGGGCAAGGGCAATTTCGGCGGCGGTTCCAGGGCCTAACCCACAGGCCACGACCACCCGGCTCGACAGCACATTCACCACGTTACGGCCATCGCCCAGCCCGGTCAGAATAGGAATGTCAACGGCGGCTGACATATCGGCTCCGTCTGCCGAGGGCAAAACGCCGATGGTCAGCCCGCCTGCGGCCTGGGCTCCCCGACAGGCGGCCTCCATCACGCCTGCGGCCCGTCCGCCGGTCAGCACCACCCATCCGGTAGAGGCGATCGCCCGACCAAGGGTGTAGGCTGTCTCTAGCTGAAGAGGGGTAGCCGTGGCCCCTGGCCCCATGATGCCGATAATCGTTCGCGCCATGAGGTCACAGTGCTGAGCGCTTTCGCAAAAAAACTTGACGATCAATCCCCACCGTCGCGGGGTGCTGTCGTTTAGATTAAGTTAACCCACAGCGAAAATTTGGGTACGGTAAACCCATTCTTGTCGGATTTGGCCGCTGCCTGTTTCAGTCCGCTGCTCCTGCGTTTGTTATGTTTTGCCGTGCAATTTAACCTGTTACGCCTAAGCCGCTGTCGTTCTGCGCTGGGTCGCTGGAGCGGGCGACTGCTGATTGCCAGCAGCCTTTTGACGGGCGGTTTAGGCTTGAGTTTGCCCCTGCCGGTAGTGGCGGCGGAGTCGGTGACGGTGCGCCTGGGTCGGCTGTCGCAAACCGTTAGCCTGAACGATCTAGAGTCGTTTGCCACCACGGGGGAGGTGCCTCAGTCGCTGCGGTTGTACCGCCCGCTGCTCAACGCCAGCCTACGGCAGACTTTGGCGGGCGAAATCACCCTAGAACCCGAAGTGGGCCAGGTAATTTTAGACGAAATTTTGCACACCCCCGGCGGCGCGCAGCTGCTCGATACCCTGCGGGCGATCGCTCCCAATCTGACGGCGACCGATCTGCGCATTACCCTAGAGCAGGTGTCGAAGACAGAATCGGGGCTGACCCTGCTGGGCATTTTGCGGGCCATGCCCCAGGAGACTCTAGAAATTAACGTCGGTACTCTGCTCACCCTGGCCTCGCAGTTTCGCCTGGCGCAAATGGAGAGCAAGGCCCTCAGTCGCGTGCTGCGCAAAGACCCCGCTGCCGAAACGGCTGAGCCAGTACCGCTGTTAGGTACCGATCCGTTCTCGACCGGCCCCTCTGAGGTCGAGCGGTGGGAGCTGGTGCTGCGCGATCACAACCGCGATCGCAGTATTCCCATCGATATCTACTGGAGCGAAGACAGTCACGGCCCGCTGGTGGTCATTTCCCACGGCTTTGGAGCCGATCGCCGCTTTTTTGCCTACCTGGCCGAGCACCTGGCTTCCCACGGGCTGACGGTGGTGTCGGTCGAGCACCCCGGCAGCAATGTCGCCGCCCTGCTGTCGCTGCCCGCCGAAGCGCTGCCCGACGCGGCTGTGCAAAGCCGCATTCTGCCCGCCACCGAGTTTCTCGATCGCCCCCGCGACATCAGCTTTGTGCTCAACCGGCTGGAGAAAATCAATCTCTATTCCTACAGTCTGCGCGATCGCCTCAATACCGAGCAGGTAGCGTTTATTGGCCATTCGCTGGGAGGGTACACCGGCCTGGCCCTGGCGGGGGCAGATCTCGATCTGCGATCGCTGGAGTCGTACTGTCAGACCCTCAACCCCGTCAATGTTTCCCCCGCCGACTGGTTCCAGTGTGCGGCCCTCGCCCTGCCGGTTAAGTACGCGAACCTGCGCGACGATCGCATTACTCAACTGATTGTAGCCAATCCCCTCACGGGGCTTCTGTTTGGCGAGGCCGGGCTCAGTCGGGTGCGGGTACCGACCCTGGTGCTGGCCGGTACCCACGACACCGTCACCCCCATGGCCAGTCAGCAACTGCGCCCCTTTATGCAGCTGCCCGCCGATAAATATCTGGTTACCGTAGTCGGTGGGTCGCATCTGAGCGTTGGCGACCCCAACAACCTCAACGCCGACCTGGGCCGCATTCCCTTTATGCCAGCGCTGCCCGATGTCACCACCGCTCCGCTGCGTATTTTTTTGCAGGGGGTAAGCCTGAGCTTTATCATGCAGCAGACTCCAGAGGCCGACGCCTATGCTCCGGCCCTCAGCCCAACCGTGGCCCACGCATTCTCGACCACTACGCTGTCGCTGCGTCTGAGCCAGACCGTGCCTGAGGGGCTAGCCGCCTGGCCTCGCCTGCGCCAAAGCGGCCTGCACCGCCAGGATCGGCTGATCAGCTACCTGCCCTCGCTACTGCACCTGGAGGCCACGGCTATTCAAGACCAGCTCCAGGTGCTGCAGCGGCAGATGTTGGCCTACCTGCGCCACACGCCGCCCTCGTTAACGGCGGTATACTGGCCCTTCCTGGGGCCATCAGGGCCGATGCAGGCCAAGCAGCCAGGCCAGCGCCCAACCACGCCGCAGTAGGGGGGCTAGTCCTGAGAACCCATCGTAAACCCGTCCGGCATAATGGTGCCGTGTACGTCGGTGCGCCGCAGGTTGGTGTAGTCGAGCTTGGCGTTGATCATCACCGCATCGGTCAGATCGGCTCCGCTCAGGTTAGACCAGCTCAGGCGGGTACGGTATAGGGTAGCGCCGCGCAGGTTGGCTCCGCGCAGCGAACTCCAGCTCAAGTTAGCGCCGCGCAGGTTGGCCCGCGACAGGTTGACATTGACCAAATTGGTGCTAGACAGCTTGGCCCGGCTCAGGTCGGCGGCCTCAAAATCGGCTCCCTCCAGGGTGGCTCCGGTCAGCACCGCCTCGACCAAAATGGCTTTTTTGAGAATGGCTCGATTCATCAGAGCGCTGGTCAGGTTGGCGTGCTCTAGGTTGGCCTCCTGCAGGTCGGTGGCTAGCATGCGGCCCCGGCTGAGGCTGGCCTCGCTGAGCACCGCTTTGTGGAGGGTGGCGTGGTCGAGCACGGCTTCGTTGAGGTTGGTTTCGCGCAGGGTAGCCTGACTTAGGTCGGCCCGCACCAGGTTGGCACTGCGCATACCGGCTTCGCTAAAGTCGGCCCCCATCAGGCGGGCATCGGCCAGGTCGGCCCCAATTAGGTTGGCCAAAACTAGCGTGGCCTGCTCAAAGCTCACGTCGGTTAGCTTGGCCTCGCGGAAATTAGCCCCTACTAGAACGGCCCCAGAAAAGTTAGTGTTCTGCAGGTTAGACTGCCGAAAGTTAGCGCCGCTGAGGGTTTGGTGGCTCAGGTCGGCCCCAATCAGCTGAATTCCGCGAAAGTCGCGCTCTCCGGCGGCGTAGCGATCTAATAGATCGGTGACGGTAATCTCCGTCGGCGCATCCAAGGGCTGAGTATTAGAGGGGGGAGTTTCCAAGAGGTTCCTCAACAGTGACGATAATGAGGGTTAGGGAGATATTCAGGAGGAGGTATAGCACCGGACTGGCTCGGGCAAAACCGCAGTGCAGATGCCTTAGGATAGCCAGAAGCCTCTTTAAATAAATGCAAGGGCTGGCAGTATTAAGCCTATCCGAGGCAGCGCTTGCTGGCTAGGGTTTTAGGCCAGATGGCGTGGTAGCCCACTGGAAGTCAGCGGCGGCAAGGTTGGGCCGATTGGGTTTGGGGCGAGGGGCATGCTCCAAACCCGACCCAGGGTATTAGAACAAAGGTCGCTAACTGAGGCAAGGCCTAACTTCTGAAGACGAATTGAAGCCTGGAGTTCAATAATTTTGTCTATTTTATATACTTTAAACCGGCTGAAACCTTGGCGGTCTTGACTCAAAGAACTAGCGTCAACTCATCTTTTTTTTACTATGCCCCGATCGCTGCTTACGCTTCTGCGCCGCCGTCTGTTTTGGCTGACGCTGCTGCTGACGGTGTGGCTGCTGTGCAGCGGTCAGGCCCAGGCGGGGCCGATCGCCGATCGCCTGGCGGCCTTTCCAAATTGGAACCACAAGTCCACCCTCGCCGCCGCCCAGGGGGATCTGGTCTACCCTGACTGGCTGCGGGGCGATTGGCAGCTGACCAGCACCCTGGTCGACCTGGCGGCACCCCTGGCCCCCGAACTGGTGACTCCCGGCTTTGAGGGCAACCGCGACCAGCTGGGGCAGCCGGTAACCTGCCCGGTGCGGTTTGTGGCCACCCAACCCAGGGCCCAGGGGTTCCTCCCCATCGCTACAGGAGCGCCCCAGACGGTGGCCGATCGCGCCTTCAACGGGCTGAGCCTGGCCCGCGCCTACCTGGGCGATGAGGTAGTGAAGGCGGTGAAGGTAGATGCCCACAACCCCAACCGTCAGCTCACCCTGCTCAACGGCAATCGCCAGCTGGAGTCAACCGTGACTGCTCGCGGCGTAGAAACGGCAGACGACCAATTCATTACTGTGGAGCGGTTTCAGCAGGTGTTTCGGGGTGGGGCCATTCCCTACTTCAACGAGGTTGAGACCACGACCGCCTATCGTCAGGCGGCCGATCGCGTGCTGGCCGATCAGGTAACGGCGGTCTACCTATCGCCCCAAGACCCCGACTTTCTAACGGCGCAGAATCGGCCTGTGGCCCTCTACCGCTATCGGCTAGAGCTGGTGATGCAAACTTAATTTAACGGTTCTTTAACAGAAATCAGAATCGCAGTACCATAATTTTGGGCTGCGAACGGCCTGTGACTTTATGTGAGCTCCCTGCAGGTGAATTTGACGCCGTAGATTTGACGTCTGAATGTGATGTAATCGGTCCGATGCGGTGTGCATAACACAATTAAAAGGCCGCTGCTCGATCGATAAGCTTTAGCTAGCGATAGGCTTTAGCTGGGCTGGGCTGGGGCTGCTGAGTGTGGCGCAAAAGCTTTTGGTTTCCGGTTTGAACCTGCCTAGTTTGGCTTGGCAGAGGTTTCTGCCAGTGGGCCTGTAGCCGCCTCCACCCACCTGAAATTTTCACCGCTTCAAGCAAAATCAACATCTCAAACCAAAGCACTGCGGCAGCGGCGGCCATACCGCGATCGCCTGGCTTTGGGCCTACTCTGCGTGCCCCCCGGTCTACTCTAGTTACTCTTCATTGTGAGCCTCTCCCATGTCTAGCCTCCCAGCTCATCAATCCCTGCCTGCTGCCCCTAAACCCTGTCGAGTGGCGATCGCAGGCACCATTACCAACGCCCTGACCGGCGACATTGTGCCCCAGGCTGTGGTGCGCATTACGGCGGCTCCAGCGGCCTTTGCCGAAGGATTAATGGCGTTTCTAGTCGTGGCGATCGCCCATCAACCCGATCTCCAGGCCCAGTACAGCGACTTGATCGCAAGCTGGCATCAAACCCTGGTGCCCCTGACAACGGCGCAGCAGCTGCTCGATCGGCTGCTGCCTGCCCTCGCCCTCACTCGGCCCGACCAGACCACCAGCGGCGGTGACGGCCACTACTGCTTTTTTGATCTGCCGCCCGGCCAGTACAGGCTAACGGCTACCTACACGCTGCCCCACCGCCACGGAACGGCCTCAACGCTGGTCGAAATTGTCGAGAGCGATCGCCGATTGACCTTTACCGAGGCCAATATCGCCATTCGACTGCAGCCCGGTTCACATTCCCTGGCGGTGGTAGGCCATAGTCAGGGGGTACTGTCGAGCCTGCCCCGGCAGAGAGATGGGGCCATAGTTGCCGACCCTGCCTTTGCCGCTGCTTCTAGGGTTGAAACTCGGTCTCGTTGAGCAGGGCCAGGGCGGTGCGCCACACCATGTAGCCGTTGTGGTTGAGGTGCAGGCCATCGGTCGTCAGCTCGGTCCGCAGATAGCCGTCGCCATTGACAAACAGCGGGTACAAATCGAGAAACTCGACGCCGGTTTCAACCGCCACGGCCTTGAGCTGGTCGTTGACCGTGCGGATGAGTTCAGGGGGAATGGCCTGCAGGCGATCGCGGCCCTCCCAGGTAGCTGCCTCGCCGCCGTGGGGCAAAATCGACTGCACCACCACCCGCGCCTGGGGATGGGTCTGGCGCAGGTAGTTGATCATCATGCGGACGTTGTAGACCAAATCTGCCTCCGAGCCCCCCCAGATCAGATCGTTGATGCCCACCATGATGAACACGGCCTCAGGGGCCGTCTTGTCAAGCAGGTAGAGGCGATCGCGCAGTCCCGCCGAGCTTTCCCCCGAAATCGCCTGATTGATCCAGGTCTTGCGCCCCGGCAGCATGTCAGCCGGAAACCACAGGGTGAGAGAATCGCCCAGCAAAATGTTTTGGCGCGGGGCCTTGATGGCTACCGCCGCGTTGGCCTCAGCCGCCAGCAGGGCCACCCACTGCTCATAGTCAAGGGTGTGGCGCGGCCCCAGGTCGGGCTCAAGCGGTGACACTGGCACGTACGGGTCGGCTGCGAAGGCATTGGCCTGGGGCAACACCGCATCCCCTGCCTGCCCCGGCTGCCTGAGCATGACCACTACAGTAATAAACAGCAGCCCGTTCATAACCAGCGAGAGCAGCGCCCAGGGAGGCACCTCCTGCAGACGGTGCAGCGCCGAGCGCAGCTGAGGATAGGGTGGAAGCGGTAAGGCCACGGCAGTAGTCCTATGAACCTGGAGCTAGAAGAGCTATGCCCCTAATGGGTCAAATTGTAGATAGATTTTCTCCTCCGAACCAGTATCGCGACGAGTTTTTTTGCACACCCTAACCGTGCCGTACCGCGATCGCCTCTCAGACGAGATATGGCTAGGACAGTTGGCCCAGTACCCAGGCTAGTGATGGCAGGCCCTAGCGCTATAGCGTCGCTACACGTTAAAGCGGAACAGCATGACGTCTCCCTCTTGCACCACGTACTCTTTGCCCTCGCTGCGCACCTGGCCCTTGTCTTTGGCCGTAGCCATCGAGCCTGCCGCGACCAGATCGTCGTAGGCCACGGTTTCGGCGCGAATAAAGCCGCGCTCGAAGTCGGTATGAATGACTCCGGCAGCCTGGGGGGCCACCATGCCAGCGCGAATGGTCCAGGCGCGGGTTTCTTTGGGTCCGGTGGTGAAGTAGGTGCGCAGCCCCAGCAGCTCGTAGGTGGCGCGAATCAGCGTCTTGAGGCCGCCTTCCTCGACCCCCAGCGACTCCAGAAAGTCCCTGCGCTCTTCGTCGTTGAGATCCACCAGCTCCGACTCCACCTGGGCCGAAATCACCACCACCTGAGCGTCTTCCGCCGCCGCCACGGTGCGTACCTGCTCGACCCAGGCGTTGCCGCCCGCCAGGTCCTCTTCAGAGACGTTGGTGGCGTAGATGACGGGCTTGCGGGTGAGCAGCCCCAGGGGTTTGATAATCGCCTCGGCCTCGGCATCCAGCTCTACCTGGCGGGCCGTTTTGCCCTCGTTGAGCACCGGCAGAATTTTTTCGAGAATGGCCAGCTCGGCCTGGGCCTCTTTGTCGGCGCGGGCCAGCTTGCGCACCCGGTCTACCCGGCGCTCCAGCTGAGCCAGGTCAGACAGGGCTAGCTCCAGGTTGATCACCTCAATGTCGCGCACCGGGTCGACCGACCCCGAGACGTGGATGATGTCGTCATCCTCAAAGCAGCGCACCACATGGACGATCGCATCGACTTCGCGAATGTTGGCCAAAAACTGGTTGCCCAACCCCTCTCCCTGGCTGGCCCCCTGCACCAGGCCCGCAATATCGACAAACTCGACTCGGGCGGGCACGGTTTCAGCCGAACTCGACAGCTCGGCCAGCACCTGTAGGCGGGTGTCGGGCACCGCCACGATGCCCACGTTGGGCTCAATGGTGCAAAAGGGAAAGTTGGCGGCCTGGGCCTTGGCGTTGGCCACCACGGCATTGAACAGGGTTGATTTGCCAACGTTGGGAAGCCCAACAATGCCAGCTCGTAACATGGGGTAACTCTAGATGTGGTGTAACGGGGAAGGGTAATTGAAGGTCTCGGGGTCTCGGGTTTAGGGTCTAAGGCCAATCTCGAACCTCAAGCCCTGCCCCTGCTAACCTTGCACCTCAAACCCCTATCTAGCATAGGAGAGGATGCGCCCATTGCGGAGGGGTTGCTATACCCTTGAAGCTGAAAGCATAGGTGGATTGAACGGAAGGGTGACGCTATGGCTAAAAGCAAGGGGGCTGAAAGCAACGGCTGGGACTGGTACCATCGCAGCGTGCCCGCTCTGGTGGCCGGGCTGATGGCGCTGGGGGTGGGCGGGTGCAATACCCTGGGGCTGTCGCGATCGCCCGAGAGCGACGAAGACATGGGCAATCAGTACGTCGACAGCGGCTTTCGCGGCGATATGCTAGTCAGCCGCATGAAGCCCGTGCGGCTGCGCCTGCAAAACGACTGGCAGGCCGCCCCCAGCGGCACCCTGCACCCCAACGCCGACCTGGAGGCCTACAACCCCGACCAAAACCTGTTTTTGGTGGTGCTGGGCGAAAGTCGGGCCGCCGTCGGGCCGGGCAATTTGGAAGAGCAGGCCAGCAACTACCTGCAAATTCTCAAAGGGGGCTTTAGCCAGATCATTGCCAATCAGTCTCGCACAGATGTCAATCAGGTGGATGGCTTTCCTGCGGTGCAGTACGAGGTGCGCGGCGAGGTGGCCCAGCGCCCGGTGGCCTACCTGCACACCACCGTTGAAATGGGTGAGGAATACTACCAGGTCGTGGTGTGGACCCCTGACGATTTGCGCGCGGCCAATGCCGACGCCATGCGATCGGTAGTGCAAGAATTTAGCGCTGCTCAGCAGTAAGCGCCGCCATTCTGTGGCCTAATAGAGGCTGTGGCTTTGATCGGTAGACGGTAAGTCTGACCAATCAAGGCCAACGAAACAGGCTCTAGACCAAGGACACCACTGTCATGCTGCGCTGGCTCATCGCCCCTCTCTCCGATCGCCCCAGGTTTCCAAAAGCAGTCTATCGACTGGGTCAGGCCCTGGGCCTTGTCTGCGCTGCGCTGGTGCTGTGGCTGGGGCTGGGCGGGCAGCCCACTGCTCTGGCGGGCCTCACCGACGACAATTATGACGGCAACATTTTTGCGCTCTATGCCGGTAATGGGTCGCTGGTGCCCCCCCGCGTCAGTCTGGAGCAGTCGCTCCAGGTTGGCAAGCCCGCTCTGGTTGTGATCTACGTAGACGACAGCAGCGACTGCAAAAAGTTTGCCTCGGTGATTTCTCAGCTTCAGGCTCCCTACGGGCGGGTGGCCAACTTTATTCCGATCATGGCTGACTCAATTCCGGTGAAAGATGCCTACGCGCCCAGCGAACCGGGCTACTACTTTCGCGATGCCGTGCCCCAAACCCTGATTTTTAACGCCCAGGGAGAGCTGGTATTCAACGAAACGGGCACGGTCGCCTATGAGGCGATCGACGACGTTATGCGCGAGGTGTTTGATCTGCTGCCCCGCAGCGAGTCAGCAGAACTGCGCCGTCGCCCCATCAATGAAGTCAACACCGAACTGGTGCCGGAGCAGTAGCTTGCTGCTCGCCCCACCCAGAGGCCAAACGCCCTAGTCTAGTGGTCTGTCAAAACTAAAGTTGGAGATTGGGTGGCACGCTGGCAGAACCCCAAAAGCTTAGCTGCTGTTGGGTTCCACTTCGTTCTACCCAACCTACGAGCACTGGTGACGAGCGTGTGAGGAGCGTGGTCAGAATTAACCACAATTATCCCCCTTAAACAGGTACCGCTTGGAAGCACCGCGTCGCCGTCTACTGTCCAGCGCCGGAGGGGGTGAGCTGAGGCCTGCCATTGACGGGCTCTCCCTCTAGCAGCAGGTTGCGAATCAGGCGAGCCAGCCCGCGCTGAGCCAGCCCCGCCACCACCTGCTGCCCCATCGCCTGGGTTTCAGGCTTAAACAGCAGGGATGGAATGCGAGTGGCCACCTGGGCGGCATCGAAGCCGGGGGTGTCTTTGAGCAGCTCTAGAATGCGGCGCAGGTGGTCGAGATCGGTGGAGCCAGCGGGGGCTGCCGCCGTCGGCTCTTTCTTGAGGCCCAGGCGGCGCTGCACGGCGGTGGTCAGGTTTTGCACCGTGTTTTGGCCAAAGTTGTCGAGGCTGTTGACTAGCTCAGAGACAATGCGATCGCGCAAAAACGAGCCCCGATCCGAGAACAAAAACTCCAGGGTTTGATCGATCAGCCGGTCCATATCGTACTCATCGCTGTTGCGGGCGTTGCGCAGCAGGTTCTCCAGCCGGTTCCAGCGAAAGCTGCCGTCTTTGAACAACAGATCTTGCAGCGAAGCGCGCAGCTCGGGAGACGGGTCGGTGAGCAGGCGCTTGGCCACGTAGGGGTAAGCCTTGCTCAGCACCTTAAACTCAGGGTCGACGTTGATGGCGATGCCCTCCAGCGTCACCAGCGAGCGAATGATCAGCGCGTAGTAGGCGGGCACCCGAAAGGGGTACTCGTACATGAGGGCCGAAAATTCGTCGGTGATGCTCTTAAAGTTCAGCTCGGCGACGCTGGCCCCCAGGGCGTTGCTAAACACGTTGGCCAGGGCCGGAATAATCGGGCTGAGGTCGGTGTCGGGGGTGAGAAACTCCAGCTTGACGTAGTCGTTGGCCAATCCCTCAAAGTCGCGGTTGACCATGTGCACCACCGCCTCGATCAGGCCGTAGCGCTGGTAGGGCTTGACCTCGCTCATCATGCCAAAGTCGAGGTAGGCCAGCTTGCCGTCGGCCATCGCCAGCAGGTTGCCGGGGTGGGGGTCGGCGTGAAAGAAGCCGTGCTCTAGCAGCTGCCGCAGCGAGCACTGCACCCCCACGTCGATCAGGTGGCTGGCGTCGATGCCGAGGCGATCGAGCTTGTCGATGTTGGTCAGCTTTGTGCCCTCGATCCACTCCATGGTCAGCACCCGGCGGGCGGTGTACTGGGGGTAGATGTGGGGCACGTAGATATCGGGAATGTGGCCGTAGAGCTGGGCAAAGCGCTGGGCGTTTTCACCCTCGTGGGTGTAGTCCATCTCTTCGAAGATGCGCTCGCCAAACTCGTCTAAAATCGCCACCAGGTCGCTGCGAATCTGGCTGATGCGGTTGGTGGCGAAGCGGGCCAGTCCGCGCAGAATGTGTAGGTCGAGGGCAATATTGCGAGCCAGGCCGGGGCGCTGCACCTTGATGGCTACGTCTTCGCCGCTGTGCAGTTTGCCTTTGTAGACCTGCCCCAGGGAGGCTGCGGCGATCGGGCTTTCAGAAATTTCGGCGTAGATTTGGCTGGGGGGCGCGCCCAGTTCTTCTTCAATAAAGCGGTAGGCGGTGACGTTAGGGAAGGGCGGAATCTGGTCTTGCAGCGTGGTTAGCTCTTCAAGGAAGATCGGCGGCACCAGGTCGGGCCGGGTGGAGAGAGCCTGACCAATTTTGATGTAAGCAGGGCCGAGGTTGGTCAGCATTTCTCGGAGCTGCACCGCCCGCAGGGCTTCGTTTTGAGCGCTGCGACCGGCGCGGCGATCGAGCCAGAGCTTGGCAAAAAAGCTAATCAGCGGCAAAAAAATACCGACAAACCGCGCCCAGACCTGCAGCGGACGGCGGCGGTAGTGGGCCGCGATCGCCGCCGGGTCGTAGCCAAACGCCTCGAACGGGTCCTGGGCTTTGGTGGCCAGGGTGCGAGGCCGGGGCGCAGCCAGAACGGGCTCGGGCCGGGCAACCTCGGTCGGCTCGCTCATCACCTCTCCGGTTACCGTAATGGCTTCGGCATCGATGATATCGATGGAGCCACCGAAGTGCTGAGCCGAATCCTGGGTGGTATTTAAGGCCATAGCGCGCTCAGAGAGAGGATTGAGAACCGAGGGATTGAGGGTTAGGCGATCGCCTAAACCACTCCCGTAAACTATTGTAACGGTTTAGTCTGCGAATCTCCGGTGGTGACCTCCCTACTTCCTCCGATCGGCTTCTGTCCGTTGAAAGAGCAGGCGGGTTTTTGCCCAGAAGCAATATCAGCGGGGCTTGCTGAATGAAGTGCAGATGATGGTGAAGCATAACCACCCCTGTGATTGCTTCGCGTTGGGCAGTGATTGCTTCGCGCAGAGCTGTACTTGCTTCGCGCAGAGCTGCACTTGCTTCACGCAGGGCTGTACTTGCTTCACGCAGGGCTGTACTTGCTTCGCGCAGGGCGGTGATTAGATGTAGACCTGTAGGGTGGGCACCGCCCACCGTCCACCCCCCGCTCTCACCGGGGATTTGGATGGGCAGGGTTTAGTGGCAAATGAATAAATAGAGTGGTGGGCAATGCCCACCCTACCCCCTTGGCAACGAGGGAAAAGCACGATTGTTAAGCTTCACAACGGAGTTGCGGTCTGTAGCAATTTTGACTTGTCGTGGCGATCGCAATACGCTACAGTCCTCGATTAAGGCTGTCAGTGTACAGCCTGGTTCCCAAAATTTGGTCGAACGCTGATGGCAAGAGCTTGCACCTCCCACCACCAGCTGACCCCTTCGACAGGTAGTAGCTGTCTCGGAGGCTGAGTACTATGTTACTCTGGCCGCCCCGAACCGCTTATGTCTGGGAGCGGCCAAGTTTTGGGTTTCCTACCCATTCGTTTCTTGGAGGAAACCCCAATGTTGTGTTTGCCATTTTTGGCGTCGTCGGCCCGTGCGGGTGCGGCGACCCCGCTGCTGCTCGCCAATCCTGACCTGCCGCCGGAGCGGGAGCGATTGCGCCACCTGGTGATTGGCTCCCCGGAGGGGGTGCGATCGACCATTCACACGCTGCACGTGCTGGGCTATGCAGAGCAGGCGACGTGGAGTCAGCTAGTGACGATACCCGAGTCGGGGATTTTGATTACCCCAGCCCAGGGGGAGGTGTTTAGTCTGCTGAGGCGCGAGCGACCAAGGTTAGACCCGTAGACCACTGTAGGGTGGGCACCGCCCACCTTGCACCTCTGCCATTGCAGTCCAAACCCATCAGTTGAGCACCGCCCACCTTGTACTGGCGCGTTAGCGAAGCTATCCGAAGGAATCGCTGGATGTTCGAGGTTAGTGGTGGGTGGATGAGTGGGGTGGTGGGCAATGCCCACCCTACGTTTGAAGGCGATCGCACTGAAAGATGCTGAAAGATCATGACCACGACTGAGGTGTGTAAACTTAGGCATGGAACACTAATCGGTTTTGGGCGTGCTTGCCATGGAAGATTTTCGGGCCAAAACACTCAAAGAAGCCTTTCGGCTGTGTGATGTCAACCCGCTTTCTGGACAGGGGCTTGAGCGTTACTATGTTGACCTGGCTCCGGTGCGCAAAACTGAGGCCATTGAAGGCGTCAACACGGTGCTCGATTTTCAGGAACCGGGAGAGTTTTGCACCATTCTCTTCACCGGGCACCGGGGTTGTGGTAAGAGCACTGAACTCCAGCGCATTCGCCGCCAGTGGGAGAAAGACTTTTGGGTCATTTACCTGGAGGCAAACGAAGAAACTGATACTAACGACGCCGAATATACTGACTTTTATTTAATTGTCATCAAGCAGATTGAGTATGCCCTGAGGCAGCGGGGGCTGCGGTTTGATGCCAGACTGCAAAAAAGTGTTGAGGATTGGTTCAAAGAGATTACCCGCGAAGATGAGCGCTCGGTGGAAACGTCGGTGAGTGTGGATGCCGAAGCTAGCTTGGGGGCTGAGGCTCCTTTTCTGGCCAAACTGATGGTAAAGCTGCTGGCCCAAATCAAGGGAGCTGACAAGCAAAAAACTGTGATTCGTCAGACCCTTCAGAGGGATATTTCGCGCCTGAAAGCGGATGTCAACCTGCTGCTGCTGGATGCCTACAAAAAAATCAAGCCGCTCTATCCCAAGGGATTTTTGATAATTTTCGATAACCTCGATCGCGTACCACCCCGAGTCGGTGATCATCTCTTTTTTGACTATGCGGCTCAGCTCCGGGAGTTGAACTGCACAATGATTTACACGGTGCCAATTTCGGTGCTGTGCTCACCCAAAAATATCGCCAACACCTTTGGCACGGACCCTCATATTGTTTCGATGGTGAACATTTACCAACTGGAGCGCCAGCGCTGCGACCTGAACTACACCACCGAGGGCCTGACCCAGCTAGCCAAAATCATTCAGCGACGAGTGGATATCGACCTGCTGTTTGAGTCTGATGAACAGGTGTTGGACTTGGTAAAGGCCAGCGGTGGCCATGTACGGCAGCTCATGCAGATGGTGCGTAGCGCCTGCCAAACGGCCAGTACCCGCCAGCACAGCAAAATTCAACCGGAAGATGTCGAGTACGCCGTGAAACAGCAGCAGTTTAACTTTGAGCGGTTTGTGCCCGACACCCACTACCCTCTGCTGGCGCGGGTTTGCTTGACTAAAAATATCACTAAAGATGAAGCTGGGCAGCTCATGCTGTTTAACACCTCAGTGCTAGAGTACAACGGCCTCGATCGCTGGAACTACCCCAACCCAGCGGTGCGCCAAAGCCAGTTATTTCAGACCGCGCTTGAGGAGGTCATGTCTCACGATGCCTGATGCCCCTCCCACAGCAAACAGGGGACTAGACAGTTCCTCAACTCAAGCCCCTGTCCTGGCTCCTTACACCAGCGCTGCACTGGTCGAGGCAAACCAGCAAGAATTTGCCGAGTTGCTGACCTTTATTGACTTTGCCGAGGGGCTGACTATTGGCTTTGTGGAAGTTAACCAAGAGCGAGACAAACCGTTGCTGGCTGAAGCTCTGCGCCAGCACCTGGCCAACACCGACATCCACATGGAGGTGATCAACTTTTCTCGCCAGCCCGACCTACGCTATTTGCTAGATGCCCTACGGCAGCGGCTGGACAGCCTCAATGCAGCTTCCCTAAGTGGCAACAAAAAACTGGTGCTCTTCATTCAAGGGCTAGAGGCGGCGATCGGCACCGATGGAGTAGGGGCTTATCCACCCATGCTGCAAGACCTCAACTTTGTGCGCGATGCCTACCGGGAAAGGGTGCCCCACCCGCTGCTGTTTGTGCTGCCCGACTATGCCCTCACCCGCATTAGCCAATATGCCCCCGATTTTTGGGCTTGGCAATCGGGCTTATTTCGGTTCAAAACGCCCCTGGAAACGGTAGAACAGCTCAAGGCCGATATGGCCGATCGCCCCTTGCCCTACATCGCCTCTGACGACAACCAGGAGCAGATCGAACAGCTCAAGCGGCTGTTGATGGAGCTTGACCCATCGGGCAAACCCATCGCCCCCCAGGATATTCCCCTGTGCGGCGAACTGTATTACAAAATTGGCTCTGCCTACTACACCCAAAAACAGCCCGCCAAAGCCAGCGACTATCTGCAAGCAGGGCTAAAGCTGTTGGAACACTCCTCAAACCCCACCCTAGAGCGAGATTTCCACCGTAAGCTGGGCAACGCCTACGAAGCCCTGCGCCAGTTCGACGCGGCCATTGCCGAGTACACGACCGCCCTAGAGATCGCCAAAACCCACAACTATTCGGAATCAGTTCCCACACTCCTGCAAGACCTGGGCGATGTTGCCCTGCAACAACGTCGGTTTGACCAGGCAAACGCTTTCTATGAGCGAAGCCTTGCACTGAACAAGGCTCGCAACGAGCCCTATTTGCAGGCGGGCACATACCACCAGATGGGCAATGTGGCGTATTTGCAGCGTCAGTTTGAGCAGGCCCAGCAGTACTACCAACAAGCCTTGGATATCTACATCGAGTTTGGCGATCGCTATGAGCAGGCCAGCACATACCACCAGATGGGCATGGTGGCGCAGGAGCAGCGACAGTTTGAGCAGGCCCAGCAGTACTACCAACGGGCCTTAGACCTCAAAATCGAGTTTGGCGATCGCTACTTGCAGGCTAGCACTTACCACCAGATGGGTATCGTGGCGCAGGAGCAGCGACAGTTTGAGCAGGCCCAGCAGTACTACCAACAGGCTTTAGACTTCTTTATCGAGTTTGGCGATCGCTACTCGCAGGCTAGCACTTACCACCAGATGGGTATCGTGACGCAGGAGCAGCGACAGTTTGAGCAGGCCCAGCAGTACTACCAACGGGCCTTAGACCTCAAAATCGAGTTTGGCGATCGCTATGGGCAGGCGGACACTTACTACCAGATAGGCATCGTGGCGTATTTGCAGCGGCAGTTTGAGCAGGCCCAGCAGCACTTCCAACAGGCCTTAGACCTCTTTATCGAGTTTGGCGATCGCTATGGGCAGGCGGATACTTATCACCACATGGGCATCGTGGCGCAGGCCCAGCGGCAGTTTGAGCAGGCTCAGCAGTACTACCAACAAGCCTTAGACCTCAAAATCGAGTTTGGCGATCGCTATTCGCAGGCCAAGACGTACCACAATATGGGCATGCTGGCGCAGGAGCGGCAGCAGTTTGAGCAGGCCCAGCAGTACTACCAACAGGCCTTAGACCTCAAAATCGAGTTTGGCGATCGCTATTCGCAGGCCAGCACCTACCGCCAGATGGGCATGCTGGCGCAGGAGCAGCGGCAGTTTGAGCAGGCCCAGCAGTACTACCAACAGGCCTTAGACATTCAAATCGAGTTTGGCGATCGCTATTCGCAGGCCAGCACATATTACTGCTTAGGTACCCTAGCAGAAGAGACAGGAGATTTAGCTACTGCTACTGCAAATCTACAGAGGGCACTAGAACGCTACGAAGAATTTGGTGACAGTTGTTGGGCCGATAGCGCTCGTGAGCGACTCCAATAAATTGCGGCAAAGTGAATTGATCTTTTGTAGTGGCTCAGCTCAGTAGCCAACCAGATTGGTGCGAGATAAGCGCTCGAAAAATGGCCTCAAAGGTAGAAATACCATACCGCCTTCAAGATTCTTGCTCGTTTTTAGCGGCGTATCCACAGGACTTCCAATTAAAATACGTGGGTACTAGACTATTGCCCCCATGCTAACCGCCCTGCACATCGAGAACTTTGCGCTGATCGACCAGCTCGATCTGCGGCTTGAGGCCGGGCTCAACGTGCTCACGGGCGAAACCGGGGCGGGCAAATCCATCATTCTCGACGCCATCGATGCCGTCCTGGGCGGCAAGGCCAACCAGCGCCTGGTGCGCTCCGGCAGCCAAAAAGCCCTGGTAGAAGCCACCTTCGACGTACCCAGCGACATCCACACCTGGCTGGCCGAGCAAGACCTTCCCCCCACCGATGGTGCCCTGGTGCTGCGCCGCGAACTCACCCTGGGCAAAACCCTCCGCAGCCGCTCCTTTCTCAACGGCAGCCCCGCCACCCGGCCCCAGCTCGAAGGGCTGCGCCAAAAGCTGGTCGAAATTACCGCTCAGGGACAAACAGTACTGCTCGGCTCGGGCGATCGCCAGCGGGAGTGGCTCGACGGCTTTGGCGGTGCCCCCCTGGTGGCCCAGCGCCAGCGCGTCGCCGCCGCCTACGAGGCCGCCACCCAGGCCAAACGCAAGCTCGACGCCCGCCGCAAAGCCGACCAGCAGCGCCGCGACCAGCTAGAGCTGCTGCAAATGCACCGCCACGATCTGGAACAGGCCCAGCTCGACGACCCCGACGAACTCGACAAGCTCGCCCAGGAGCACGACCGCCTCAACCACAGCGTTGACCTGCAGCAAAACAGCTACCAGGCCTACCAAATTCTCTACGAGAGCGACAGCGGCAGCGCCTGCTCCGACCTGCTGGGCAAAGCCGAGGGAATTTTGATCGACATGGAGCGCTACGACCCGGCCATTGCATCGATTTTGGCCCTGGTCAGCGAAGCCCTCACCCAGGTCGAAGAGGCCGGGCGCGCCATCAACGCCTACGGAGCCAGCGTCGAGGCCGACCCCGAGCGGCTGGAGGAAGTGGAGGAGCGCATGCGCCAGCTCAAGGGGCTGTGCCGCCGCTTTAGCCGTACCCTGCCCGAGCTGGTGGCCTACCGTGATGAAGTGGTGCGATCGCTGGCCGAACTCTCTGGCGAAGGCCAGTCGATCGAGGCCCTGGAAGCCGAAGTCGAGAAGACCCAGGCCGGGCTAGCGGACGCCTGCGACCAGCTCACCGCCCTGCGCCAGGACGTGGCCCAAAAGCTCGAAACCCGCCTGGTCAACGAACTTAAGCCCCTGGCCATGGAGCGGGTGCAGTTTGAGGTCGAACTCAAGCCCATCGCCCCCACCGCCACCGGGGCCGACGGCATTCGTTTTTTGTTTAGCCCCAACCCCGGCGAACCCCTGCAGCCCCTGGCCGAAACCGCCTCGGGCGGCGAGATGAGCCGCTTTTTGCTGGCGCTGAAGGCCTGCTTTTCGCAGGTAGACCCGGTGGGCACGCTGGTGTTTGACGAGATCGATGTGGGGGTCTCGGGGCGGGTGGCCCAGGCGATCGCCGAAAAGCTCTACCAGCTCGGTCGCCAGCACCAGGTGCTGTGCGTCACCCACCAGCCGATGGTGGCGGCCCTGGCCGATGCCCACTTTCGCGTCGGCAAGCACGTGGTGGAAGCGGCGGGGGCGAAGGGGGCCAAGACCGATGAGGCCGAGCGCACTGTGGTGCGGGTGCTGCCGCTGTCAATGGGCGATCGCCGCGAAGAGCTGGCCCAATTAGCTGGGGGCGAGTCGCACCAGCAGTCGCTCTCCTTCGCCGAGGCGCTGCTGGCCCAGGCCGACAGTCTGCGAGACAAGCTGTGAGAGCAAAGATCTCGTAGGGGCATTGCACTGCAATGCCCCTACAGACCGGGTATAACGCAATAGGATTCGATATAAGCTGTCGCGTACGAGAAGCTAGGGCCAGCCTTTTATGGATTTCTTTCTGACTGTCGAACCCCTACTAGAAGATCCCTCCCTGATGCTGGAGGATCCTGCCATTGAGGAGCATTTGCGCCAGTTTTGCCTGGTGCTGTCGGTGTCGCTGGGGGTGGCTACCCTGTCGCGGGTGTTTAGCCTGCTGCGCAACATTCCCTACACCCTGCTGCTGCTGCTGGTGGGCCTGGGCCTGGCGGTGCTGGACGTGCGGCTGATCAACCTGTCGCCGCAGCTAATTTTGTTTATCTTTTTGCCGCCGCTGCTGTTTGAAGCGGCCTGGAACCTGAACTGGAAGAGCCTGAAGCAGTACGCCGTGCCCGTGGTGCTCTATGCCGTGGTGGGGGTGGTGATCTGCGTTGGCAGCCTGGTGTGGGGCCTGCAGACCTTTGCCGGGGCCTCGCTGGCTACAGCCCTGCTGGTGGGGGCCAGCCTGTCGGCCACCGACCCGGTATCGGTGGTGGCCCTGTTTCGCGAGCTGGGTGTCGACAAAAAGCTGACCACTGTGATGGAGGGCGAGAGCCTGTTCAACGACGGCGTGGCGGTGGTCGCCTTCAACCTGGTGCTGGGCATTGCCCTGGGCCTGGAGCAGTTCGATGTGTCGGTGACGGTGGCCCGGTTTCTGGTGTTTGCAGGCGTCGGCATCAGCATTGGCGGGCTGATCGGCTTTGGCCTGTCGTTTCTGACTCAGCGGTTTGATATTCCCCTAGTCGAGCAGTCGCTGACTCTGGTATCGGCCTACGGCACCTACCTGGTGGCGGAGGAACTGGGCGGCTCTGGCGTGATTGCGGTAGTGACCACGGGGCTGATTCTGGGCAACTTTGGCTCGCGCATTGGCATGAACCCCCGCACCCGGCTGGTGGTGTCTGAGTTTTGGGAGTTTGTGTCGTTCTTTATCAACTCGATTGTGTTTTTGCTGATTGGCGATCAGGCCAACTTCTACGGCCTGGTAGACGAGCTGGATAAAATCGCGATCGCGATCGTGATCATGATTATTGCCCGCGCCATCAGCGTCTACGGCCTGGGCTACCTCAGCAACGCCGTCACCGGCCCCGAGATGGATCTGCCGGTCAAGGGACAGACCATTCTGTGGTGGGGCGGCCTGCGCGGGTCGGTGTCGGTGGCCCTGGCCCTGAGTGTGCCCATCGTGCTGAGCGATCGCCAGGAGATTATCTCGATTGTGTTTGGGGTGATGCTGTTTACCCTGCTGGTGCAGGGCCTTACCACCAAGCCGCTGCTGGAGTACCTGGGCCTGCTGGGCGATCAGCCCCTGCGGATAGAGTATAGCCAGATGACCGCCCACCGGGTCGCCCTCACCCGCGTTATGCAGCGCCTCGACGAGATGAAGACCAATGAAGAGTTTGACCCCGAGTTTGTCGGCTACCAGATGGCCCTGGTGCAGGGGCAGCTGGAGGAGGTCAAAGAAAAACTGACCCGGCTAGAGCAGCAAAACAGCAGCATTCGCGACTACGCCTCCGAGCAGCTGCGGGAAGAACTGCTGGCGATCGAGTCTGACACCTACGCCGAGTTCATTCGCGCTGGGCAGCTCAAAGATACCCTGACGCCCCTGCTGGAAGGGGTGCTGCCCGATCGCATCGGTGAAGTGCATTGATCGAAAGTAGGGGCATGACACACTGCAATGCCCCTACCGATTACCCCACGCTGTCGAGATCCTGGTGCCAGATCTGCTCCTGCAGCGCCTCATTCTCCAGGCTCAGGGCCACGGCTCGCTGCTTGAGGCCGTCGCGCTCGGCGGCAATTTCCTGGCAGCGGTACTTGAGGCTGGTCTGCTGGTGAAACTGCTGCCCCAGCTCGGCGCTGAGTTCGGCAATCTTTTGCCGCTGGGCCTCAATAATGGCCCTCAGCGCGACGGGATCATCGCCATCGGGCTGGGCTGGGGTCGCCGGGGGTAGCGCCAGCGGCATGGCTGAACCGATCGCCCCGCCCACGCCCTGGCCCACGCCGTTGACGTAGGCCTGCATGCGAGCCAGGGTGACCTGGTGGCGAGTGAGGGTGTTGTCGAGGTGCTGAATGTGCTGCTGCGCCGCCTGGAGCTTGCTGCTGAGGCTGACGGTGAGCGATCGCGCCACCATCACCTCAGAGTTCAAGTCCAGGTCGTGAATGGGCGATCGGCCCACCGCCAAACCCTGGTAGTGGTTCTTGATTCTGACCAGGTAGTCTTGGACTTCGGCCTGGCCCTGCTGAATGCGCACCCGCAGCCGCTCTAGCTCCAGCTGCTGGTCGGTCACCAGCCCCTTAACGCCCGCCACCAGCTGTTCGAGCACCTGCGACTGCCACTGGTCTTTGGCGTCAAGCTGCTGCTTCAGGTTGACAATAATTTTCTGCTGAACGTTGGAATATTCTTCGGTTTGGGCGAGGTGGGCCTGGAGCATCTGGTGGTTAGCCACCTGCTCCTGCATATCTTCTATAGATTCTTTGGCCTGATCGAGGGCCTGCTGTAGTAAACAAACACGTTGAACCAGCTTAAAGTCCAGCGAGCTTTCCTGGAACATGGGCGAAACCGATGAAGAGGAACTCGGAGCAAGGTGACGAAACTAACGTGACAAAACTGGAGGGGGTAAACAACTGGGACTCGGGGCGCGCGCGCTGAATTAAGCAGTACCCTATCAGGCTCTCAGCAGGGTCAACTGTGGGGGGCACTACCTAGAACCAAACCCATACCGAAACTTTACATGGTCACCACTGCTAAACCGATAGGGGCCACAACCCTGATTTTAGCCCCTAAAACCCTGGAATCAGCCACCACAGGCTCAGCCCCAGCAAACCCGTGCAGGCGTTTTGAATCCACCGCTGCGGGCCAGCCTGACGACAAATTTTGGCCGTTAGCCACACCGACAGCCCCATCCCTAGCAGCAGCGTTACACCCTGTAGAAAGGCTACCACTGCCGGGTGGGCAACCCAAACCGGCAGATTTGCCCCTGAAGCTCCAAAGGTAGCCAAAGACACGGGCAAAAGGCGTCCGCCCTCGCCCAGTCCCAGGCGCAGATAGTGGGCCAAATTAGCCGCCCACACCAGGGGTAGGTAGCCATAGGCCATCCGCACCACCGGGCGCGGGGTTAAACCCTGAGATTTTCGCCAGATCCACTGCCCGGCCTCTACGCCAAGGGGGATCAAGGCAGGCAGCGCCAGTATCCCCAGCGACACCAGGCTGTGGCCTACCACAGTGTCTATCGGCAGGTTTAGGTTCAGACGTTCCTCTAGCTCTGGCAGGCGGTGCAGATAGACCGCCCCCAGCAGCAGAAACATCAGCGCTACCTCGGCGGCGCGGGGCCGGTGTGTGGTCCACAGCTCAATGCCGGGGGGGCGCAGGTTCAGCTCCACCGAGCGGTGGGGGCAGGCCTTAAGGCAGGTCATGCACAGCACGCAGTCGCGGTTGTCTTCGAGCTGGGCCGGGTGCGAGTAGAGGGGGCAGCCGTTGGTTTCCTGGCCTTCGCCTTTGGCGGGGCCGCCTTTGTAGCACTGGTAGGTGGTGCACTCCGCCGAGCAGGTGCCCTGCTGCGCCCGTAGCTCGGTGATCGAGAGCTTGGCGAACAGGCCGTTCATGCCGCCGATGGGGCACAGGTAGCGGCACCAAAACCGCCGCTCAAACAGGGCCGAGAAGATCATCGCCCCGGCGGTAATCAGCAGCAGCAGGCAGGCGGAGAGGTAGGCGGTGTCTTCGAGATTCCACACCTCTTCCCAAATCAAGATCAGGGCAAAGAGAGCGAAGAGAAACCAACCGCCCCAGCGATCGGCGGCCTGCCGGGGCCAGCGCTTGAGCCGACCGGGGAACAGCTTTTCGGCAATCCACTGGGTGACTTCGCCGTAGATCATAAACGGGCACACCGCGCACCACAGCCGCCCCACAAACGGAAAGCCGAGCAGCACCAGGGGCCACCACCAGGCCCAAAATACCGTCAGCGCCACGTTCTGGTCGCGCTGCTGGGGGCCAAACCAGAGCACGGCGACGACGACGGCAAACAGCCACAGGGTGATGCCGTAGTTGATGCGATCGGGCCACCAGGGGCTGCGCAGAAACCGCCGCAGGTCGGGGTAGCGGTTGAGCAAGTTCAGCCGCAGCTGCTTCTTTTTGCTCTGGGCCGGCCAGATAATCTCTTCGGTAATCAGGCCGCCGCCCGCCAGCTGGGCCGCCGCCCGCTCCACCAGGTTTTCGAGCTCGCGCAGGTTGTTGGGAAAGTCGTAGGACTGCAGGCGACGAATCGCTTCGGGGGTCACCGAAATGCGCCCGGTGCCCCGGCGGCGACGGATCAGCGACAGGTAGTAGTTGACCCAGTCTTCGATGTCGGCCTTGCGCACCCGCAGGGGCGGCACCTTGATGGTTTCGTCGATCGCATCGCCGAGGACAGGCAGTCCTTTCTCGGAGAGCAAAATAATTCGGGCTTCGGCGGTGACCAGCGGGGCCGTTTCGCCATTGCGGCCCACGGGGCGGTACTGCCCGGTTTTGAGCAGCTGGACCACGGGCTCGACCAGGTCGGCATCGAGCTCGTTGGGGTTGTTGAGTACCAGGGTGCCCTGCCCCAGCGCCCCCAGCAGGCCCAGTCTGCCGCCCGATCGCCCAAACAGGTCGGCCCCGCTGGCCTGGAGCTGACCGCAGTCGACCTTGATAATGGGCAGCCGTCGCTGGGTCGAGCCAAAGTGGATCAGAGCGGCGAGGTTGTCTTTCTCTAGCCCCGGCTCGCCAAAGATCAGCACGGATTTGCGATGGCTGGCGGCAGAGCGAATTTCGGCCCGCAGGCGATCGCCGTACCGACTGCGGCCAATGACCCCCCGCTTGGCCTTGGCCACCAGGTACGGGCGCAAAATGCCCTGGCGCTCCTGCTCGCGGTCAAACTGAAACGACAGCCGCTTGACCGCATCCACCAGCTGGCGGGTAAAGGTCTGTAGAATGCCGGGGTACTGCTCAACGAGAGCCTGAAACTGAGCGCGATCGACAAACCAGAGCGTGCTGTCGGTGATAGTGCGAACGGTCTGCTCGACGGGCTGCTCCAGCAGCAGCGCCTCCAGGTTCAGCACCGCGCCGGGCAAAAAGCTCAGCCCGCCCAGCTCGGCCTCGGTTTCGAGCCTGCCCTGCCAGAGAATGTAGAGGCCCTGGGGCTCTTGCCCAGCCTCGACCACCGTTTCGCCCGCCGACCGGGTGACGGAGCGCAGGCGGCGGGCCAGGGGAGCCAGGGTCGTTGCAGGCAGCAGGCTGAGGGGGGTGCGCTCCTGCAAAAAGATCACCCGGTCGGATACAGTCATGGTTCACCCCACGCTCTACACGGTGTAGCCCCATGATGATGGCAAATGACCTCTGGGTGCCTCTGGCATTACTCAGCTTAATCATTGCGGCGGCGATCGCCTTTAGCCGCGCCAAGTGAACTCGGTTTTAGACTGGCGATTTACGAGGTTCAGCACCAACTTTTAGGTCAGCAGTCAATGCTGCACCACCACGGGTGTGCCCAGGTCGGCCCAGTTGTACAACCACTGGGCGTGGTCAACCGCCACATTCACACAGCCATGGCTCACGGGCGTACCAAAATTGTGGTGCCAGTAGGCTCCGTGGATCGCGTAGCCTCGGTAGAAATACATCGTCCACGGTACATCAGGCACATCGTAGTCTGCACCCCGCATTCGGGCCGTGCGATGCATTGACTGAATTGCAAACACCCCCGTCACCGTTGGCGTTGAGGGCTTCCCCGTCGAAACAATCACCGCATAGACCGGGGTAGCCCCCTCCCAGGCAAACAATCGCTGGCTCGATAGATCGATTTGAAACCAGCGCTGATTTGATTGGCGCAACTGTTCAACCTGGGCAGCTATTTCTTCGTTCGTAAGGGCGAGCGCAGGCTCTACCCCCGAAACTCCAAACAACCCCGCACTGCTGACCATCACACTCAAAAAAGCACCTGCTCCGAAGCGTTTGAGCCAATGCCGCTGAGAGGCTAACATCACTCCACCTCAACTGTTTATATAATTTTTATATAATTTTTACTTCAACGTCTTCAGGCTAAAACCCTGAAGACGGCAATAATTCGTTAGGCTGCCCTGCGCCTGGGGGCCATGGGCAGGGGGAAACCCTAAATTTTTGCAGTTAAAAACTCCACCAGGCGCGTCACTTTTGCCGATAGGTGACGATTCACCGGGTAGAGCGCGTAGATGTTGATGGTTGGCGGCGGGTAGTCGGTCAGAATGGGGTGCAGTCGCCCCTGCTGCAAATCTTGTTTCACGATGAAGTCGGGCAGCATGACAATGCCCAGCCCCGCGATCGCAGCGGCCCGCAGCACCTCACCGTTGTTGCAGCACAGCGGCCCACCGATGGGAACCGTGTGGGGTTCGTCACCCACCAGCGTCCAGCTGTTGTCCTGCGATCGGTGGCCGTAGTGCAGACAGTCGTGCTGTTTGAGATCGTCGGGATGAGTTGGGGTGCCCCGCTGCTGGAGATAGTCGGGGGCCGCGCACACCACCAGCGGGCAGGGGGCCAGGGTATGGGCAATTAACCCGGCACCGGGGGGCTGGGCGGCAATGCGAAGGGTGATGTCAAAGCCTTCTTCGATCGGGTCGATGCGGCGATCGTTGAGCACCAGTTCGACCTGAAGTTCGGGGTACTGAGCCATAAACTCGACTACTAGCGGAGCCAGGTTCAGGGTGCCAAAGGTCATGGGCGCGTTGATGCGCAGGCTGCCGCGCGGCTCTTGCTGTAGCCGAGTCAGAGACAGCTCAGCTTCTTCAAGGTCGGCCAGAATGGCCAGGCAGCGATCGTAGTAGGCCCGCCCGGCATCGGTGGGGGAGACTTTGCGGGTGGTGCGGTGCAGAAGCTGGGTTTGCAAGTGCTCTTCGAGGTTCATGACCAGCTTGTTGACCTGCGATCGCGACAGATCCATCTTGCGGGCAGCGGCGGCGAAACCACCGGCTTCGACGACATGGGTAAAGGCGCGCATGCTTTCGAGTTTGTCCATCTTGGGGCAGGGGAGTAGGAAGGTGGATGGGTGCTGGTCCCTGAGCGAAGTCGTTTGTCCTGTGGACAGGCTTCGCCAACGCGCTAGCGTCTCCCGTAGAGAGAAAGGGAGGGGGGTGGGTAGGAGCGTGGGAGCGTAGATGCGTGGATGCGTGGGTGGGTGACGGTCCCTGAGCGAAGTCGAAGTCGGTCCCTGAGTGAAGTCGAAGGGAGTGGGCAGAATTGTCTTATTAAAGGAGACAATGCGTCCATAAAACTGGCTATTGTCGTTTATTTGGATTCAGTATATCGTTAATTTATTCGGATGTTTCCAATCCATTGACACAGGAGGTGTCACTAATGCTTACGGTTCGTCCTGCTAACGAGCGCGGTGCGGCTAACTTCGGCTGGCTCGATTCTCGCCACACCTTCTCTTTCGGCAACTACTACGACCCTCGCCACATGGGCTTTGCCAGCCTGCGGGTCATCAACGAAGACAAGGTGCTGCCCAGCCAGGGCTTTGGCACCCACGGCCACCGCGATATGGAAATCGTCACCTACGTGCTGGATGGCGCACTGGAGCACAAAGACAGCATCGGCACGGGTTCTGTGATTCGGCCTGGAGATGTGCAGCGGATGTCGGCGGGCACGGGCATTCGCCACAGCGAGTTCAACGCCTCAGACACCAATCCGGTGCATTTCTTGCAGATCTGGATTTTGCCTGAGACCAAGGGCATCGACCCCGGCTATGAGCAAATTTCCGTTGCGCCGGAGGCCAAGCAGGGGCAGCTGCGCCTGGTGGGGTCTCGCGATGGCCGCGACGGCTCGATCACCATTCACCAGGATGTCAGCCTGTACGCCGCTGCTCTGGCCGAGGGCGATCGCGTCGAGCATACCCTGGCTTCGGGCCGGGTGGCCTGGGTGCAGGTGGTTCGAGGAGCCGTCAACCTGAATGGCCACGACCTCACCGCCGGCGACGGGGCCGCCGTCAGCGATCTCGACACCCTGAACCTGACGGGGGCCGCCGATGCCGCTGAGGTGCTGGTGTTCGATATGGCGGCTTAGGCCGGAGCTGTGGTGCATCGCTGTGCGGATCCACCCTACGGTTACGACTGACTGATTAACCGCAGCTACTAAGGCTTGTAGAGGCAGGTATCCCCTGCCTCTGCGGGATGTCCATGCCACAAAATAACCCAAGAGAGGAGCGATCGATGCCTGAACCTGTGATTGCCGATACCAAACCCGTCGTGATGGAGCTAGAAGCAGGTGACTATTTCTGGTGTACCTGCGGTCAGTCAACCAACCAGCCCTTTTGCAACGGTGCCCACGCGGGAACTGAGTTTGTGCCGATGAAATTTACCCTGGAGGAGAAAAAGCAGGTGGCGCTGTGCGCCTGCAAGTACACCCAAAACGCGCCTTTCTGCGATGGCAGTCATGCCAAGCTTTAGGGGCTTGTCCGGCTAGAACTGAGGTTCAAACGTCAAAGCCCCAGGTGAATCCTACGATTCACCTGGGGCTTTGGTTTTGATGCGAGAATGGGCCTACCGTTCTCGCGTTTTTCGCTATGCGTCCAGCAATTTGGCAACCCCCGACCCTGCGGCAGGACAACGCCGAAGACGGCGATCGCCGGGCAACCTGGCTAGAGCTGTTCTATGACCTGGTATTTGTCGCCACCATTAGCCAGCTCTCGCACTACCTGAGCGAGCACCTGAGCTGGGCGGGGCTGCTGGGCTTTGGGCTTTTCTTCGTGCCGATCTGGTGGTGCTGGGTAGGGGCGACCTTTTACGCCACCCGGTTTGATGCCGACGGGGTGTTCGATCGCCTGTTTGCCTTTGTGGAAATGGTGATTGTGGCAGCGATGGCGGTGCCTGTGCACCACGGGCTCGGCGGCGGCGATGTGGGCTTTGCCCTCTGCTATGCGGCCTTTCGCGGGCTGCTGGTGCTTCAGTATCAAATTGCGGGGTACTACAATCCGATTACCAAGGGATTGGTTAGACACTACTCCGTAGGGTTTGGCCTGAGCATTCTACTGTGGCTGGTGTCGTTGTTAATGCCTACCCCCTGGCGCTACGCTCTGTGGATAGCCGGATTGCTGATTGACCTGGGCACGCCCCTGACGGCTGGGCGGCTAGTGGTGCAGGCACCGCCCAGCTTTACCCACGTGCCGGAGCGGGTGGGGCTGTTTACGATCATCGTGCTGGGCGAGGCGGTGGTCGGGGTGGTGCGGGGGCTGGGCAACCTAGACTGGACGCTGGCCGCAGAGATGACGGCGGTGCTGGGGCTGGCGATCGCCTTTTGTCTCTGGTGGCTGTACTTTGACTCGGTAGATGGCTCGCCCCTGCGATCGATGCGGGCGGGCAGAATGGGCACCGCTCTGACCTGGCTCTACTGCCACCTGCCCCTGACGGCGGGCGTGGCCGTAGCGGGCGTAGGGCTAGAGCACATGATTGCCAACGGCCCCGCCACGCCGCCAGAACCCGCTGAGCTGTGGCTCTTTTGCGGCGCGATCGCCCTGGTCTTGTCCTCTTTGGCCGCCATTCACTGGATGACCTGCACCCTCGGTACGCCCAGGTTTCGGCGCAGCTTGAGCACCTACCGGCTGGGGTCGGCCCTGTTTGCGATCGCGCTGGCTATTGTGGGCTCCAACCTGCCCTCGCTGGGGGTGGTGGCCTGGGCGACGGTGGCCTGCGGCATCCAAATCGTGTTTAACCTGGTTAAGACTAAGCCCGTCGCAGAGCGGCCCCAGGCCCAGTAGGCAGACCCAGTGGCTCCGCCTGGCCTAGGGGTTGAGGGCAGGTTTAGCTGCCCTGCCGCAGCCGTCCTCGGGTACGGCTGCTGAGGCGTTCGGACACCAGGTTGCGATCGCGATCGGTAAGCCCGCTGATGCGCTGCTGGGCCTGATTGAGCTGATGATTGTCTGAGAGGCGATTGATTAGATCGGCTTCGTAAGACCGCTGTCTGGGGCTAAGGCGAGACTTTCCCATAGGTGAGACTGGTGACAGAAATCAGTAATAGAGTCTGTCCCTAGTCTAAGTTCAAACTGGAGACCTGGGAGACTGGGCGGGCGTTAGCAAGAAATTGTTACCCAAGTGGTTAGCCCTGGGCTAACCACCATCACGCCCCGGATATCGCTCGGTTTGGATGCATCGCGATCGCTAGATGCCGGTGTCTAGCGCCTCGATCAGCTTGTCGAGGTAGAGCACCATCAGGTTGCTCTGGTCGCCAGGCATGGTTGAGCGCACTTCTTCTTTGAGCAGTCGGTAGGCGACGACGCAGGCGCTCTGGCGGTTAAACGAGCGAATGATGTTCTGCATCCAGACCAGGTACTCTTCCATAAAGCCGTCTTCGTCGTTGAGCAAAATGCCCTTAGAGACGTACTCCAGGGTAAACAGCATGTCGCGCTGGCACTGCTGGGCGTGCTCCTGCACCACCTGTCGGTGGGGAGTTTGCATCAGCCGCCGCAGGGCGTTGAGCACCAGATCTTTGCCGTGATCTCGAACGTGGTTGTAGAGGCCAACGCGGGTTTGAAAGGCTTCCACCATGTGGTCGAAGGGGCGCAGTTCCAGGTCGCTCAGGTAGCGACCGTCGGCTTCGCGAATGGAGGCGAGTAAAGCGTTGTTCATAGCAGCTAAGGGCGCGATCGCGCGGCCTGGATGGGTTCTTCCCCAAGATGCCCAGCCCGGTCGGAGTGATGCTTGATACCGACATAATTCTTTGTACTGAAGCGATCAGTCTTCAATCGGTTACCCAAACGCCCCTCTAGTACCTACGCATTCAGAGCGGCCTCGTCTAACGGATTTTCGGCTAGCAGGTTGCCCTTAACCAGCCTGTTGCTCTCCGCCAGCCAGGCCTCTAGATCGGCCCGTTCTGCTTGTGAGGCCACAGCCGAGTGGGGTAAAGGGTCAACGCAGTAGGTCTGCGATGGTCTTGAGCAGATCGCGAAAGTCGTAGGGCTCGGGCAAAAAGACCTCGGCCCCAGCGGCGAGGGCGGCGGGCTGGTAAATCTCTAGACCACTGGTCGCAATCAGGGTGAGGTCGGGCTGGCGGGCCTTGAGATGCTGAATCAGGGTGAGGCCATCCATACCGGGCATCATGATGTCGAGCACTACCAGAGTCGGCTGGTGCTGGGCGCACAGATCCAGGGCTTCTGGGCCGCTGCTGGCAATCAGGGGTCTGTAGCTGTAGGTGCGCAGCAGCGATCGCACGGCCTGCTGCACTGAGCTGTCGTCATCGACCAATAAAATCAGCTCTCCCTGACCCAGGGCCAGGGCTTCTGGGGCGGCGGTCTGGGGGCTCCTGCCCTGAGAGGTAGATAGGGCGGGCAGATAGACCTGCATCTGGGTGCCCCGGCCCACCTCACTCTCGACCTGCACAAAGCCACCGGATGGGCGGCGATGGTGAGCGTGCCCCCTTCGGGCATGGCGTCGCGGGCGTTGACGCAGAGGTTCATCAGCACCTGGTGCAGGTGGGTGGGGTCGGTACTCCAGCAAGGCCCGGCTGCGCTCTACCGTCCGCGCCAGCACCGCCTCTAAATCGAGCGATTGGCAAATATCCTCGGTGATGTCGTTGAGCAAGTGTGCCTGCCGAATTTGGCGCTGGAGAGTAAGCTCTGCCTGCTTGCGATCGCTGATATCTTGACCCACCACGGTCACCTGCCAGCAGCCCTCGGCAATTTTTTGCGAAGCGTAGGTGCTAGACAGCCAGCGCAGCGACCCATCACGGTGGTAAAAGCGGTATTCCCAAACGGTGCTGGGTTCGGCAAACAGGGTGGCAAACAGACTCTCCAGCGTGGCGAGATCGTCGGGGTGCATGCGCGATCGCCACAGCATTTTGTCGGCCATAAAATCGGCGGATGAGTAGCCCAAAATGCTCTGGCAGCCCGGTGAAAAATAGTCGTACTCCCAATCGCCACTGGCAAAGATACGGAAGCTGATAATCACGGCGGTGGCGCTATCGAGCACCTGGCTGAGCCGAGCCTGAGACACCTGCATGGCCAGCTCTAGCTGTTTGCGTTCGGCTTCGCCGCGTTTGCGATCGCGCTCTGCCGACGCCGACACCGTCATCTGGCTAGGGTATGGGGGTAACTTATCGTGGTCAAAACAGCGCTATGTAGTCGAGAGCATCTTCGGTGTGCCGATGTCTCAAGGCAGTTTAGCCAAGGTGCATCAGTGGTTTTGTGCCGCCCTACAACCCGCTTACGCGCAATGGTGGGGCTGGATTCAACAACCGGGAGTGCGCTGTGTCGATGAGACCAGTTATCGCGTCAACGGGGTGAATCATTGGATTTGGATGGCCACGGCACCGGAATGCTGCGTTCTGTTCTTTGCCCCCACCCGCAGTTCAGCCGAGGTCAAAACGCTCTTGGGCGAAGACGTCTCAGGGGTTCTCAGCAGCGACTGCTGGTCGGCCTATGGACCGCAATCGGCCGGGGCAAAACAGAAGTGCTGGGCGCACCTGGAACGGGAATTAAAAGCGTTGACTACCTCTCGGTTCCCGGAAAATCGGGAGTTCGCCCACCGGATCTTCCCCATCATCCATACCGCTCGCCAAGTCTACCGGGACTATCATCAGGGGCAACTCAGTTTGGCTGAACTCCAAGCCCTCAGGCCCATCCTTGAAGCGGAGTTAGCCGACGTGCTAGAGCATCCCCGCAAGGGACGTTGGGCTGCTGATTCCCAAGCGTTGAGCAACCGGTTTCGCAGGCATTGGTCAGACTGGTTTACGTTTCTCACCAGTCCTGAGGTCAAGCCTGACAACAATGACGCCGAGCGAGGCTTACGGCCAGTGGTGATTCATCGCAAAGTTACGGGTGGTGCCCGCAGTGATTGGGGGGCTCAGTTAGTCGCGATGATGTTCAGCTTTCTCGAATCCATGCGTCGTCAGGGTAAAAACGCCGTAGACCACCTCTTTGAGCTCATCGCCTCATCGGGGTGCTCGCCCCCTGCTCTTTTACCGGCATAATCCTGGATCTCTGGAGGCTTTCTCATTAAGCCTCTCTTATCACTGTGACTAATTACTATTATTCTTACTTCCTTTGCTGCGAACCCGCCGATTACTGACCTGTACCAACGACCCCTCAAAGCTAGTAGAGACGGTAGTTCATGCCTTTGCGATTGTCGTTCTGAAACGCAGCGATCACCTGGTCTCGTTCCTCTTCTGTAAAAGCATTGGCTTAGGATCCACCTGGTAGCGATACTGGGACAGCTCCTGGGCCATTCCCTCAAAGGGGTTGGCAGCAACCAGCTTGTGCTTTTTGCCCCAGCGGCAGGCTGCTGCTAAGTACATCAGCCCGTCTTTAGTACGGTAGATGGTGGTGACCTGCTCCAGCTTTTGTTTGACTATCAGCGGCTCATCGATAGTCAAATCGCCCAGCTTCCGATACAGCCGGGTGAGGTTGTCATATTTTTCCTGGGTTTTGGCTTTTGGACCGGGCAGCTTGTGAGCGGCATATTCTAAATCTCCATTACCGTCATGCTCTGAGGTTTGAGCGGCTCTAGCACGGTTAGCTGGGGCGGCTTGGGCTTGCCGTACTTTGACAAGGTGTAATCAAAGCGCTCTAGGACGATATCTGACTCGATGAGCTTGGCTTTGGCATCAACTACTCTCCGGTTGATATCCGTGTCTGCTAGATCGGTGGAGAGATACTTTTGCTTGCCATCATAAAGATGCCGGGGCAGTTGTATCCGAAGTCGGCCTCGAAAGGATTCAATGCCAACGGATCCCTTAGGCGCTCTACCTGAATTTTTGCTGTACAGGTTGCAATGCTCGAAAGGGGTACATGGAAGCGAACTAATGTACTCACCCTGATAGTCAAATGATAGTCAAACCGCAGCTAAATGCACCCGAAAATGACCAAATATTACGAGGCCAGATCTCTCAGCAAGAATGTCCTGCAACTGAAAACCCCTTGATTTATAGGCCTTCAGGGCTTCTAAATCAAGGGGCTCAGAGGTTTTAGGTTGTATGGGCGATACTGGTTTCGAACCAGTGACCTCTTCCGTGTGAAGGAAGCGCGCTACCACTGTGCTAATCGCCCTTGGGCTTTATAAGATAGCATATCGCCTGAACCACTGCTGCGAAAATTCTCTGGCTAGGCCATATCTGGGGGAACGGCACTACTCTGCTGGGCCTGCTGAAGCTGAGCCTGAATCAGGGCCTGCACATCCTGGCGGCGAATTTCTATGCCCTGGCCAATTTGACCAGGGGTTTCAAAAAAGATCAGGCTGTCGATGGGCTGCATGGCCAGGAGCTGAAACAGAATGTGCACCACGGGTACCGGCAGGGCCATCACCTGGGGGTCTTTAATGGTGGCCTGACCGGTGGCGGCATCTTGCAGGGTGGGGTAGGCGTAAACAATATTTTTTTGGGTGTTGGGCTGGTTGCGGTTGCTGAGGGTGGTCATCATCCAGCCCTGCTCTAGGGTTTGCAGCACGTAGTATTGCTCGTGTTTGAGTTGGCCTGCGATCGCCTTCAAGGTCGGCGCAATGGTGGTAATAGCGTTGGCCGTGACCCCATCGTTAGGGGCGCTTTGCTGGAGAGAGGCAATTTGGGCGTCAAGATCCATAGGGGGTACCGAGTAATTTTTGTGGGCTAGCCTTGAGCTAAACCCTGGGGCTGAACCGGCGAAGCTGGGGACAATAGCCTGTCGTTACGCCCGATCTAGCATCACTTTAGCGCAGGGGGGTGTGTGGCCCTGCATCCATAAAATTACGGACAGATGCTAGACTGCTGAGTAGCTTGTAACCCTAGGCCATTAATCTACCCAGTCCGAACTTTTTGGGCATAGTTAAGTCTATATATTTGGGCTAGCTAAAGGCGATCGCCCATTCCAGGGTTGCAGCGGGCGCATCCACCATGTCAGTAAATACCTGAATATCGCTTCACGGGTTTGTGTAGCTTTTTGAGGATAGCCAGATTGAGTCAGGGTATCTGTGCATTGAGTGTGGATTCGCTTAGTCAGCTTTTCTGCCAAGAGTTAAAGACGGGGACTGGTGCTTCAGAAACCGCGTGCCGGGCTATGGCTGAGCGTCTGGCCGAGGAGGTGCAGCGCATTTGCAATGAGAGCGATCGCATTCAGGCATCAGGCGATGTCGAAGCCTGGGCCCGATCGCTGGGCAAGCATCGGCTCGACCAGTGTATTAAATACTACGCGCTGGGGTCGCGGCAGGGCAGAGTGGAGCTGCACAGCACCCTCAGCGCCATTGTCTACCGCTACATCACGCCACCCCAGGTGCAGACCAGCTACCAGGCTCGGCTAGCGCTGATTGAAGACTTTCTGCAGGGCTTTTACGTCGAGGCGCTGAATGCCTTTCGGCGCGAAAACCAGCTGGGCGATCGCTACCAGCCTCGCACGCTGCTAGAGCTAGCCGAGTTCATGGCCTTCTCAGAACGCTACGGCAAGCGGCGCATACCGCTGCCCGGTCGGCGCAGCCAGCAGCTGATTATTCTGCGGGCTCAGACCTTCTCCAAGCAGCAGCCCCCCGAAGTAGCGATCGATATCGAGCAGGCCACCGACTACGGCGGCGAGGGCGACGATGTGCGCCCGGCGGCCTCCCACCAGCGGGTGCGCGAAGAAATGATCGCCCAGGCCGACGAGCTGCCCGAAAATTCGCTGCGGGGGCGGGTGGTCGAAGAGCTGCTGGCCTACCTCAAAGAGCGCAACCAGGATGAGTGCGCCGACTACTTTACCCTGCGGCTGCTCGACCTGCCCACCCAGGAGATTGAGTCGCTGCTCAACCTCACGCCGCGCCAGCGCGACTACCTGCAGCAGCGGTTTAAGTACCACCTGCTGCGCTTTGCCCTCTCCCACCACTGGGAACTGGTGCACGAGTGGCTCGAGGCTGGCCTGGAGACCAACCTGGGGCTCACCGCTCAGCAGTGGCAGCAGCTGCAGAACAGCCTGAGCGCCAAGCAGAACAAGCTGTTGAACCTCAAACAGCAGGGCATAGCCGACGGCGAAGCGGCTAAAATTTTGGGCATGACCACCACCCAGTTCCAAAAGCAGTGGACTAAGCTGCTAGAGCACGCCTGGGAGATTCGTAACGTTTAGTCACCTCCCAAACATCCATCCGGACAGACGACAGCAGGCCATGAATAGAGATTCAGATATCCCCGAAGACCTCTTGCTAAAGCTTTTGCTGGAGCCACTTGCGGCGGACGACTCACCATCAGGAACTCGCTTTTCCTCAGCCGCTAACGCTGAGTCGGTTGAGCCCGAGAGCTTACCTGCTCCCCCGCTCTACCCTGGTTACGAATCTACCCCAGCGGCTTCAACTGATAATGCGAGCAACGCCACGTATAACCCTGTCTTTGACTCTGGAGACCTATCCACTGTGCAACCCCATTTTGAAGCCCTTTTGAAGCGCCGCCTGCGGCAAGAAATTACCCACCGTCCGCCCCTATTTCCCTGGGAGAAGGGGCTACAGGACTACCCCGACACCCTGCAGTCTGGTGCCGCCTCTATTTGGTTAGACCACCTCAAAAACCTTTCGGTTCCCGGTGGTGTGCCAGAAGACGTACTGGCCAACCTGCTCAACCAGTGCCAGCAGGTTACTGACGACCTGCACCAGACCGGCCGTCGGCTGGTGGCTGCCGTAGAGTCACTGTTTCCTAATCAGCCTCAAACCCTGGAGTACATTGCGGGGCTGGTGGCGCGGCCGGCCTATCGATCGGCTCAAACCGAGACCCTGGCTCAGGTCGACTACGCTAGCGCCTCGACCCAGCAGCAGGTGGCGCTGGCCATGCTGGCCGCTCAAAGCATCTTTGAGGCCCTATCGCTGACGGTATCTGAGGTCGACTCCACTCAGGAGCAAACCTGGTTGACCGCCGCTGGCCTCTTGAGCGTACAGGCCACCTACAGCAACTCTCAGCTGGAGGTTAGAGCGGTGCTGCCAGCGGGCGGCAGCCTGGTCTTGACGAGCCTGGATGAAACCGCTGGATCTGAGCGCTCTACCCCTGGCGAACTGGTGCTGCGGTTAGTGACTCACCCCGGTGCCCTGCATCGGCTCGACGTCAGTTTGGCTCAGTCCCAGGGGTTGCCCCTGAGCTTCCAGGTAATGATTGCCGACTAGCTAAGGGGCTCTGGGCAGGGGCTGGCCCAGCGGTTAGCATGGAGTCGGCCCTACCCCGGTTATGTCTATGGTCGCTTCGCGCTGGCTGGCCTCTTCTCCTTTAGCCAGGCCTATTCCCCCGGACGAAATTGAAGACTCGCGGCTGCTGCGGGTACTGGTGCAGACGCTGGTGACCCTGGGCATTTGCTCGGTGGTGGTAGCGGCGGCGGGAGTAACGGCGGCCTCGTGGTGGAACCTGCTGGCTATTCCCCTCAGTGCGGTGGGGGCCGCCTTTAGCTGGCAGCGGCGGCGCGATCGCAACATTGCAATCAAGTTTTTCATCGCCATCGGCATGCTGATGGCCCTGGCCGCCTTCTTTGCCCGCCTGGTCGAAGAGCCAGGCGATACCCGCATTGTGCTGGCGGAGCTGTTGGTGCAGCTGCAGGTGCTGCACAGCTTTGACCTGCCCCGCCGCAAAGACCTGGGCTACTCAATGATGATTGGCCTAATTTTGCTTGGGGTGGCCGCCACCATCAGCCAAACCCTGGCCTTTGCGCCGCTGCTGCTGCTGTTTTTGGCGGTGGCGATTCCGGTGCTGGGGCTTGACTATCAGTCGCGGCTGGGGCTGGGGTCTACAACCTGGGCCGGGGGCAAGCTGCGGCCTACCCTGGGGCGACTGGCGGCGATCTTGGCGCTGGTGGTGGGCCTGGGGCTGCTCATTTTCCTGTTTTTGCCCCGGCTGCCGGGGTACCAGATTCAGAACTTTCCGGTCAGTTCGGTAATCGACACGCCGGGCGACTTCTCCGGGGAAGATATTCTCAACTCGGCCTACCGCAATAACCAGGGCGACGACGGCGAGGGGTTTGGCGAGGGGGCAGGCACGATTCAGGGCCAGGGCAAGTCCACTGGCCCCGGCGTGGTCGATACCGTTTCTTACTACGGCTTTAACCAGCGCATGAACCAAAACCTGCGCGGCACCATGACGCCCCAGGTGGTGATGCGGGTCAGGTCGCAGGCTCCAGGCTTTTGGCGGGTGCTGGCCTTTGATACCTACACGGGCCAGGGCTGGGATATTTCCCGCAACGACGATACTCAGACCTTGCAGCGATCGCGGTTCTCGGCCCAGACCTTTTTGCCCATGGAACCCACCCTGGCCCGCCATCGGGAGGTGGTGCAGACCTACACCCTGGTCAGCGAGCTGCCCAACCTGATTCCGGCCATGTACCAGGCCAAGGAGCTGTACTTTCCCACTCGCGAGGTGGCCATTGATGCCGAGGGCAGCCTCCGATCGCCCGTGATCTTGCAGGAGGGCATGACCTACTCGGCGGTGTCGCGGGTGCCCTACCGCGATCGCACCCAGCTGCGCGCCGCCGGTACCCAGTATCCCCCCGGCATTCGCTCCCACTATTTGCAGGTGCCCGAGGAGATTCTGGAGCCAGTGCGGGCCAAAACCGAAGAACTGCTGGCCACCTCCCCCACCCCCCTCACCGACAACTACGAAAAGACCCTCTACCTGACCCAGGCCCTCAAGCAGCGCTACACCATTCAGCCTGAACTGCCCTTTTTCAACCCCGACCAGGACCTGGTGGAAAGCTTCCTGTTCAGCACCGCAGGCGGTTACCCCGACCACTTCTCTACGGTGCTGACCATCATGCTGCGATCGATCGACATCCCGGCCCGACTGGTGGCCGGGTTTGGCGAAGGCGACTTTAACCCCTTCACCGGGTTCTACGTGGTGCGCAACACCGACGCCTACGCCATCACCGAGGTGTACTTTCCCCAGCACGGCTGGTTTGGCTTCGACCCCATCCCCGGCCACGAGCTGATTCCGCCCAGCCTGAAAGAGTACGAGGCCTTTAGCCTGGTGCGGCAATTCTGGAACTGGCTGGCTGGCTGGCTGCCCTCGCCCCTGGTTGGTCTGGTTGACGGTCTGATCACCTTGCTCAGCGATGGTATCGCCTACCTGGTGCGCAGCTTCAACGCGCTGCTAAATCTGGGCTGGATCGGCATTATGCTCGGCATCGCCCTGGCCACTGCCCTGGGGTTTGTCGCCTGGCTGGTCTTTTTGGCTTTGCGCCGAGGCTGGCGCTACCGACGACTGCGCCAGCTTCCTCCCACCGAGCGGCTATATCAACAAATGCTGACCTGGTTTGCCCACCAGGGCCTCGGCAAAACCCCCGCCGAAACCCCCATTGAGTATGGCCAGCGCCTCTACCAGCAGACCAAGGCCCAGAGCGCCCAGGCCGCCAACGAAATTACCCACGCCTACGTGCGCTGGCGCTACGGCGGCGAGCCCCAAAACCTCGACTACTTGGGTAAAAAATTGCAGATTATTCGGCAGAGCGGCCGCTCTCGTCAGCCGCTAATGCGGCGCTAATCCACTCCAGATGATTCTTGATTTTCCTGGGGTTTCCGCTATGCTCGATCCATTAGCAAGAGTAGGTGAAGTAGGTGTGTAGGTGATCAGCAGAATTTCTAGTCACCCGCCCACTCACCCACTCGCCTACCCGCCTACCCACCCACTCCTCTGCCGTGATCCTCAAAACCCTCGTCAAAAACTCCCTCAAATCGTTTAGCACCTCGGCCAGCGATGCCGCCTTTTCGCCAGCCCAGTTTGACACTGACGTAATGACCACCTATGGGCGCTTCCCGATCGCGCTGACCAAAGGACGAGGCAGCTTTGTCTGGGACAATCAGGGTCGTCGCTACCTCGACTTTGTAGCGGGGATTGCCACCTGCACCCTGGGCCACGCCCACCCGGCCATGGTGGAGACCGTCAGCAAGCAGATTCAAACTCTGCACCACGTTTCCAACCTTTACTACATCCCGGAACAGGGGGCGCTGGCCCACTGGCTAGTTGAGCATTCCTGCTGCGATCGCGCCTTTTTCTGCAACTCCGGAGCCGAGGCCAACGAGGGGGCGATCAAGCTAGCCCGCAAGTACGCCCACACCCAGCGGGGCATCAATAACCCCTTGATTATCACGGCCAAGGCGAGCTTCCACGGTCGCACCCTGGCCACCGTTACCGCTACGGGCCAGCCCAAATACCAAAAAAACTTTGACCCGCTCATGCCGGGGTTTGCCTACGTACCCTACAACGACCTGGCGGCCTTGGAGTCGCTGGTGGCAGAGCTGGATGCCGAAACCCCTCAAGTTGCCGCCATTATGCTCGAAGCCCTCCAGGGCGAAGGGGGCGTCTGCCCCGGCGAGGCCGCCTACTTCCAGCGCATTCGCCAGCTCTGCGACGAAAAGGGCATTCTACTGATTCTCGACGAGGTGCAGGTGGGCATGGGGCGTACCGGCACCCTCTGGGGGTTCGAGAATCTGGGCATTGAGCCCGACATCTTCACCTCCGCCAAGGGGTTGGGTGGCGGCATTCCGATTGGGGCGCTGCTGTGTAAAGCTTTCTGCGCAGTATTCGAGCCGGGCGATCACGCCAGCACCTTTGGCGGCAACCCCTTCGCCTGCAA
This sequence comes from Nodosilinea sp. AN01ver1, assembly GCF_050565655.1. NCBI lineage: Bacteria > Bacillati > Cyanobacteriota > Cyanophyceae > Nodosilineales > Nodosilineaceae > Nodosilinea > Nodosilinea sp. AN01ver1. Next base: position 55,371 of record NZ_JBNXVS010000007.1, on the reverse strand, counting down.
AGTGGGCCTGACGGTATGCGAGACGCTGGAGTCTGAGAATCTGCTGGGCAATGTCAAGCTGCGCGGCGAGCAGCTGCGCTTTGGCCTGCAGCGGCTGGTGCAGCAGTATCCGGCCCTGCTAGAACAGGTGCGCGGCTGGGGCCTGATCAACGGCCTGGTGCTGCAAGCCGACTCCACCATTAAGTCGGTAGACATTGTTAAAGCCGCTATGAATGAAGGCTTGCTGCTGGTGCCCGCCGGGCCGCAGGTAGTGCGCTTTGTGCCACCGCTTAACGTCAGTGCTGATGAGGTGCATCAAGCGCTAACGGCGGTGGAAAAGGCGCTAGGGGTTGTTGTGAAGCCGTAACAGATCTAGACGACGATTCCGCTGAGGTGCCCCAAGGGGGCAGGCCGCGCTGCCCGGCCTACGCCCGCGCTGCAATTCTCTGGCTGAGCCTTTAAAGTGATCAGATGCTGTTTGCATTTGCTGATTTGATCTGGGGCTAGTGCTATGAAATCGTTAAACCAAAAACCTGCCGCGATCGTGACTGGAGGGGCGCAAGGCATTGGTTTAGGCATCACCAAGCATCTGCTACTGCAAGGGTGGCGGGTTGCCATTGCCGACATCAACGAAGCGTCAGGAGCTGCAGCTCAGACTGCCCTGGCCCAGTTTCAAGACTCTTTCTTCTTTGTCCCCTGTGATGTGGCTAATGAGGGCAATGTGGAGTATTTTGTTCAGGTCGTTATCGACCAATTTGGCGCTCTCAATGGCTTAGTCAACAACGCTGGTATTGCCAACCCTCACAGCGGCCCGATTGAAGACCTGGCCCTGGCCGACTGGAACCAGTGGATCGGCACAAACCTGACGGGCTGCTTTTTGCTGGCCAAACATACGGTCGCGCACCTGCGGCAGACCCAGGGCGCGATCGTCAACATTGCCTCTTCCCGCGCCTTTCAGTCAGAACCCCACTCCGAGGCCTACGCCGCTTCTAAGGGAGGCATTGTTGCGCTCACCCATGCGCTGGCCATCAGCCTCGGCCCAGAGGTGCGGGCCAACTGCATTAGCCCCGGCTGGATTGATGTGACCGCTTGGCAGCACCCCCCGCAAGACGCTAACCTTCGCCCAGTAGACCAGGCTCAACACCCAGTTGGGCGGGTTGGTCAACCCGAGGATGTAGCCGAGATGACTCACTTTTTGCTGTCTAATGCCGCAGGCTTTATTACTGGGCAAACCATTGTCATTGATGGTGGCATGACTCGAAAAATGATTTACGCAGAGTAAGCGACTAATACAAAATCCGATTTGGTAAACCCCAATTTATATTAAAAACCCGTAGGGGCGCAGCATACAGTGCAAGGCCCCTACAAATTACAGGTGTTCGTTCAGGACTTGGTATTACAGTGTAATGCCTCTACAAATCGAGGATATGCAGACAAGGTTGAGGTACATAAAAAACTAAGAGCAGCTACTCAAAAATGGGTAGCTGCTCTTGGTTTATTGATAAGAAATATAAGTCAAGCGTTAGCTAATGACCTAGAGTTTCTTCCAGGTGGTGGGGGTGCAACTGGTAGCGTTCTGGCTAGTAGTTGCACTGAATGAGGCAACAGCACCAGTGCTAGCGGGAGTGTTAGCAGCAGTAGATTCACACAGGATTGCAATGGTAGTAGCTTCCTGAGTTGCGCTACCTGAATTTAGCTGAGTAGCACCGACGTAGCTCTTCAGAGCAGTATCAACGTTGCTAGCAAAGGCCAGGGCACCAAAGGGTCCCACACTACCAGAAGGAATAGTGTAGTTGTAGTAGGTGGTTGAGGAAGGAATACCAATAGCCAGTTCTACAAAACCAGGAGCAAACGTGGGGTTTTCTAGACGGTAGGCTTGCTGACCACGGTTCATAGAACCAACGTAGGTTTTAGCTTCAGACTGACGAGCTTTGTTGGCCTGGTTGAGGAAAGAAGGCAGCGCGATCGCAGCCAGAATACCGATGATGATAATAACAACCAGAAGTTCAATCAGGGTGAAGCCGCCTTCTTCTTTTTTGGCAATCAGGTGCTTCAGCAGGTTGGCTTTGAGAGAGGTTTTCATAGGTGTATGTCTCCTTGAGGGTAGGCGGTAGAGGTGTTATTTGCGCCTGGGTCTAACTTACCCACTTGCTCTCGCCCAGCGATCACACCCTCTCAAAAAAGTTTTTCGGCTGGCACAGGCGGAGGAACAATTTCAAAGCCGTTGTTGACTGCACTGGGTAGATTGAGCTGCTCTGCTTGCCGTGTTTCTACGGTTTGGTCTAGGGCAACAAATTCTCTAGGAAAGTCTAAGAACAAGCCCAGTAAATCTGGTATTACCCACCGATCCACGCTGTCGAGGGGGGCGATGAAGTTGATGTCTTGGGCGTAGCGGTTGCGGTAGGTGAGGCCTAGCAGACTGCGCCCCGTGCGCTGAATGGGGGTGCCAAACGCCGTTAGCCACGATCGCAGGTCTCGATACTCAGCTAGCGACTCGGCTAACTGGGCTTGCTCCGCTGGCGGCAGGTTGGCTTGTTCGAAATAGGGTTGGGCAAACTCGTCAGGCTGTAGCCAGGCTCGCAGCAGCAGTAGGCCCTGGTCCTGGGGCGCTTGGTCAAGGGCCTGATTGACAATCTCTAAAGCCGCTTCAGGATTTTGATCGGTTGTCAGTAGGGCCTGAGTGATCGGCCTCAGCATCTGTGGCGCTAGCGCTAGCTGGGGTCGCTGGTACCACCATCGCACCAGAGTGGTTTGCTCGTAGTAGGTGGCATATCCAGGAGTGTCTGGCGGCATAGCCTCCAGCACGGCTTGATGCTGATCGAGGGCTTGGTCTAGTACGGGGTCTTGAAGCGATGCCAACGGTGCCTGTTGCCACAGAGGCAGGGTTAGAAACTCTGGGTTGCCCACGCCTTCAAGGCTAAAGGCGGTTACAGCTGCCTCGGTCTGTCCCTGCGCCAGGTATGTTTGCCCCAGTAAGTAACGGCTCAAGCTGGTGTTTCTGGGCAACAGCTGCACTGCCCGCTGGCTATACACCTGAGCTGCCGCCGGGTCTTGGGGCCGCAAGAGAACCGCTAGATTGTAGTTGAACCAGGCATCGTTGGGAGCGATCGCCACGGCGGCATAGAGATTGGCCAGGGTATCTTGGCGCGCCGCCGATTGTTCTGCGGGGGGCACCAGAGGCAGCAGCCCATAGATCTCCTGCCCCAGTAGAGCGTGGTAGGTTGGATCCCAAGACACTAGGGCAGCGGCGGATGAGAAGTGCTGCAGCGAGTCAGCCACATTTCCCTGCTTGGCCTGGTGCAGGGCGCGATCGCCGTGCCAAAAGCCCAGGTCTGCCATCAGCCACAGGTAGCCGGCCATTACCAGCCAGGCCAACAGTCCCAGGCTTAGGTAGCGACGGGTGGCCCCGCCTAAAGGCTCAGGCTGAGGCAGTTCGGCTTGATTGGCAAGATGCAGCAGCACTCCCACCAGCGCCACCAGCGCCATAGAAATACCAATATTTTCGAGTTGCCAGTCGGTCAGGCTGGAGATTCCGTAGGCTAAAAAGCCGCCGCCCACCCCATAGAGCAACCAGCGATTGGTCTCGTCCTCAATCCTGCGGTGCAGGTGCAGCCACAGTCTGACCATTAACACCAGCCACAGTAGGTAGACCCCCAGCCCCAACAGCCCCATTTCGCCCAAGAGCTGAGACGGCGTGCTGTGCAACTGCTGAGAATGATCGAGCCCCAGGCCAGCTTCGATGGGGCGATAGAGGTTGGATACGCGGCTCATTACCCCTGGGCCAACGCCAACCAGGGGGCGATCGCGCAAAATGTTGGCCGCGACTTTGGCCAAAAAGTAGCGATCGAGCAATGGCCCATCCTGCACCACAAAGCCCGATGGGTCGGCAAGATTGAAACTGCCAAGCAAACTGCGCACGCGGGAGTTGCTGAGTGCCACAACCACAATTACAGCTAGCCCCAGCCCGCCCAGTGCCAGACGCCGAGGTCTACCTTTCGCCGTTGAACCAACAACAAAAGCAGCTGTGGCAATTAGCAGCCACACCAAAATGCCCAATAGAGCACCCCGCGATCCGCTGACGTAGAGCGCGATTCCGGTTAAAAGCGTAGCTGCTACGGCCAGCCACCGCAGCCAACCTCTAAACGCCATGGCGCAGCCCAGCACAAAGGGCAAAGCCAGGGCAAAGTAGCCGCCAACAAAGTTGTGGTGGCCAAAGGGCATGGCGTTGCGCAGAGCTTGATAAAATTCGTTGTCGATGGCAGACTCAGCCCCCGGTCGCCACAGTGCTAGGGAGATAACGGCTGTGCCCAAAAAACTGCCTGCGATCGCCGCAGCTAGATAGGTCGTTTTAACCTGGGTCTGCTTCACCCAGTTAACGCCGCCGTAGAGCGCAAAAAAGTAGAATGAGGCCAAAACGACGTTCCATAGAGCAACGGTTTTGAAGTCGCTGGCCAGGCTGCAAATGATCAGGCTGAGGCCCGTCGCCGCCACCGCCCAGTCCAGTCCGTAGCCCAGGGGACGAAAAGGTCGATCGAGCTGACGCAGTTGACGGATTAGCCAAACCGCGATCGCCAAAAATCCGGCCTGCCAGACGAGGGCCCAGGGCCACCCCACCATGCGCAGGTAGCTGTGGGGCAGCCAGGTCATCCCTACCACGGCAATCCCGCCCCAGACACCCAGCCAATGCCCCTGCGAGGTTCTACCTAAAGCCTCACTTATAATTCTATTTGCAGCAGGTTGAGGAGAAGAATCTTGAGACATAGACGATGCCAGTATGGTGCAATAGCCTGGGAAAAAGGTCGTTTGACAGCCCACGTTGGTTCTGTGCAGACGCTCTCTGGATGCGATCGCCCTAAAGGGCCGGTCGTCGACCATCGCCATCGGTGTGGGTAGACTTATTCTAGAACCACCCCCAAAACAGTTACCTGCGCTATAGGTTTCTTACGCTTAACTCAAGACACCGATGCCGTTATCTCTGAGCACTCCCCATCGCCCCCTGCACCGAACTAAGCGTCTGTTAGTTTGGGCAGTACCTGTCGTGCTGATATTGGGCTTGGTGCCCCTACAGCGGCAGCGACTAGCAGCGCTTCAAGACCGCACCGCTGCCGACCAGAGCCTTGAGCAACAAGATCAGGCTACTGCGGCGACCCTGGCGCTAGCACAAAAAATGCCCGCCTTTGGGTTCAATAATTTGGTAGCTGACTGGTTTTTTTTGCGGTTTTTGCAGTACTTTGGCGACGATGTAGCGCGGGCCGAAACAGGCTACAGCTTGAGTCCAGAGTTCTTTCGGGTCATCATCCCCAACGACCCGTACTATCGAATGTTTTATCTGTTTCTGTCGGGCAGCACCAGCAACTTTGCGGCTAAACCAGAGCAAAGCGTGGCCCTGATTGCCCAGGGGCTAGAGCAGCTCAGCCCCACCCTACCCGAGGATGGGTTCTACATCTGGCGCTATCGCGGTGTAGACGAATTGTTGTATTTAGGCGATGCCGAAGCGGCCCAAAAGTCCTACCGCATAGCCGCCGACTGGGCCAGGCAGTCGTCTCACCCAGACGCCCCATACATTGCCGAAAACTCTCAGCGGACGGCTGATTTTCTAGCCCGTAACCCACTCAGCAAGCAGGCCCAGGTCAACGCCTGGGCCAGCGTCTTGGGGAGCGCCTTTGACGATGCTACCCGCCAGCGGGCCATTGATCGCATTAAAGAACTTGGCGGCAGCGTCTTCATCAATGAAGCTGGCGAGATCAGCATTCAGTTTCCGCCCGACGACTAAGGCTGGGGCATATAGCTGTCATCATCAGCGTCAAGACTTCATTCTGCCATTCCCGTAGAAACGGGAATCTATGCTCGAGAGCTTGCTCCAGCGGTAGATTCCCGCGCAGGCGGGAATGACGACATGAGGCACCTGCGCGAGAATGACGACGCGGGCTGGCGGAGCCTCGCTGCCCTAGAGCTGGCCGCAGTCGGCAATGACGACGGGCTCAGAAGTTTGGCCGCTGCGGCTACCCACCTGCTCCATAGCGCTAACTACATCCATGCCTTCGACCACGCTGCCGAAGACCACATGCTTGCCGTCGAGCCAAGGGGTGGCCACCGTGGTGAGAAAGAACTGCGACCCGTTGGTGTTGGGGCCAGCATTGGCCATGCTCAGCAGACCGGGGGTCGTGTGCTTGAGGGTGAAGTTTTCGTCAGCAAACTTCATGCCGTAGATCGACTCGCCGCCAGTGCCGTTGCCGCGGGTAAAGTCGCCCCCCTGACACATAAACTCGGGAATAATGCGGTGAAAGCTAGAGCCCTTGAAGTGCAGCGGTACGCCGGAGGTGCCCATGCCTTTCTCGCCAGTGCACAGGGCGCGGAAGTTTTCGGCGGTTTTGGGGGCGACATCGGCCCGCAGCTCCATGACGATGCGGCCAGCGGGGGTGCCGCCGATGGTGATATCAAAAAATACTCTGGGATTGGTTGCTTCAGTCATAAATCACTCTCTTAGTGCAAGACGCAGGGGTTGACCTCTGCCATTAACCCATAGATTGGCCAAGGTGAACATATCTCTATAGAAGCGAACAGAGGAGTGTTTCATAGGATCTGTGGAATGCTTTGCCGGGTTGGCAGTCAAATTTGCTCAATCCACGGCTTACGCCATTAGGCGCAGAGTTTCGTATTTCTGAGCAGCGTGAAATAAATGAGGGAAATATTTTTTTAGACCCAGTAAATTCAGGATTTGGAGCATGCGGAAGTATCTACTGATTGCTATTGTCTTTGCTTTTCTTCCCAGCCAGGCGTTGGCTGGCATATCTTGCCGAGGGGATCATCGGCGTGGAGCATCTGCCTACTTCTCTTCCCCTATTGGGCGAGTTTCTTTGAATTCCCAAGATTTAGACTTAACTCGTGGTACCTACACCTTAGATAAAATCTGCAAAGATAGTGGAAATGTTTCGTTGCTATATATGAGACAAGATGATACCAGGGATTTTTACTACCTGGTGCTAACCTCAGAAGTATTGAACTTCATCAATAGTTTGCCTGAAGACCGCTAAGAACCGGACATTCTCAGCAGGTCCCCTTCCAAGCTCTTGGTTTACAGAGTTAACCGTTTTTTCTAATGAACGAAAGCTCCAGGGTGCTCTGTGTACCCTGGAGCTTTTACTGGATTTAATCGACTCCTTCGATTGGGGCAAAGCCCTGGCGCTGGACGTTTTCGCTAACGTGGCGAGGCTCTAGGAATTGCAGCAGGTAGTCGGGGCCACCCGCCTTGGAGCCGACGCCCGACATTTTGAAGCCACCGAAGGGCTGTCGCGACACGATCGCCCCGGTAATCCCCCGATTAATGTACAAGTTGCCCACGGCAAACTCGTTCTGCACTCGCTCAATGTGGGAGGGGGTGCGGGAGTAGAGGCCACCCGTCAGCCCGTAGTCGGTATCGTTGGCGATGCGCAGCGCTTCGTCAAAGTCCTGGGCTTTGATCACCGCCAGCACCGGGCCAAAGATTTCTTCTTGGGCAATAACCGCATCAGGCTTCACATCGGTAAACACCGTGGGGCCAACGAAGTAGCCCTCGGCGGGGGCGGGCATCGCCAGGGCCAGGGTGGCTTCGACCCTGCCCTTTTCGATGTACTCCTTAATTTTGGCCTGGGCGTTGGCGTCGATGACGGGGCCAACCTTGGTGCTGGGCTTCACCGCTTCGCCCACATTAAGGGAGCGGGTGGCCTCGATTAGGCGGTGCACAAAGGTGTCGTGCACCGAGGCGACCACCACGACGCGAGAGCAGGCCGAACACTTCTGGCCGCTGTAGCCAAAGGCGGAATAGACCACGCCCTGTACGGCCTGATCCAAATCGGCGCTTTCGTCGATGATAATGGCATTTTTGCCGCCCATTTCAGCGATCACCTGTTTCAGGTGCCGCTGGCCGGGTCGCCACTGGGCCGCCTCGGCGTAGATGCGGCAGCCCACCTCGCGGGAGCCGGTGAAGGCAATCAGGTGCACGTCGGGGTGGTTGACCAGGTGTGCCCCGACGGTGGAACCGCGCGCGGGCAGATACTGAAACACGCCGGGGGGCATGCCCGCCTCGATCAAAATTTCGGCGATCTTGGCGGCGATCACGGCGGAGTTTTCGGCGGGTTTGAGGATGGTGCAGTTGCCGGTGACCAGGGCGGCGACGGTCATGCCCGTCGCGATCGCCAGCGGGAAGTTCCAGGGCGAGATTACCACCGCAATACCGCGCGGAAAGTAGCGGTAGCGGTTGGTTTCGCCGGGGTAGTCGTAGGCGTACCCGGCGTCGAGCCGCTCCATTTCGTCGGCGTAGTAGCGGCAGAAGTCGATCGCCTCCGAGACTTCGGGGTCGGCCTGACCCAGGGGTTTGCCGACTTCGTACACCATCCAGGCATTCAGTTCGTGGCGGCGCGCTTCCATCAGCTCGGCAGCGCGGCGCAGAATGGCCCCCCGCTCCTTGGCCGGGGTAGCAGCCCAGGCGGGGAAGGCGGCTTTTGCCGCTGCGATCGCCGCATCGGCCTGCGCCTGGCTGGCCAGCCCCAGTTTGCCGACCAGTTCCGCTGGCTTCGACGGGTTCACCGAGTCGGCGGTGGCCTCGGTATCGACTGCTGTGCCGTTGATGATGGGGTTATAGCGCTGGCCCAGCTGGGCATGAACTGTCTTGAGCGCTTCGGCGGCTTCAGAACGCTTGGTGGCTACGGCAAAGTCGGTATCTGGCGCGTTGGGAAAGGGCACGGCGTAGTCTTTGACTGCTGTTGCCGCTTGGTCGGCGGCGGCAAACTCCGGGGCCGCCAGCAGGGTTTCGACCGCCACATCTTCCTGGTTTTGGCGCAGGAAGGAGCTGTTGGCGGTGTTTTCGAGCAGGCGACGGATCAGGTACGACATGCCCGGAATCAGTTCGCCAAACGGGGTGTAGACCCGCACCCGGTAGCCTTTGTCGGCCAGGGTTTTGGCCAGCTTGTCGGCCATGCCGTAGAGCACCTGCAGCTCAATATTGCGCTTGGGGATATTCAGCGCTTCGGCGATCGCCATCGCGTAGGCCTGCGACCTGACGTTGTGGCTACCAATCGCGGCATAGAGATACTGGTAGTTCTCCAGCAGCAGCCGGGTCATGCGCTCGAAGTTGGCGTCGGTCGAGACCTTCTCGCTGTAGACCGGGCTGGGCCAGTCGCTTTGCCGCGCGGTAATGGTTTCTTGATCCCAGTAGGCCCCTTTGACCAGGCGCACGGTGACCGGAGTGCCCCGGTTTTTGGCCCACAGCACCAGATCTTTGAGGTCGCTGTAGCTGTCGCGCAGGTAGGCTTGCAGGGTGACGCCCAGGTCATCGCGCTGACGAAACTCGGCCTCCATCAAAATGTCTTTGAGAATCGCCAGGGTGAGGGCTTTATAGCGGTACTGCTCCATATCGAAGTGAACGGCGACTCCCAGCTCCTGGGCGCGGCGCAGCAGGGTGCGAATGCGATCGCTCACCTTGGCCCGGCTGCCCTCGGCATCCAGCGGGTCAAACTGGGAGTAAAAGGCCGTGAGCTTAACAGAAACCTGCACTTTGGCCAGTTCCTTGCCGTCGGCCACATCGATCGCATCCACGGTCTTCCAAGTTTTGGCTGCCGCCGCCAGCTGCTCCATCAGGTCTAGATAGCGCTGCAGGTAGGCCTGGGCCTCTGCCTCGGTGATCACCGCTTCACCGAGCAAATCCATGGTGAAGGTGAGCTTGTCTTTGCGCATGCGCTCGATCGCCTTGATCGCCTGGTCCATCTTCTCGCCCGAGATGTAGCGATAGGCCAGGGTTTCCACGGCGGGCGCAACGGTGGTAGCAGCTAGCTTGCCGGGGGCTGAGTCGGGGTCGGTGAAGTTAAGCAGCCCCTTAAGCACACCGGGTAGCTCAACTTCCTCGGCAGACAGGTATTCCTGCAGGTGGCGGGCAATTTCGGGCTTGCTGCGCAGGGCGGGCAGAGCGTCGATAAAGCGAAACAGCTGCACCTTGAGGCCAGGGTTGGCCATGGCGAAGTCCATAATCTTGTCGTCCCAGCGCATCTGGTCGCGCATTTGGGCGAAGAGGTTTTTCTTCTCGCGGGTAGCCCCGAGCAGGGCCGTGGCGATCGCAAGGGTCTTAGCTTCGTACTGATGCGCGTCGGTCTGAGGCTGAATGGCTGGGGCTACCACGGTGATTTCTCCTTATTCCCTACCTCCTATCTTGAGCGAAAAAAAGCGCTGTAGGGTCACCGCGTCATGATACTTTTCCCGCTTAGAGGCAAATGTCCAGCGCCCTATGATAGGAACACCAGCACTTCCACAGTGGGCTCGTCGTAGGACCAACTGGTTAACCCTGGTCTTAAACACGAGGTAATCGTTAGGCCCTTGGGCTACCCTTAAATTAACCTTGATAAGTCCACCCACCGAATTTTATGAAAGCTTACGAGCTACCGGCAACGGTCGCAGCCAATGGTCATTTAACCTGGCCAGAGTTTCAGCTAGATCCTGCGCTCAAAGATGCTCAGGTGAGGGTAATTGTTTTGGTCGAAGAGAGCACTGACATAGAAGAGGATGAGTGGTTACAATCCGCTGCTCAAAATCCTGCCTTTAGTTTTCTCTACGATTCCGAAGAAGATATTTACACTGTGAATGATGGCAAGCCCTTCGAGCCCTAGGGGTAAAGTTGTTCTCGTGCCCTTCCCGTTCGATGACTTGTCGGCCACCAAGGTAAGACCTGCTGTTTGTGTAACCCATGCCATCGGTCCTTATCAGCAGGTTCTGCTGGCGTTCATCACCAGCCGCCTTCCAGAAAATCCATTGGCAACTGACATCATTTTCGATGTATCTCATCCTGAATTTGTTAGCAGTGGGTTGCGTAAGCCATCTGCTTTGCGATTGCATTATTTGATGACGGCTCGTACTTCGCTCATTTTGAGAGAACTGGGTGCACTGTCAGAAATAGCCCAAGCAGATATAGCTGAGCGGCTGTGCCGTCTTTTTGCCAATTAGTCTCTGCCCATTCAGTTTTTTAGTGTCCCATGACCGACGACCCTCGCGATCGCGCCCAAACCCAGTATGCCTACGGCCAAACCGCCTTTGAGCGGGGCAACTACCGCGAGGCCGTGGTGCACTTCGAGGCTGCCCTAGATGCGGCCAAAGCCACCACCCCACTGGGGGGCCAAATTCAGACCTGGCTGGTGAATGCCTACAGCGCGGTCGGGCGGCAGCAGGACGCGATCGCCCTCTGTCAGGCGCTGGCCCGTCATCCTGATCTAGAAACCCGCAAGCAGGGCAAAAATTTGCTCTATATTTTGCAGGCCCCTCAGCTCCAGCGCCCCACCAACTGGATGACAGAAATTCCAGATTTAGACAAATTGTCTGCCGATGGGGCGCAGAGTTTGGGCCAGGCTGGCTATGGGGGAACCAAGGCGGCCTCTCGTCCCCGGCCCAAAGTTGAAGAACCAACCATTGACCCCAGCGAAATTAACAGCAAAGACAACGGATTTCTGTGGGCAGCCCTGATTGGGGTGGCTCTGGTTTTGGGCGGCTTGCTCTGGCTGAGCTAGAAGCATTACGCCCGTCTAGACCCGAAGCCAGCGAGATCCCTGGGGGAGGGCATTGCTTTGGGTAGGATCCACACGTATGATTTAAGGCTGTTGTTTAAGCCGCTACCTAAAATCATGCTGAGCATTCGTCGTTCGTGGCTTGCAGGGGCATCTAGTCTGCTACTGCTGCTGCCTCTGGGAGCCTGTGCCCCCTCCGCGCCAGAGCCGGGTGCGTCTGAGGAAAGCGGCGCAGCCACCGAGCAAAACGTAGTTCCCCTGACGGCGGGGGCGATTCCCGACCAGGACCCCGAAGAGCTGCAGCGACTGTACACCAAGCTGGCTGACTACCTGGAGGCCGAGCTAGGGGTGCCCGTCGAGTACAAACCCGTGACCGACTATGCCGCCGCCGTCACCGCGTTTAGGGTTGGCGACCTGGATTTAGTGTGGTTTGGCGGGCTGACTGGGGTACAGGCTCGACTGCAGGTGCCGGGGGCACAGGCGATCGCCCAGCGCGACATCGACGAACAGTTCCACAGCGTGTTCATTGCCAACGCTGCCACAGGCCTCACAGAATTCACCGATGCCCAGGATCTAGCTCAGATCAAGGGGCGCACCTTTACCTTTGGCAGCGAGTCGTCCACCTCAGGGCGACTGATGCCCCAGTACTTCATGGAAGAGGCCGGTATCGACACCGCCCAGGACTTCAAAGGCGAGGTGGGCTTCTCGGGCAACCACGACACTACGATTAAGCTGGTCGAAGCGGGCACCTACGAAGTCGGGGTGCTCAACGAGCAGGTGTGGCGCGATCGCGTCAGCGAAGGGGCCGTTGACACCTCAAAAGTCGCCGTCGTCTGGCGCACGCCGTCCTACTACGACTACCACTGGGTAATTAGCCCTGGGGTCGATGAGCGCTACGGCGAAGGCTTTGCCGAAAAGGTGCAGGCGGCGCTGATGGCCCTCGACCCGGCAGTACCCGAGCAAAAAGAAATTCTCGATTTGTTTGGGGCCGAGCGGTTTATCGCCACCAGCAACGACAACTACGCCGAGATTGAAGCGGTGGGCCGCAAAATTGGCAAAATTCAGTAGCGGCAAATTTGGTTACTCTGGGGCAATTTTTCAGCTAGAGGGGGTGAGCTGCCGCTTTGGGGCGGTGACAGCCCTGAGCGACTGCAGCCTGGCGATCGCCCCCGGCGAGCGCGTTGCCCTAATTGGCCCCAGCGGCGCAGGCAAAAGCACGCTGCTGAGCCTGCTCAACGGCAGCCAGGTACCCAACACCGGGCGCGTGGTAATCATGGGGCAAGATATCTGCTGTTTGAAGGCTAGAAAACGACGGCGAATTCAGCGGCTGGTGGGCACGGTGTATCAACAGCACCATCTGGTGGGCAACCTGGCCGTGGTTCACAATGTCAACGCCGGGCACCTGGGCCGCTGGTCACTGCCCAAAGCGCTGTGGTCGCTGGTGTGGCCCCAGGCGGTGCCCCAGGCGGCCCAGGCGTTAGCTCAGGTGGGCATTGTCGATAAGCTCTACGCTCGCACCGATCGCCTCTCGGGCGGGCAGCAGCAGCGGGTGGCGCTGGCGCGGGTGCTGGTGCAAGACCCCGCCGCCATCCTCGCCGATGAACCGATTTCGAGCGTGGACCCGGAGCGATCGCGGGCGATGATGGACCTGCTGCGCCAGCTGAACGAAACCACCGGCAAAACCCTGGTGATCAGCCTTCACGAGGTGGAGTTTGCGGTTAAATACTGCGATCGCATCATTGGCCTGCGCCAGGGCCAGATTCTCTTTGATGCCCCTGCCACCCAGCTCAGCGACGCTATGCTGGCCGAGCTTTACCAGCTCTAGGCCAATCAAAAACTCCGAAAGGGCGGCAGGCAGGCCGTTTTGTATTAAAGAATATATGCAAAAGCCGGGTTCTCAGGCTTAAGTAGTGGCTGTTACAGAGATTTTCTCTGTTTCACCCGTCTACTGACCCAGAATGAAAATCGCCACCTGGAATCTTGAGGGTGCGCTGCCCCAATCGGTGCAGGCTGAGCGCCAGCGCCAATGGCTCAGCCGCATCGATGCCGACATTTGGATTTTGACCGAAACCCATCTGGACATTACCCCTGGGGAGGACTACCGAACGGTAGCCAGCGGCCTGCCCGATCGCGCTGGGGCAGAGGGCGAGCGCTGGGTCCAGATTTGGGTTAAAGCAGGCGAACTGGTGCCCATCGAGACCACCGATGCCGCCCGCACCGCCGCCGCCCTGCTCACCCTGGCCAGCGGCCAGCAGTGGGTGGTATATGGCACCGTGTTGCCCTGGCTAGAGAGTAGCTGGCGATGGTCAAAGACCGGCCAACATGGGCCAACGTATCCGGCCGCTAAGGGACAGGCCTTTGCCGCCGCCCTGGCGGCTCAGCAGGCCGATTGGCAACGGCTGCGAACAACTTATCCAGAGGCCGTCCTAGCCGTGGCTGGAGACTTCAACCAGGACTTAAACGCCCTGCACTACTACGGGTCGCGCCGCAACAAGCAGGCCCTGCGGCAGGCGCTAGACAGTGTAAAACTGACCTGCTTTACCGCTGGCGAAAACGACCCCGTCCATCGGCTCATCCACGGGCAGCACTCCAACATCGACCATATCTGCATTACGTCTGATGTGTCGGCGCACTTTCAACAGTCCTTTGTCTGGCCCCAGCGGCTCGACGATTTGCGCGGCCTGTCTGACCACTTCGGCGTTGGGGTTGACCTTAGCTTCGAACCATAGTGGATGGTAGACGCTTTACATCTGTAGCCAGTCTAGTGAGGACAGTTTCCCTAAACACGTTTGCACGCTCGAACGTTTCTCAGGCTTCTGGAAGGCTTAACCCGATTGGCTATGGCCTTACCACAGGCAAATTTTCGTCACGGCAATGTTGCCGCCAAAACAAATGGCCACATCTGAATCGGGGTCATGGCGGCGCTGGCTGTAGTCACCCACGTAGTAAAACTGACCCTGATCCACCCTGAACTCGGTGGGCAGGGGCTGGGTACAGGTGGTGCAAAAAATAATTTCCGGGTCGGGGTCGCCCGGCTGCAGGTGGGGTAAATTCACATTCCAGAAGCAGCCCTGGGGCAGCGCCTCGGCCATCAGTGTCTCAAGCACTTGAGCCGCCAGGCGAGTCGCTAGCCCCCAGTCGATCGGGCGACGGTTTTGAATGTAGTGAGAAATAGCAATGCCCGGCACCCGCAGCAGGGCTGCTTCTCGCACGGCGGCGACGGTACCCGACACGTGAATATCGGCCCCCATATTGCCCCCGGCGTTAATGCCGGAGAGCACCCAGGTCGCATCCGGGCACAGGTGGCTGACCCCAACACGGGCGCAGTCGGCTGGGGTGCCGCTAATGGCAAAGGCAGATTCTTCTCGCTGGGCGATCGCGATCGGGCCACCCCGGTTCATCTGGTGACTGCAGCCCGACAGATGGCGATCGGGGGCCACAACACAGGTGGCCCGTCCCCTCAGCGCCTCGCGTAGAGCCGCAATGCCAGGAGCATCGATGCCGTCGTCGTTGGTGAGAATAAAGGTCATGGGTGGGCAGCTAGAATTTCTCTGCTTGCAGCATAAGCTTTAAGCTCCCTAGGTGAACCAGTAATCAACCCATACAATAAGCTCAGATACCTCTGACAGGAGGGCAAGCGATGGGTTTAACCGTTCACGAACTAGCCAAACTGCAAGCCGACTATCCCGACTACCGGATGGAATTGGTCGATGGTGAGGTCAAGATTATGAGTCCATCCGGCTATGAGGCCGATGAAGTTTCGATTGAATTGGCGGCCCAAATTCGTAACTGGGTGCGGCCTCGCCAGCTGGGTCGAGTTACGGGGTCGAGTGCGGGCTTTGTGCTGCCCAACGCTGACACCCGCGCCCCGGATGTCTCCTTTGTCAGAGCCGAGCGGCTGCGCCGTAGCCCGCGATCGTTTGCCGAACTGGCCCCAGACCTGATGGTAGAAGTCAAATCGCCGACCGATAGTGTCGCCAAGCTGCGAGACAAGATTCAGGAATTCTTGGTGTTGGGCACCCAGGTCGGTATTTTGATCAATCCCGAAATCCAGCAGGTTGAGATCTATCGGCTGGGGCAAGAGGTCATTGCTCTCAGCAACGAAGACACACTTACAATTCCTGACCTGCTGCCCGGCTGGGAAGTCGCCATAGCGGATCTATGGCCCCTGGTATTTGAGTAACCCTACGAACACAGACCCCAGGGTTTTTCAAAAACCCTGGGGTCTAACCCCCACCATGCCAACCCCTACCCAATCCAGCGGGCGACGTCTTTGGCGTGGTAGGTCAAGATCAGGTCGGCCCCGGAGCGCTTAAAGCTGGTCATGGTCTCCATCACCACCTTTTGCTCATCGACCCAGCCGTTGAGGGCGGCAGCCTTGACCATTGAGTATTCGCCCGACACGTTGTAGGCGGCCACGGGCAGGTTCGTCGCCTGCTTTACCCGCCAGATGATATCCATGTAGGCCAGGGCGGGCTTCACCATCAGCATATCGGCCCCTTCGGCAATATCCAGCTCAATTTCTTTGAGCGCTTCGGTGCCGTTGGCGGGGTCCATCTGGTAGGTGCGGCGATCGCCGAACTGAGGCGCACTCTCCGCCGCATCGCGGAAGGGGCCGTAGTAGGCCGAGGCATACTTGGCCGCGTAGGAAAGAATCGGCGTATCTTCAAAGCCGTGCTCATCTAGCCCGGCTCGAATCGCCTGCACAAAGCCATCCATCATGCCCGAGGGCGCGATGATATCAGCCCCCGCTTTGGCCTGAGCTACGGCGGTTTTCTTCAGCAGCTCCAGAGTGGGGTCGTTGAGCACGCGCCCGCTGAGGTCGCCCACTTCCAGGTAGCCGCAGTGGCCGTGGCTGGTGTATTCGCACAGGCAGGTGTCGACAATCACCACCAGGTCGGGCACCGCTTCTTTGACCGCCGTAGTGGCCTGCTGCACAATGCCGCAGTCGTGCCAGGCTCCGGTGGCGTCGGTGTCTTTATCGGCGGGAATACCAAACAAAATAATGGCGGGAATGCCCAGGTCGTAGACTTCCTTGGCTTCTTCCACAATTTTGTCGACCGAGAGCTGGTAGACCCCCGGCATTGACGATACTTCCTTGGCGAAACCTTCGCCGGGCACGGCAAACAGCGGATAGATCAAATCGGCCTGGGTAACCAGGGTTTCTTGCACCATGCGGCGAAGTTGCGGGTGCTGGCGCAGACGGCGAGGGCGATGGGTGGGGAACATGGCCTGGGGTGAGAGGTCTCTAAGAATGAAGCTTCATTAAACTAAAGCTTCATTTTGGAACGAAAACAAGCGCTTGGTTACGTTCCGTAACGTCTGCCCCAGCAGCCGCGCTAAGACTGCGCTGGCTTGGGAGGGAGACTGGTCAGATATCGGGTCTATTATGTATGGCGATGATGGGCAGGCTGAGCTACAGGACAGGGTGTGCCTAAGATTTCCCTATGTCTGGAGCCGCGATCGCCGCTTTAGCCAACATTTATTTTTTGCCAGCGTCATTAGGCGAAAACTATGTGCTAGGATTCTTAATCGTGCTTGAGATAAGCACAACACCAAATCACGGGTCGCTAGCTCAGCGGTAGAGCACTCGGCTTTTAACCGATTGGTCCTGGGTTCGAATCCCAGGCGACCCATTTTTTACCATTACCTTTTTCTCAGGTCATAGAACGCGTGGTCTGTGCCCCGCAGTGTTTTATGATGGGGCAGAGTGGAGGGGTGAACACATCCCTACTGGGTGGGGAGGTCTTTTAAGCTTGACTTTAGCTTTTGCAAACATTTCGTCATACATCATCCGATCTATCCTAAGATTGATGAGTAAGGCTACCTACTTAAACGACTCAAAGGCCTAACGGCGAGAACACACTAGGAGGAATTTTATGGCGCTTGTCTCACTGAGGCTACTGCTGGATCATGCCGCTGAGAATGGCTACGGCATCCCGGCTTACAACGTAAACAACCTGGAGCAAATTCTAGCCATCATGAAGGCTGCGGATGAAACCGATAGCCCCGTGATTCTGCAAGCATCTCGCGGTGCCCGCTCCTACGCTGGCGAAAACTTCCTGCGTCACCTGGTGCTCGCCGCAGTCGAAACCTACCCCCACATTCCCGTGGTCATGCACCAAGACCACGGCAACTCCCCCGCCACCTGCTACTCGGCTCTGCGCAACGGCTTCACCAGCGTCATGATGGACGGCTCTCTCGAAGCTGACGCCAAGACCCCCGCTAGCTTTGACTACAACGTGGCCGTCACCCGCGAAGTGGTGAAAGTGGCTCACTCGATCGGCTGTAGTGTTGAGGGTGAACTGGGCTGCCTCGGCTCCCTCGAAACCGGCGCGGGCGAAGCCGAGGACGGTCACGGATTTGAAGGTACCCTCAGCCACGACCAGCTGCTGACCGACCCCGATGAAGCGGTGCAGTTTGTTGAGGCCACCCAGGTAGACGCTCTGGCTGTCGCCATCGGCACCAGCCACGGCGCGTACAAGTTTACCCGCAAGCCCACGGGCGAAATTCTGGCCATCAGCCGGATCGAAGAAATCAACCGTCGCCTGCCCAACACCCACCTGGTCATGCACGGGTCGTCTTCGGTACCCCAGAAGTGGCTGGATATGATCAACCAGTACGGTGGTCAAATTCCTGAGACCTACGGTGTGCCCATCGAAGAAATTCAGAAAGGCATCAAGAGCGGTGTGCGCAAGGTCAATATCGACACCGACAACCGTCTGGCCATCACCGCCGCTATCCGCGAAGCCGCTGCCAAGGATCCTTCCAACTTTGATCCCCGCCACTTCATGAAGCCTTCGATGAAGTATATGACCGAAGTGTGCGCCGAGCGCTACGACGCCTTTGGCACCGCCGGTCAGGCCAGCAAGATCAAGCAGGAGCCCGTGGAGGTTTATGCCGTCAAGTATGCCAAGGGCGAACTTGACGCTAAGACTGCCAAGGCCGCTGCGGTTTAGACGCTGCGCGATCTCAGGTTCTTCAGGGAATCTGGTCTAGCTTGAAATGAAGCAGGGTCTCTTTGTTGAGGAGGCCCTGCTTTTGTTTTTTCTGAATGTTGGAGCGTAAGTCAGTGGGTCTGATTATCTATAAGCTGCATTTCGACTCCGCTCAACGCTCGATCCGCGACCTAGCCACCCTGCAAATTGGGGGCCAAGATCCACAGCGGGAAAACAAATTTGCCGCCCTTGACGTACATTAGGGGTGCTCTGCCGCCAAACCATTTTCTATGCTGCCTCCAACTACCCCCCGAGAAATTCTGGCGGCTCTGCTGCCCTACCTCAAAACCGCTGGGGCCTATGCCCAGCAAATTCAGGCGCAAATTGTGGCCCAGCCCGACAAAGACGGCAAGGGCGACAATTTTTTTGCCTCGGCTCTCAGCGATGCCGATCTGTCGATTCAAACCATGATGGAGGTGGTGCTGCTGGGGCTGTTTCCCCATGTGCGCTTCTACGGTGAGGAGCACGAGCAAACCTACAACACCAAGTACTTTCGCGCCATTGACCTCGGCCCGGCGGGCGACTACCTGATCACCCTCGACCCCATCGATGGCACTCAGTTTTATCTGGATGGTCACTCAAACTATCAGATTATTTTGGCGATTCTCAATGCCGATGAGTACGAGGCGGCGATCGCCATTACCCCCAGCCAGGACATCTACTACTACAGCATCCGGGGCGAGGGTACTTTTAAGGGCAGGTTGGACCAATCCCTGGAGGACTGCACTCAAATCAAGGTTGAGAACCCCAGCCCGGCAATTTGTCTGGGCTGGCAAATGGGGGCGGTGGTACCCCACATTGGCGATTCGCGGAGCGATCCCTGCGGGAATCGCTACCGGGTTTACCACACCAAGACCGACTACTCCAAACAGACTCAGATTCCCAACTTTAATGGATTGCTCAGCGGCGACCTGGCCGGGGCAGTGCTGGCTAAGGGGCAGTTTATCGACGGGGCCGCGCTGGCCTTTATGGCTCAGGAGATGGGCTACATCGTCACCACCTTTGCAGGCGACCCACCGCCGCCGCTGCACACCTGCCGCGATTACCTCCGCCCCGGCATGGTGATCGGCTGTTCTAAGGCTGTCCACGCCGATCTACTGGCCGCCGTCACCGCCGCCCGCTTGACGAGAGCTATCCCTAACAGGTAGGAAAAACCGGCAGAGGGATGGTGTCCAGCGGTGTCACCATCCCCCTGCCGCCTCGGTCTCTGGCCCTTAAGGCCAATCTAGACAGGCTGGACGTTGATTTTGACCACTAGGTCGTCGTAGTCCAAATCCCCGCCCCCGACTAGATCCTCAAACCCAAAGGTGTTGTCACCCAGCAGTTTGACCTGGTCAACGCCCTTGGGGTTAGCTCCTAAGAAGGGAAAGAAAACTGCCGGGTCGTTGGCAGAGTTGCCATCGAGTAGCTGCTCAATGGTGCCGTTGCTAATCAGAAACGGAGCCAGGACTTGATCGCCTGCTACCGATACCGTCAGCCGTTGGGTGCCGCGGTTTTGTGGGGAAATTAGCGGCTGACCAGCCCACTGGCGAACAGCCGCCTGGATATAGCCCGTGTCGCCGGGGTTGAGCGCATTGCCAAATTCGTCTAGCACCGTGCCCTGGGCATTCTCAATGCGGTAAAAACCAAGCGTGTTGTTGTTGGCCGCCTCCCGCATGACCTCTAACTCCAGCTGCACCTGGCCCGTGAGCCCTCTTAGATCTAGCAGCTCAGACTCTTGGCCCCCTTGCAGATTAGCCCCCAGGATGGAGCCCTGATTGCCAAGCTCAACTCGAAAGACGAAGTCGTCGAACTGTTGGTCGTTGTTGAGGTCCCAGTTGAAGTCGAGCCCGCTGCCCGTTTGGGATGTACTAAAGCGCAGCGGCTGGTTAGGGCTGGAGTTGAAGAGGGGGCTGGCAATGGTTACCTTACCTGGCCCACCCTGCAACACCGAATCGAGCGTGCCGTCTTGAATCAGGAAGAAGGCGTAGAACCGGCTGGGGTCAAGGGTCAGCTGTCGGGAGACAGCTAGCCCCTGGATGTCTGAATCTCCCAGGGTGGAGAAGACCGTTTTGGCCGTCGGCAGGGCAGTGGCAATGTAGTTGGGGTCGCTGGGGGCAATGCCCTTGATGTTGCCCTGGGCGTCATCTAGCTCAAAGAAGCCAATTTCTACGGCCCCGGCCCGAGATGGCTTGACCACGCTGAAGGTGCTCCCAGCTGGGTCATTGACGCCCTCTAGCGTGAGCAGGTTGTTGCCTGTCACCCCCAGATTGCCCAGGGGAACTTGGGGGCCAGGATTGATTGGGCCGGGATCTACCGGGCCAGGATCCACTGGGTTGGGGTCTATGGGGCCGGGGGACACCGCCGGAGTAGCCAAAAAGTCAAAGGACAAAATTTGGTGGGACTGGGCAGGGCCGCCAGTGGACGCTGTAAAGCCAACGTAGCCGCTGGTGCCGCCGAGAATGGCCTCCAGGCTGGTGCCCTGGGTTGGCAGATTCAACGAGAAGGCTGCTGTCGCCGGTTTGGGCGGGTTGCCGCCGGTAGCTAGAAAAACCGCAAGGGTTTGGGTGGTACCGTCGTAGTCAATCCAGGCTGTATGGATAGATCCATCGTTGAAGTCGAATGCGTCAAACGCTGTCTGAAAACCCTGGGGAGAGCTACCGAGAATGCGATCGCCGTTGCCGTCAATTAGAGCGATTTCGATGGTGTTGCCGCCAGCATCGGCAATGCCGTCAAAAATTTCACCGGCCCCATTCCCAAAGGTGTCTAGCTCAATAACCAGGGCGTTGGTGATGGAGAATGCCGCTGGATCCCGCAGGAGAAAGGGACGATAGCCTAGCCCAGGGGCAGTGCCCCCCAGAGCATTACGACCAGCGGCATCGTTGTGGACAATAAAGGTGAAGCCTTCTGGATCCCCGGCAACACTGGTTTGAAACTCAAATTTGGTGCTAAACGAGGTGTCGTTTTTGAGTTCAATCTGATCGGAAAAGGCTGCGCCTGCCGAGTCGTTTCCCGGCGCAACGGGTGTCAAACGCAGAATACCGTTGTCAAAGGCCGCCACATTGACCCGCCCATTCCCTGGATTGCCAGGCAGTAGGCTGGATAAACTTAAGGTTGTCATTCTCTCACCAAAACAGAGTTATAGAGTTCAAATAGTTGAGTAGTATTCCTGGGTGCTAGACCGTGAGGTCAAGGACGTACCTGCCCTTGCGACCTGTGGAGGTAGAGCAGCCCAGGCAAAAGGCTGGCGCAGGAAAAAACACCCATCGCCACACTGTTTCTGAACTGTTCCAACGTTCTAAAGGGGGCCGATCTATTCGGGAGCGCCGTCAGATTCTTATAGGGAAGTTCATGCTCAGTGAAAATTTTTGTCTTCTAAGTAAAATTGCGCACGTAAAATCTTTGGATGTGCTGAGAGTACTACTGCCAGCCGTCTAAATCTTGGCCCCAGTTCTGGGTCAGCTGTAGCCACTGATCGCGGCGGCGCTCGACATCGGCGGCAGCCCAGATCAGGGCGATGCCCACCACAATGCCCACTACCCACTTAATAAAAGGAAAGGCCGCATTGAGCAGCACCAGCTGATTGAGGGCGTTGAGGGCAAAAATCACGGTGCCCACGTAGAGCGGGGCACGCATGCGCAGCAGCAGGCCCGCCGCGATCGCCCCTAGCGCCATTGCTCCCACGGGCAGCCCCGCCCACCGTTCAGTGATAAGGGCGGTGAACAGGATCAGCGCCAGGGCGATCGCTCGCAGCCAGTGGCGCTGTTCCTTGCGTTCGGCTAGCGCCAGGGCCGGGTCTACCTGGGCGATATAGAGCAGAGCCAGCCCCAGAGGCAACACCCAGGCCACGCTGTCGTCGATCGAGCGGTTCTCTAGCCAAACCCAGATCGCCGAGGCGGCGCAGAAGACTGACAGGTACGAAATCCGAATTTTGCCGCTGTGCCAGGCGAGCCAGCCGTAGAACCCGGTCAGCACCCACAGGGTGGGAATGTGGCCGAATCCGCCGGTCAGGATCGCGATCGCGAGCGGCACCCCCACCGCCATCACCCGCCAGGGCCGCCTTGGCCAGCCCCAGGTGGGCCAGGGCACCCAGTACACCGGCATCGCTACGGCGCAGGCCACCACGCCCCACCAGCTATCGAGAAAATTTAGGGCAGGAAAGAGCGATCGCCCCAGGGCAAACCAGCCGACCAGTTCTACGAGCCCGGCGTAGACCCAGGTGTGCTGAACCGCGTCAGCCTCACCCAGCCGCCCCTGGCTGAGGGCGTAGAGGAGGAGGGCGGCGGCGATTGCCAGCCCTAGCCATCCCAGCGTTGCCTGACCAAAGCCTGTGCCTAATCCTCCTGCCAGCATCAACACACTGCCGATCAGCCAGTGCAGGTGCGCCGCCCAGATTAGCTCTATTTGGGGAAGCCCGAGGGTGCGATCGAGCTGAGCGGCGGCCAGTCGATAAACCGTCATGATCAGCGCCGCTACCCCGGCCAACACGATCAGAGCGTCAGCGGCGGCACCGCCTGAGCTTTGCAGCAGTTGGTAGATGACTAGCTCATACCACCCGCCCGATAACAGGACAAGGGCAAACCAGCGGCTTAGGGGTGTTTGGCCACGGCGACCCGCTTCCAAAATCAGCAGCGCCGCCACCACTACCAGCCAGCCCGTCCAGGCAGTGATACTGTCGGCGCGCAGGAACTGGGATAGCCCGGCATAGAGCAGCGTCAGGGTTCGTAGCGTGTGAGCTAGGGCCGGGCGAGACCGTCCCACGACTGCGGCCAGGGCTAGGGCGATCGCCCCCAACCCCAGCGTTGGCACCGCCAATGAAACCAGAGTGGGGTAGCGATCGACCATCAGCCCCGCCACCAGTAGCTCTAGCCCCCAGCCCGCCAGGTAAATCGCCAGGGGGCGCAGATTGCCCCAGTAGCGCAAGCCCAGAGCCACCAGGAAGACGGCCAGGACTGCGACTACCAGCGGGCGAGGTTCGCGTAGTTCCAGGTAGTAGAGGGAAACGGCGATGGTGCCCAGGCACAGAACGCCAACAGCGAGAATGTGACCCCAGCGATCGCAGGCTACCCGGTACAGTGCAGGTAAAGGGGGCGGAGCAGCGGCGGCCTCCAATGGCGGTGGTGAGGACTCTGTACTCGCCCCAGATATATTCGCCCCAGATATATTCGCCCCAGATATATTCACCCCAGACAACCGCCAGAATCCCCACAGCACCGCCATCAGCCCCACCGTCACCAGGCCCCAGGCGGCCAGAGAGCGCGGGAACCCATTCACCCAGTCGGCCAGGCTGCTGTAGACCCAGCCCAGGCCAAAAGCCACCGCCAAAAACGCCACCCCAGGCCGTCGGTAGAAGGCGCTATTCACCCCGGTCAGGGCGGTGGCGGTGCCCAGCCCTACCAGCCGAGTCCAGGGCAGGCCTAGGGTGAACGGCAGCGCAATCCCTGTGGTCAGCACGCTGGCCGGATGACGACCAATCAGCGCCAGCACCACCGGAATCACCAGCCCCAGCCAGCTCAGCCCAAAGCCAAAGCCATCGTCAATGAAGTAGCCCCACAGCAGGGCGTAGGTCATCGCTGAGAGCCCCACGCCGTAGAGCCAGGCGCTGCTGCCCCACAGCCCAGGCAGCGCTTTGCTGAGCAGCAGGGCAATCGTGGCCAGTGCGACAATGACCCCCAGCCAGCGATCGAGGGGGAGCGTCGGCCAATAGTTACCGATCGCGACCAGAATGCTCATCAGGGCCAGGCCGTAGGTGACGACAATGCGCCAGCGGGCCAGCGATCGCCGTCGCGTTACCACCAGGGCCGTGAGCGTAGATGCCATCAGGTTGACTACCAACACTGGGCCGCTAATCACGCTGATGGTTGTGAGCAGCGCGTTAGTACCCAGGGCAATACCATCGCTCAAGTGGCTCAGCTTGAGCCTGCCCCGGCGCAAGTACCAATCTCCCAGGGCCACCATACCCACGACGTAGGGAAACAGCGAAATTCCCAGGAGCGCGTCGGGGCTACTGTTGGGGCCAATCCAACTGACCAGGGGAGTCATGATCGACTGGCGAAGAGAGAGGGGAGTTAGGTCCCAACCGACAAAGGCCAGCTGAACGGCGATCGCATAGGCCACCAGCAAATCGCGCCGCTTCCCCAGCTTCCTCAGGGCCTGAATCCGCAGGGCGAGCCCCAGCAAACCCATGCCGAAAGCCTGCAAAAGCCAGTCTGCGATCGCCATCAGCCAGCCCCACCACAGCAGCCCTCGACCAATGGCAATGCCCCAGCGCGAGGTGCGATCGATCGGTGTTTCTGGTGCTGGCGCTGGGCTTGTAGACGCGTCTAGATTGGCGGCTGGCAGAGGTTTTGGCCGCAATCGCCGCTGCCCCAGCCAAACCCAGGTCGCCCCGTAAAGCCCAAAGGCCAGACCAAACTGACCCAACTGGTCTGACGGTAGCGTGGTTAACCCCCGCGCCAGCAGCAGCCCCAGAGCAGCGGTAACAGCGATGGTGGGCCAGCGCAGACCGGGGGATACGCCCCGTCGCCGCTGGTCGTAGACTGTGGCGGCGGCACTGCCCAAGGTGCCAACATAAACTGCCAGAATGGGTACCGAACCCAGCGCCCAGCCGGTGTGCAGGTAGGCCAGGCCAAGAGCGTTGGCCTGCTCCAGAGAAGTGCTGGCTTGCTGGCGCAGCACCTGCAGCGCCGCCAGGGTGAGCAGAATAGCCGCGATTGCCCCCACCATCACGCCTCCGCCCCGCCACACCCCCAGCCCATCCAGCGCCCAAAAATTCAGCGGCACCAGCAGCAGCGTAATCATTTGCAGGGTTTTGGCCGTGAGCTGCAAATTGGGGCGGCGACGACACCACAGACCCACCGCCCAAAACACCAGCGTGTAGGCCAGCAGCACCAGGTATTGACCCACCGCGCCGAAGCGCTCCCACTGGGTAGCCGCCAGCACCGCCGACGACAGCACCACCAAAAACACCCCCAGCCCCAGCAGCCACACCACGCTCAGCTCGCTCATCAGGCGGCTGAGCCACTGCTGAGTCGGAGAGGGGGCGCTGGGCCGGGGTGGAGCCGTCTTTTGAACTCGTTCAGGGCGCGAGGTGGGGCGCGGTTGGCGCGACTGTTGACGGCGCGGCGCTGGGGCAGCGGGAACGAAATCGGTGATTGGGGCCTGCCCCGCAGCAACCGCAGCGGTTTCCTCAAAAGGATTAACCGCATCGGCTAGGGTCGGTGCTGGTGCGACGACCGGGTCTAGCTCGGGCGGCAGCCCACAGCTGAGCTGCGTTTGAGCGATCTCTCGCACCTGTGACTCAGAGATTAGCCCCAGCTGCAGCCAGGTATCTAGCCCGGCCAGCAGCCCTGGCTGATCGGGCAACAGATCCAGCTGTAATCGAATCGTGGGGTCGCGATCGTCAGCCATGGGCTGCCTGCAGAAAAGGTTTTTAGAATTATGAGCGCTGAGAGGGTCAGCCGATTCTTGCCCCTGAGATTCTTAACTTCTGGTTTTACTCTAGATAGGGGTAAATGCGCCCGTGCTGGCCTAGCGTCGTGAGCAGGGTATAAACCGTGTAGAGCCAGCCCAACCCGAAAAATATC
Source organism: Nodosilinea sp. AN01ver1 (assembly GCF_050565655.1). Lineage (NCBI taxonomy): Bacteria > Bacillati > Cyanobacteriota > Cyanophyceae > Nodosilineales > Nodosilineaceae > Nodosilinea > Nodosilinea sp. AN01ver1. The sequence continues at coordinate 29,307 of NZ_JBNXVS010000007.1, read as the reverse complement.
CCCCGGCTGAGCACCTTGAGCGGGTGGCCGTCTTTGTTGCAGGGGGGATGCCCCAGCACATGGCAGTCGAACAGACGAGCGTAGAGCCGCAGGTTTTGCCCCAGGGTGAGGTTTTTGAGGGCCAGCAGAAAGTGGTTGTGGTAGAAATTCATCTGGTAGCTGAGCGATCGCGTGCTGATGTCGTGGCAGCCGCCCGTCTCCTCGCCCAGGTGCACCAGGTGGGCCGCTGGGTTGTACCAGATGATGTAGCCGGTAGCGCGAATGTGCAGGCAAAAGTCAGACTCTTCGCGCACTGCACTGCCGTAGAAGCGCTCGTCAAACCGCAGCCCGTGCTGATCAAAGAGTTCGCGCCGAAACGACATATTGCAGCCCCGCGCCGTCAGCACCCGCTGGGGCTGGGTGGTATGTACCAAATCCAGGTGGTACCAGGCAATACCAGGATCCATGGCCTCGGGCGGCAGGTAGTCAATTTCGAGTTCCTTCTGCTCCGCTAGCTTCATGCGGTCAAACACGCGCCCCGCCACCGCCCCCACCTCAGGCCGCTCTACAAAGGTGCGGGCGTGGGCGTAGAGGTAGCCCGGCGGCAGCACCACATCATCGTCGATAAAGAGAACGAGATCGGAATGCGATCGCTCAATCCCCAAATTCCGCGCCGCTGGCAGGCTGGCCCAGGGTACTTGGTACCAGGTAATCTCTTTGGCCTCAGCCCAGGTCTCTAGCTGACGCTGAGTGTCGATCTGGTGGTTCTGGGTCTGGTCTACTACTACTACGCTGTAGGCAGGGTAGTCCTGGGCTAAAACGCTGCGTAGGGTATCGCACAGCACCGCCTCCCGCTGGTACGTGGGGACGATCACAGCAATGGTAGGCCAAGTCATAGCGGTGGGGGCGTAGGGGTTGACAGCAGTATTCCCACTGAGATGAGCTAAGGACAACCTATGGGTGTGGCTGAATTGATGTAGTTCCTTTCGACTTCGCTTAAGACACGGTGATTTCTATTGGCGCTGTTCCTTTCGACTCCGCTCAAGGAACGGGGACTTCGCTCAAGGAACGGTGATTCCTGCTGGTTCCTTTCGACGCTGTTCAGGGAAGGGTGACTCCGCTCAAGGAACGGCTGGGGTTACTTACCGACGGGGAGCGGCTAGGGTAGCTCCACCGACGTCGGCTTGGCAATATGGGGCAGACCCCAGCCCAGTTTCTCCCGCAGCACCTTAAAGAATTCTGGCGGCTGCAGGCGAATAAACCGAGCTGGGTAGGGGGCACGGCAGGCGCTCACCCGGTCTTTGGGCATCACGTAGCAGCCCGCGTTGCCGTCCACAATTAGCACCAGCGGGTCAGGGTTAGCAGAATGGATTGTGACCTGCTCGCGATCGGGAAACACCAGCCCCCGCGACGCCAGTGAGTGCGGACAAATGGGAATCAGCTGCGTAACCGACACCCCAGGGGCAATCACTGGCCCCCCCGCCGAGAGTGAGTAGGCCGTTGACCCCGTGGGCGTAGACACAATAATGCCGTCAGCGGCAATATCGACCGGGGCATGGTAGCCGATCGCCACCTCAAAGTGGCACATGCTGGTCAGCGGCTCGCGGTGCAGCACCATTTCATTCAGGCACAGCGCCTCCCAAACCAGATCAGCGCCATGAAAAAGCTTGACCGCCAGCATCCCTCGCTCTTCGACTTCGTAGTCGCCCGCCAGCACCTGGTCCATCGCCTGGGGCAGCTGGTTCAGGTAAGCTTCGGTCAAAAAGCCCATGTGGCCAGTGTTGACCGTTAGCAGCGGCACCCCGATCGGGGCCAGCTGACGAAAGGCCGACAGCACCGTGCCATCGCCGCCCAGCACCACAGCAAAACTCATATCGGTGTCAAAGTGCGGCGGCACCAGACTGTCGAGCGGGGTATGACATACGGGGCGATCGGGCTGAGAATAGCCCAAAATGCCGCCCATACCGGTGGCTAACCTGACGGTATAGCCCAGGCCAGTCAGCTTTTCCTCCCATTCGAGAGCGGCCTGACAGGCTACAGGCTTAACGTCGTTGTAAATAATGCCAACCTTGGGCACAGGCAGGGTCCAACCTTAAAATCGGGGAAGCTAGGGTAAACAAAACGTGCTCTACACCGCTAAGATGCCGAACACGCCGCTGGGGATCGTCGTTTACCTTCTCCCTAGGCTACCGTTTTTTTGTCTACGGTTAAACAGCCTGGCCTCGAATTGCCCAGTTAACCCTGCACATTTAAGGCCTTAGGTCGTATCGTTGCCCACACTTTTGGGGTTTACCCCGGCCTACGCTACGGTTATCGTACCTGTGAGGGCTGCTGTAGCCCTACCCACTGCCCACTGTTTGCTTTTACCGCTGTGACCCGTCGCCAATCTGAAACCACCGCTTACGTTCGCATTACCCACCAGTCGTGGAGCCAGGGCCGCATCGAAGGGGAAGTGCGGGCCAGCACCTATGAGTGGCAGTTTCAATGGCGCTTTCGCCAGGGTCAGCTCAGGGTAGAGCCATCGCTGGGGCGGGCGCTAATCTGCGAACCGCTCAGCCGCTTTTTAGAACGCTTCGACTACCAGCTCGAGCCCGGCGGCGACTACTCATTTACGATCCGAGCCAAGCTGTAGTGGCTACCAGGAAGGAGGCATGATGCCATACCGCTCTACCGAGGAGGTTTTTCGTGACCATCTGGCCTTGGCCCAGGCGGGTGATGTCGAGACCGATCTAGCCCGCAACTTTGCGCCCGACTGCGTGCTGCTGACCAGCTTCGGCCCCTTCGAGGGCCATGCTGGAGTGCGCGATGCTGCTCAACTTTTGACAGAGCAGTTGGGGCCTGCCACCTATGACTACAAAACGGTGGTCTGGAGCGGCGAGATGGCCTTTCTAGAATGGACGGCCACCACCGATCGCGCCACCGTTCCAGACGGTGCCGACTCGTTTTTGATCCAGGCGGGGCAGATTCGGGCTATGACAATCCACTATTCGGTGTGTCCACCCTCAGCGGCTTGACCACAGGGGAACGGACTATACCCCTGGCTGGCTGAGGTGCGCTAAGCCGCCATGGGCAGCGATCGCTGCGCCAGCACCTGCCGGTAAAACTGCTGTAGCTGACGAGTGGCGGCGGCCCAGCCCCACTGTTCGGCCTCGGCGACGGCGTTGCGGCGCATCATTTCGCGCTCGGCTCTGGCTTCAATTAGGCGGCGGGTAGCGATGATCGCTCCCTCTTCATCCGTTGGATCGAACAAAAAGCCGTTGACCCCGTCGGTGACAATATCGGGAATGCCGCCGGAGTTGGCGGCGACCACCGGACAGCCTGCCGCCATGGCTTCCAGCAGAACCAGGCCCAGGGTTTCAGTGCGGGAGGGGAAGACAAAGGCATCGGCGGAGGCATAGGCCGAGGCCAAATCTTCCCCAGCTAGATAGCCGACGAAGTTGGTGAAGGTGCCCTCAAAGTGGGCCTCTAGCTCGGCACGGTAGGGGCCATCGCCCACCAGCGCCAGGCGCGCCCCAGGAATGGCCTCGAGCACCGGCTTGATGCGGTCAATTTCCTTTTCGGCGGAGAGGCGACCAATGTAGAGTAGCAAGGGCGCTTCGGGGTGGCCCTCGGAGAGGCGATCGCGCATTTCAGCACTGGCCAGCTCGGGGCGAAACAGCTCGGTATCAACCCCGCGCTGCCACACCTCAATATTCTCCACGCCGTGCTCCGATAGCTCGGCCTGCATGGCGGTAGAGGTGACCAGGTTGATCTGGGCCTGGTTGTGCATTGCCTTGATCAGCTCCCACATCAGCCCTTCGAGCATACCGAGGCCGTAGTGCTCCAGGTACTTGGGCAAGTGGGTGTGGTACGAGGCCACCAGCGGCAGGTCTAGGGTCTTGCTATAGTAAATGCCCGCCAGTCCTAAGACTGCCGGGTTGACTACGTGCACTAAATCGGGCTGAAAATCTTCCAGCGCCTCGCCAATTGATGGCCGGGGCAGCGCCAGCTTTAGCTCTGGGTACAGCGGCAGCGGAAACCCAGATACACCGTTGATTTTGGCCCCTCGGTACTCAGTCAAACCACCTTCAGGAGAAAAGACTAAAACCTGATTGCCCTGCCGCTGCAGGTGATCGACCGTGTGCTTGAGACGGGTAACAATGCCGTCAACTTTCGGCAAAAAGGTCTCGGTAAAGAGAGCAATTCGCATAACAAACGAGGGGGCTAAGGAAAATGATTGAACAGGTCAAGACAAACTCGCCAATGGGCCAAGATTACGCCGTGATCTTGGCCCATTGATGCACTAATCGCGCCGCCACTGCACCTTGGGCAGAATCTGATTCTTATCGACGCGATCTTTGTACTTGACCGCGAAGTTGAGCAGGCTGTCGAGCAGCGAGTCAGACAGCAGGTGAGGCTGCAGACCCAGCTCTAGCAGGTTGGTGTTTTTGGCGTTGAAGTAGTGGTCTTCGGCCTCAACCCGAGGGTTATCCATATATTGGATATCGACATCGAGGCCCAGGGTGGTGCCTGCCTTCTTCACCATCATGGCCAGGTCGCCGACGCTAAACATTTCGGTGAACTGGTTGAACACGCGGAAGACACCGGGGTCGCCGGGGTTGGCGATCGCAATTTCCACACAGCGCACGGTATCGCGAATATCCAAAAAGGCGCGGGTTTGACCGCCCTTGCCATAGACCGTCAGGGGGTGACCCACCGCCGCCTGAATACAGAAGCGGTTGAGGGCGGTGCCAAACACGCCGTCGTAGTCGAGGCGGTTGATCAGCAGCTCATCCATGCCGGTTTCTTCGGTCAGTACCCCGTAGACCACGCCCTGGTTGAGGTCGGTGGCGCGCAGGCCCCACACCTTACAGGCGAAGTGAATGTTGTGGGAGTCGTGCACCTTGCTGAGGTGGTAGAACGAGCCGGGCTGCTTGGGGTAGGGCAGGGTGTCTTTGCGACCATTGTGCTCAATGGTGATATAGCCCTCTTCGATGTCGATGTTGGGGGTGCCGTACTCGCCCATGGTGCCCAGCTTGACCAGGTGGCACTCGGGGAAGTGGTCGCGCAGCACGTAGAGCAGGTTGAGGTTGCCCAGCACGTTGTTGGCCTGGGTCAGCACCGCGTGCTCGCGGTCGATCATGGAGAAGGGAGCCGAACGCTGTTCGCCAAAGTGCACGACGGCCTCCGGCTCAAACTCCAGCATCGTCTCTTCTAAAAAGGTGTAGTTGTTGATGTCGCCGACGTAGAGGTCGATGTGCTTGCCGGTGAGGTCTTTCCAGCGCTGCAGGCGGCTTTGGATGGGGGCAATCGGGGTCAGCGTTTCGATTTGAAGCTGAGCGTCCCAGTGACGCCGCACCAAACTATCTAAAATCCCGACTTCGTAGCCGCGATTGGAAAGATACAGGGCAGTTGCCCACCCGCAATAGCCGTCGCCGCCAATTACAAGGACTTTCATATCAATGCTTCAATCTCTTTGCTGATACCAAGACAATCTACCAGGTTTGGAGGACCTGTAAACCACCGAATAAAAGATTGAGGGATCAGAACAATTTTTTTGCAGCAGCCAAATTGAGCCTCAACTTAGGGCTGTTCCCATCGTTTTGTGACGGCCTCAATCGGCCCAGTGAATGGGGCCGTAGCCAACCACAATATAAAAATACTCAGCTAAACTAACTGTTAGCTAAACTAACTATTACTTGAGCGAGCCCCCTGCTGTGGTTACCCAAGCCCTTACGCCTACCCAGTGTGCGGCTGACCTGATGACAACGGTGCCTGCGGTGACTCGGTTTTTGCGGGCGGGTATTCGTCGCTACGGCAAGCCGCACCTGTCGCTTTCGCAGCTGCGGGTGCTGTACTTTTTGCGGCGGCGATCGCAATCTTCTCTGTCAGAGGTGGCTGACTATTTAGATGTCACTCGACCCACCATGTCGGCCATGGTGGAGCGCCTGGTGCAGCGGGGACTGATCGATCGCATCAGCGATCCAAACGAACGGCGGCGCATCATTCTCACCCTTACGCCCGCAGGCGAGGCCGAAATGACGCGGGTCTATGACGCCACCTTGCAAACGGTGGCCGATCGGCTGGCGGACTTGTCTGAGGCGCAGCTTCAGCAGGTGCAGGCGGGGCTGGCGATTTTGAGTGACCTGTTTGATGAGGGGCTGGATGGCAATCGAGCTGAGGCACAAGGCGTTTCAAGAGAATGAGGCCTGTGAGCAAAAGATGCCCGAGAGGATCCCCCCCTGCCCCCTTAACAAGGGGGGTAAATGGGTGAATCTTTTACTGCTGAGAACTGGGGGGATCAAATCTCGCTGTAGCAAAACCTTACTTACTAAGAACTCTCCCGACTAACTACACCAAATGATCGAAATCTACGAACTCACCAAACACTTTGGTCCCAAGCCAGCCCCCAAAATAGCCGTAGACGGCTTCTCCCTCACCGTAGAACCGGGCGAAGTCTTTGGCCTGCTGGGGCCAAACGGCGCGGGCAAGAGCACCTTAATTAAAATGCTCACCACCCTGCTGCCCGCCAGCAGTGGCCGGGCCGCGATCGCCGGGTACGACATTGGCCGCCAGCCCAGTCGGGTGCAGCGCAGCATTGGCTATGTGCCCCAGGCCCTCTCGGTCGATGGCACCCTGACCGGCTACGAAAACCTGCTGATTTTGGCCAAGCTCTACGGCGTGCCCCGCCGCCAGCGGCTCGATCGCATCCACGCCGCCCTGAACTACGTGGGGCTGGAGGCGGTGGCCCATCGTTTGGTTAACACCTACTCCGGCGGCATGATTCGGCGGCTGGAAATGGCCCAGGCCACCCTGCACCGGCCCCCGGTTCTATTTCTCGATGAACCCACCGTGGGGCTAGACCCGGTGGCCCGCAAAGCCATGTGGGACTTGATTTTGCAGCTGCGGCGCGACTACGGCACCACGGTCTTTCTCACCACCCACTTTATGGAAGAGGCCGATGTGCTGTGCGATCGCATCGCCATGCTCTACAACGGCCAGCAGGTGGCGATCGGTACCCCCGCCGCGCTGAAAGCCACCGTACCCCACCCCGAAGCCACCATGGATGACGTATTCATCCACTACACCCGCAACTCGCTCAGTACCGAAACCGAAGGAAGCTACCGTGACACGTCAACCACACGCCGTACCGCTAAACGACTGGGCTAACCGAGGCCGAGTTACCGCCCCGATCGAAGATTTCATGGCCAAAGCCCTGGTGGCCGCCGAGTTAGAAATCCGCAAGCTGCGCCACGACCCGATTCAGCTATTTACCCGCGCGGTGCAGCCGGTGCTGTGGCTGACTATTTTTGGCCAGGTGTTTACCCAGGTGCGGGGTATTCCCACGGGCGGCCTCAGCTACATGGATTTTATGACGCCAGGCATTCTGGCCCAGAGCGTTTTATTTATGTCGATTTTTACCGGCCTGCTGGTGATTTGGGAAAAAGACCTGGGCATTTTGCACAAGCTGATGGTCAGCCCCGCGCCCAAGTCGGCCCTGGTGCTGGGTAAAGCGATCGGGGCCGGGGTGCGCTGTCTATCGCAGCTGCTGATTATCTATGTGGTGGCCGCCCTGATGGGGGTGGGGTTGAACTGGAATCCCGTGGCAATTCTCGGCGTGGCCCTGGTGGTGATGCTGGGGGCGGCGCTGTTTTCGACCTTTTCGCTAATTGTGGCCTGCTGGGCCCAGACCCACGAGCGGGTGATGGGCGTAGGGCAGCTGATGATGATGCCGCTGTTCTTTGCCAGCAACGCCATTTACCCCATTGAGATTATGCCGGGGTGGCTGCAGGTGGTGTCGCGGCTCAACCCGCTGACCTATATGGTCGACGCCCTGCGCCAGCTGATGCTGGTAGAACCGGCGGGCCACTACAGCCTGGGGCTGAGCCTGGGAATTTTGGTGGGAATAGCGGCTGGGCTGATCGCCTTCTGCGGGCGGTTGTATCCTCGATTGGTGCGATAGGGCAGCGCCTGGATAGGGACCACACGCTGGGGCAGTTGCCTCACTGAAAGCTAAGGTTTGGCACCTAAGATAGGGCGGTGGTTCTAGTAGAGCTCACGTCCTGATTGAGGTTGCTTGGCTATGGCATTCAACTTTAGACGAGCTGGAGTGGTACGAGGAGGCTCTGAAGCGGCAGCGCGACGAAAAGGGCAAGCCCTTTTAGAAAATTGTGGAGGTGATCAGGCCTTGCCTGAATGACAACTATAGGGTCAGCCGTAAAAGAATCAGCTGAGTGGCGCAGACGGCTGTCAGATCGAACCTTTCTGAAGAGAGAGGGTGTCCCTGAATTCTCGCGGGATCATGAAGACTGTGAGTTATGACACACTATCAAACTTTCAGTTAGGACATACATCTAATGACTGACGCGACAACCTTATCAACTAAGCTTGCTGACCTGAAGCTTTTTCAAACTGTCTTAATTGACATTGAGCAAAAGCTAATGACGGCTACCGACGATCACACCATTCGTGAGCGTTTGGAAGGAATGCTAAAGAGCGATCGCGCCAACCTCAGCAACATTGAAGAAGCTGGAACCAAACTGGGCTCCGCAGCAGAGCCTCGCGATATTACCCAAAAGCATGCTGAAGCCGTTACCCAAATGATGAACGGTTCTGAGCTATCCCTATACGACAAGTTTTTTCAGCTTGAATTGCTGAAGCACCAGCAGACCATGAATGGTTTGGTGCTGCACAAAGTAGGCCAATCTTTGAACGATGAACTTCAAGATGCCATGGAGCCGCTCAACAAAGTTAACTTTGAAAATCGGGCTCACCAAGAAGTGCTCAAAGGCGTGCTTTACTTTGTTGGCACTCGTGAAATAGCGGGTAAAGAGCCCGATATGGGCCTGTGGGCCAGCGTTGAGCAGGGCATTGCGGCGCTTAAAGGGGCGATCGGTAGCGCTGCTAGTTAGTCAGGTTATCTGCGATCGCTGCCGCTGTAAGCCGTAGCGTAATATCCTCTGGGTAAGTAGGTTGAAGCCATTGCCCAGAGGATATTTTTGCGTAATAAAAGCATTACATCTGCAACCGCAGCAGAATTAGCTGGGTAGCGCGATCGTCCTCCAAATTGTTGTCGCTAACCAACAGTAGGCTCTGGCTGCCGTCGGGCAGGCGTGGCCCCAGGGTCATACCCTCCAGGTTGTCTACTGCCAGGGGCGTGTCGGCAAAGTCGAGCACCAGCTGCTTACGAATGGGCGCGATGCTCGACACATCCCCCGCCAGGCTAGGAATGGTGGAGGTATCGGTGGCACCGCCAGTCGCCAGCTGGTAGAGCTTAACCTGCATACCCCGCAGACCAAAGGCGCGCTCCAGGGCCAAAAAGTGGCCGCTGGGGTCGATCGCAAGCAGGGCGGTGAGCCCATTCACGACGGCCCCAGAGGGTTCTAAGTCGAGGGGATAGCGGTGCTCGGCAATCAGCGTTGACTGGTCGTCGCCAATTAAGTAGTGCAAAAAGCGGCTGTTGAGGGGCTGGCTGGGGTCGTCGTTGTAGTCTTGCACCAGGGCCGACTCGGTGGCGGCAAACAGACGAAAGGGCTCGATCATGCCCGCCCCGCTGGATCCTCCAGCTACCGTCAGCGCTTCCAGGCTGAGGTTGTTTTGCACGCCTCGGGTGGTCTGGTCGGGGTCGTCGGGCAGGTAGCGCTCGGGCAGAGGCAGAGTAGCGATCGCCCGCCCCGTCTGTCGGTCAAATTCGCCAATAAAGGGGGGCGCATTTTGCTCCACATCGCCCTCGCTGCCGATAAAGAGCGAGTCGCGGGGCGATAGGGCCATACCTTCGGGGTCGATGCTGCCCCTGGGGTAGGGGTTGCCAGCGGCATCGAGCAGGGGGGTAACGGCCTCAATGCTAACGCTGTCAAACCGGGGCTGCCCGGTTCCCCGCTGGGCCAGGGTGACGGCCAGGGTGTAAAACCGGGCCGGGCCAAAGCGACCGCGATCGTCGGAGAGGGCGTAGAGCCGGTCGCGGGGGCGATCGTAGACCAGCGCTGATATGCCCCCCACCGTTGTGCCCTCAAACTCTTGGGGCGGCAGGTTGTAGACATCCAGCAGCTCAACGGTGACGGGGACAAATAGCCGATCTTCCGCCTTGATTTGAGGAATGGCGCAGCTAGTCACCAGCAGCAGCAAGCCCAGGGCCAGCGATCGCCGCCACACCACCCGCCACAGCCTCCGGTGCATCCAATCTGCCATCACTCACCCCTCACCTAAATATCTGACCCTGTCCCAGATCAGCACCCTCTAGGATAGGCCAAGGCTGTATTCACAAAACTACCGTTTGAACTCCCTGGGCACTAGATCTAGCCCAGTCAGCGCCAGCGTGGAGAAGCGCAGCCCTACCAGGTAAAGCGCAGGCCCTGCTCAATCAAAAACGCCTGTAGCGCGGGCATCTGCCCCGTCACCACAATCTGCGCCGGGGTCAGGTCGTAGGGTTTGCCGTAGCGCAGCAGCCACCCCGCTGTGCCCCCCGCCGCGCTGCCCACGCTCCACTCGCCGTAGTGCACCCGCGTTACCCCGTTGACAATGTGGCTAACGGCAATGCTTTTGCCCCCGATCAGCACGTTGTCGACCCCCTGGGGGACCAGCGCCTCTAAGGGAATTTGCAGAGGCCGCACCACAAACTCCTTAATGCTGGCCCCCGCCGCCTCGTAGGAGGGCCGCCACGACCTATAGCGGCAGCCGTGAATGTCGATGTCGTAGTGGGCTAGGGCCACGGCGGTAGCCCTGAAGTCGCGCCCGCCGGTCATGTCTTCGCGCAGGTCGGCCTCCACCGCCATAAAGCTGTCCTGACCATAGGCCGGGCGACCTAAAATGCGCCGCCCCTCGCGAATGTAGGGCGCAATGCTAAGGCCCGACTGGGTGCCCAGGGGAGAGGCACTGCCGCTCAAAAATGTCAGCGGCAGTTTGTTCGTCGCTTCGGTTTCGATCAGCCATTCGGCAAACTTCAACGCGTGAATTTCGCCGTAGTTGAGCGACTCTGGCGATAGCCCTCCCAGCCAGTCCTGGCGCTGCCCTGAAAGGCGAATATCCTCTTCGGTAAATACGAGAGGCGGGTCCATAAAGTGCCAGTCATTGCCCTTGTTCCAGTTGATCAGGGTAATTTCGCCGGGGCGAGTCAGGTTGACGTTTCTGTTACCCGATACCTGACTGACAATGCGGCGGTAGTTAAACACGCTGCCAAAGTTGAAGAAGGGAAACCCCTCCAGGTTAAACTCGTTGCGGTGCTCAGCCTTAGTCAGAACGGGGTCTATTTTTTGCAGCGCCCTCAGGCTCTCATTTTTGTCGTCGAGGGTGGCCAGCACAAAGGGGTAGGTGTAGGCCTGAGTACAGTCAGGGTTGTCCTGAGCCGGGGCGTTGACTTCGCCGGTAAAGGCCTGGCCGTCAGACCCCAGCCGGTGGGGAAAGTTAGCCCAGCCCACGAGTTCGCCAGTATCGGTGGCGTCGATCACAATCATGCGGCGATCGGGGGGCGACTGCAGCCGAATCGGAATTTTGTTGTAGGCCTCGTCGTCAGACCAGGCGTACCAGCGCTCTAGCTCCTGAGAGAGCCGCCCGGTCGGCACATAGTCTGGGTTTAAGGGAATGCGGCGCACCCCGTACACCGCCGTCACATAGCGGCCCGAGGCGTCAAAGGCGGCCCCCTTAAAGGCTGTAGAGGTGGCCCAGCGACTTTCGGGCGCGCTCTTGGCGGCCTCACGCAGCCACATCTCTGCGGCGGTCGCTCCAGCCCGGGGGGTAAAGCAAAGCTCTCCGACCCAGCAGCTGTTGGTCTGGTCAACCGACAGCTGAGCGGGCAGCCCCGTCCACGGCGGCAGGTACACAGGCTGACGCTTAATCAGCGCCTTAAACGCTTCCCAGCTGGGCGAAAAGTTGCGCCGCCAGCGCATGGCCCGCGACTCATCGATCGCCGACACGCCCTGGGAACTAATCTGCCCCCCCATCCAGGGGGTGAGCTCAATCAGGCAGGTCGTAACGCCCGCTTTCATGGCCTGGGCTGCAGCGGCAACCCCGCCCAGGGTGCCGCCAATGACGACCACTTCGCAGGTCCAAACCTCTTCAGCCAGGGGCAGGGGGGTGAGGGTAGGGCGACCGTTAGCGGTTTGAATTTGGCGAATGCCGGTGGCGACCTCAGCCCGATTGACAATCTGCCCGACCGGACGCTGCGTGAACTCCAGCGGCTGTCGCCAGTACTCACTTGCCCCTCGAAACGCTACCAGCAGGAGGGTACTGCTGAGCAGAGCCATCGTCATCAACGCTCGTCGACGCGGAGTTCGCCGTCGTCTGCGCCTGGTTCTGGGCGTTAGGGGTAGTGAACGATGGCGGCGGCGCTCCAGCATGGACAAGGGCGGCATACCTACGGCGTTGGTCGTCTGTGAGTGTAGCAACGAAATCGCGAAACGACGCAACCAAAACCCCAGTTTTCAGCGCCCCTGGTAGGACTGGGCCAACGCCAGCCATCCTAGAGAGCAAAGCGTTGGGTATGTGTAGACTTTTTTAGTTCCCGAAGCAGTTTATAGATTTAGGCCATAATAGGCACGACCTCGTGCCTTTGAGCCACGCTTACCTCCCATTCTCCCAGAATCTATGCGCTTTCACCTTCGCCTCTATCGCCGCCTGCTGCTGCCCCTAGCGTTGACGACCCTCGCCTTAACGTCGCTGCCAGCCAAAGCACAAACCGCTGTTTATACACCTATTTCGCTACCGGCCTCGCGCGAAGTTAATGACGCTTTGAGCGATCGCGATATTCCCACGGGGACTGGGGGGTTTGCCCGCGACTATACGGTCAATCTTGAGGCTGGTGACCAGGTCGCGATCGATGTCATTTCCGATGAGTTCGATACCCTGGTGATTCTGATGAACAAAGACGGCGTCACCATGGGCGAAAACGACGACGGCCCCGACGGCACCACCAATTCCTTGCTCTTCTCCCGTATTACCGAATCCGGGGCCTACACCGTGCGGGTGAGTGCCTACGCGGGGCAGGGGGCAGGCAATTTTTACCTCAAGGTAGCCCGCCTGCGTGAGGTGCAGTAGAGAATATCGGCATTTTTTTCCTACGGTCTTGTCAGGTGTGACATCAGCTTGCTATCTTAAGTGAGCGCTGGAAATTGCGCTCCCTCGCCGGGATAGCTCAGTTGGTAGAGCAGAGGACTGAAAATCCTCGTGTCGGCGGTTCAAGCCCGCCTCCTGGCATCCAATTAAATCAAGTGAAAAGCCCTGAATCTAAACGGTTCGGGGCTTTTGCTTTGGAGCCTCGTATTTTTGCGTTGTCCATTTTTGGACACCTTTAGACGAGTTTGGGGGACGGATTGGGGGAAAATTGGGGGAAATTTGGGGGAATTTTTTTGGGGGAATCTCCGGACGATCGCCACGGTACCCGAAGAGGGAAGTAGTACGAATGCTCTTCATTCCCCGGTGCTGCCATGTACTCGGCCACCCCAAAAAGCAAAGGCAAAAAAGGCTCGGTTCAGTTCAAAAACACCAAAGGACGGCTGCAAATCGTTTTTTCCTACCCCGTTGAGGTGGATGGGGAGGTGCAGCGCAAGCGATTCTACATTTCCACCGGCTTTGACGACACCCCCCTAAACCGCCAGCGGGTAGGCGACACCGTCAGGGCGATTCAGCGAGATATCGACTACGGAGAGGTAGATCTCAGCCTGCAGAAGTACCAGGCCGTTGGATCGCTCACCACCGTTTCCCCCATTTCCCCCAATCCGCCCGCAGCCCCCCAAATCGGGCTGGACGAGATCTGGGAGAAGTACGCCCAGTTTAAGAAACCCCAGATCAGCCCTAGCACCTACGCCAAGGACTTCACCAAACAGAAAAATCACATCAGCCGGTTCCCCAGCAAATCTCTAGACGAGGCTATTCTGATTCGTGACCATCTGCTGGCGAAGTTGACTCCGGATGCGGCTAAGCGCTGCCTGACCCAGCTCAAAGCTTGCTGTAGCTGGGCGGAAGAGGAAGGCCTAATCGAGAGCAATCCCTTTATAGCCATGAAAATCAGGGCTCCTAAGGGGTTGTCTGAGGATGAAGACGTGAATCCTTTTACCAAAGAGGAGCGAGACAGGATTATTGCGGGGTTTGAGAGCGATCGCTACTACAGCCACTACACCTCCTACGTGCGCTTCCTCTTTGCCACCGGAGCCCGTCCTTCCGAAGTCATCGCTCTCCAGTGGAAGCACATTACCCCATCGGTCATCAAGTTCAGGCAGTCGGTGGTGGTTTCCGAAGATGGCTTGACCCTGAAGGAGGGGCTCAAGACTCAGCGGAAGCGGGATTTTCCTATCACGCCAGAGGTCAAGGCTATTCTCGATGCCATCAGGCCGGAGAAGAGCGACAGCAATGCCTTTTTATTCCCGAGTCCCAAGGGGAAGTTCATCGACCAGCACAACTTTTCTACCCGCGCCTGGCGAGCCGTCCTCAAGGCTTGCGACACTCCTTACCGCAAGAGCTACCAGTGCCGCCACACATTCATCAGCTTGTGCGTGGAAGCCCACATCAACAGCACAGCTATTCTCCACAGGAGAGGCTGCGCCAACGGTCGCTGGACAGGCACCAGCGCTAAGATGATCGACAAGCACTACGGAGCTACCAATTTCACAAATTTGAGGCCCCCTGATCTCACCTAATGTGTTTCCGTAGCCAGCTTTAGTTAAGATTGAAACTTTCCTGTTCGGATCCGGGCTCAAGCCTCTTATAGTTCAGCGCACCGATGACAGCTACCGTCACCATTGATATCCCAGAGCATATTCACCAGCGACTGGTAAATACTGCCGAGGCAACCCAGCGCCCTCTCAATGAAATTATCCTCAGGGCACTGCAAATCGGTAGCCCACCCCCTTGGGGTGATGTACCACCGGAGTTTCAATCTGCATTAGCTGCTCTAGATCGGCTGGATGATGATGCCCTGTGGAGAGTTGCCCGTAGCCAACGATCTGAAGCCGAACTAGAGCGGTACGACGAACTACTGGATCGCAATCAGAATGACAGTTTGACAGCAGCAGAACAAAACGAGCTAACTGCCCTGAGAAAAGAGGCAGAGCGATTTATGCTCTGCAAAGCTCAAGCCGCCGCTTTGCTGCGCTGGCGCGGCCATTCGATTCTGCCAAAAGCTTGATGGCCAGCTATATTTCTGTGGATCTGCGCAATCGGGTCCGAGCATGCGATCGCGATCGTTGCTGCTACTGCAAAACCAGCGAGGCCCTGAGCGGCATTCGGATGGCCTTTGACCACATCCACCCTCGTTCCAAAGGTGGCGAAACCTGCTTTGAAAATGTCTGCTTAGCCTGCCGATCTTGCAATGAGTTCAAGGGCGATTCGACAACAGGCCAAGATTTACTGACCCAACAAACTGGACCTCTCTTTAATCCAAGGCTTCAAGACTGGCATCAGCATTTTGCCTGGAGCGATGATGGCACCCGAGTTGAAGGTGTTACCGCTGTGGGACGGGCTACCGTCTTGGCGCTGCGAATGAATAACGCAGCTATCGTGGCGGCCAGAAAACGCTGGGTTTCAGTGGGCTGGCATCCTCCTCGGAACTGAGCCTGGAGATGTTCATCTTTGCCATAAAGTGTCATGGATGGAACGTGAAAAATCGTTCTTTTTCGTGACCCTGAGCCTTTATGCTGAAAATATCCCAAATTGTTCGTGACATTTTGTGTTGAAGCTGAGTAGGGGCTGACACCGCAATTTAGGATCAGGTATATCAGATTGCTGCGCCCCTATCGGGGGCTTCGCGGAGAGGCCACACAGTACGCCAGGGTTTTGGCAAAAACTGTGCAACGGCTCTCCACAAAGGGTTTCTACCGTTTTTGAAGACGCTCTCGCTCTCGCTCCAGGGTGGCGTCGTATTTTTAACCCAGCTTCTCCATGCTTTCCACGAGCAACCTCTCTGCTGCTCAAGCGGCGACGTATTACACCCATGAGGACTATTACTCGGCGGAAGAAGCCGCTCACCCGACCCAGTGGGTGGGCAAAGGGGCTGCGTCGTTGGGATTGGCTGGGGTTGTCAATCAGCAGGAATTCAGCCAAATGCTCTCGGGGCAGGCTCCCGATGGGCGATCGCTGAAGGGGAAAGTAGTTGACCCCGAGAAGCGGCGGGCGGCGACGGATTTTACCTTCAGCGATCCTAAGAGTGTCAGCATTGCAGCCCTGGTGCAGCAAGACGCGCGGGTATTGGAAGCCCATCATCAAGCAGTGGCCAAAGCTCTATCGGTGCTGGAAGAGCGCTATGCCCAAACCCGGATCTCAACCGAGGCCGGGCGGACGAAGGTGACAACCGGGAATATCGCCGCAGCGGTGTTCACCCATTCCACCAGTCGTGAGGCGGAGCCGCAGCTGCACAGCCATTGTGTGGTGATGAATGCGACCCAGTTGGCCGATGGGCGGTGGTTTAGTTTGAGCAATGAGGCGGCGATCGCGAACCAGAAACTCCTGGGCCAGATTTACCAGAATGAACTAGCTGTAGCGCTGAAGCAGCACGGCTACCAGATAGAGCCCAAAGCTCATGGGCAGTTTGAGTTGGCCGGATACTCGTCCGAACTGCTGAAGGCGTTTTCGACCCGCAGGCAGCAGATTCTGAAACTGATCGAGGAGTAGGAGGCGACGGGGTCTGAGAGTAATCGGGCGCTGCGGGAGACGGCGACGCTGGTCTCGCGGAAGCGAAAGCCAAAAGAGGTTGACGAGGGGCTGTTGCAGCGGGGGTGGAATGCCCTGATTCAGTTGAAAGGATTGGAATTACCGGAGCTACCAGAAGGCATAGCCCAAGCAATAATCGATCAGCCTTCGGCTACATCGATTATTGACGCAGCGATCCAGCACTGTGGGGAGCGGGAGTCGGTGTTTCGGAGGACGGCGCTAGAGCGGTTTGTGTTTGAACACGAACTGGGGGTTCAGGGGTTTGGGCAAAGGGCTTCTTTCTCCATCGCCAAGGGGGGCATAGTGGCTTCGGTCTATGCGGCTGTAGACTACTTTCTCTTGCCAGTAGCGCTGGTACAGCTTGCTCACTATCAGGTCGGGGGGCACATCCCCCGCTTCGCCGAATAGGTCGCACAGCAGGGCCAGCAGCAGCGGGCTTTCCAAAATATCCTGCAGGGAGCGGTTGTCCGTTGAGAGAGCCAGCATTTTATCGGCAAACGCCTGGCCTCGCTCCGGCTGCTCTGGGGTCAGGGTGCAAAAAAAGGCTACCGCCGCCGCCCGAATCTCAGTGGTAGAAGAGTTGGGCACCGAGTAGCGATCCGCCGCCTGGCTCAGCCCCGGCAATCGCTTATTCACCGGCTCCAGGTAGTCGTTGTACTTGTGGTCGTGGCAGGTGAACACCACCGTGGCGCCCCCTGCCAATACCTGGCGCATCAGTGCCCCAAAGGCCACCACAAAGTCACGGTTGATCACCAGAGCCAGAGTGTCAATCAGCAGCGCCCCTCGGCCCTGGGTGTGCGACAGTTTCTGGCACACCTCCACCACCGAGTGCAATTCCCCGCACAGGCTCTGCCCCAGGGCATTGGCGATCATCTCCTGCTGATTTTGGGATGGGGCGGTGGGTATTGGCCCCGCCATAGTGGAGGCGACGAAGCCGTAGGACATAAAGCCCAGGTAGCTGGTAGATAGAGACAAACCGCTGCACAGCACCAGCCCCACCCAGGGCGTCTCTGCTGCCATCAGTTCATCGTAGATGTCCCCCAAAATCGTGCTTTTGTCATAGCCCGCTGGACCAATGATGGCGATCAGCCGCTCTTTCTGCTCGTGGACGCCCCGTGCAATGGCCCCCAGGTACTTTCCCCGCACGACCGCCCTGGGAATGCGCTCTAGAATCCTCGGGTTCAGCGCCTCGCGGGCAGCGGTGGCTTGGGTTTGGGTAGCGGTGAGGATGCGGGGATGGGTATCTGTAGGGGTGAGGGGTGTTGGAGTAAGACTCGCTCCATCTCCGCCACGCTCCACCTCCCCACTTTTAACAACTTCCTCTCACTCCAGCCCCAGTGCTGTGCAAATTTCTTGAAAGATAAAGCGGTCAACGGGTTTGCCATTAAAGAACTTGTTCACCGTTGACCAGGAGGCAAGGGCTAGCTCGTATGCGATCGCCTTCTGGGTCAGGTGTCTCACCAGCAGCGCCTGCCGGGCCTGCTGCTGCCTGCTGTGGATAGCTGTAGCGATCGCCCTGCCATTACGCGCGCCTGCTGTCTTTTCCTAAGCTACTGGCAAGATTACCCCTTGGTAGAGATCCGCCATCGCGATCGCCAGCCCAATGCTCTCTAGCACAACGGTATCCTCGGCTTGATAAACCTCCAAATGCCACTCATTCTGGGGTGTTGGTGCGGCCTCCTTGGGAAATTGCCGTCGCCAGCACTCCACTCGTCGCTCATCCTGGTCGATCAACACATACTCTTCCAGCGAAGCCAATTGCTGATAGTCCTTGAATTTCCCCCTTCGATCAAACTCTTCGGTAGAGGGCGACAACACCTCCACAATCAGCTTGGGATAGCGCTTAACGTAGCGATCGCCTGAATCGCGCGGGTCGCAGGTGACAAAGGCATCCGGGTAGTAGAAAAAATCAGCGGCATAGTTGACCTTGACATCGCCAGAGAAAAACTGGCAATCGCCGCCCCGCAAATGCAAATTAATTTCAGTCAGCACATTGATGCTGAGGCGGCTGTGGTTGTCGCTGCCTCCCGCCATCGCATAGACCAGCCCCCGCCGATACTCATGGCGAACGGCATTGGCGTGCTCAAGTGCTAAATACTCCTGCGGACTGAAGCCCGCTGGAATAGCCACCATCGCGTTCGCCCCCTGTCTTCCCATTATTTCTTCTCCCATCCTACCTCCCCTTCATTCTCCTTCGACTTCGTTGCTTCTACAGAGCCACTTCGCGAATAGACCACCCATCCACCCATCTACACCCTATCCCTCCACCCAAAACTCATACCCAACTCATATCCCCCGTCATACCACCCATACCCGTACTCAGATTCGCCCTTACGAAGGTAGATTAACCGCAACATAACTCTTGCTGAATAAGGCTTTGGTAGAGAGTCCCACAAACACTGCGCACTGACCTCAGGGCGATCGCCACATACGCCCCAATAATTTCTCGAGTTTGGGCATCGAGCGCCAGCCAGACCCACTATTTATAGCCCTTGTCGTCAACGAAGGACCAGAGTTCATCGCATTGCACCATTAAGGGCCTTTTTTTGGGGTTGCCCTGCGGCCTGTTAAGGGATTTGGGCAGCTTTGGCATTGGACATAATCTTGCAGCCACTATTGCGACACCTGAACCGCTGGCACGATGCCTGCCTTGGAGATGCGCGCTAGGAGCACTACCAGGGCGACTCTACATGAAATTGGTATTACTACCAAGGTGACGATCAGCAGTTGAATTACCAGGACGAGCGTTGTTGCATTAACGCCTTGTTTCCATTAGTTGCTACCCTACAGACCAACAACCCTTAGATTTAAAGCCAATTGCCCACCAAGATTAACGGTGCCCACTTGCCGGGGGTGACACTAGGCCCCCGCCGAATGGCATGAATTTGAGCCTGCTGAAGCGCTTGGGCTTTGTTGAGCTT
Organism: Nodosilinea sp. AN01ver1; assembly: GCF_050565655.1. Lineage (NCBI taxonomy): Bacteria > Bacillati > Cyanobacteriota > Cyanophyceae > Nodosilineales > Nodosilineaceae > Nodosilinea > Nodosilinea sp. AN01ver1. The sequence continues at coordinate 9,793 of NZ_JBNXVS010000007.1, read as the reverse complement.
GGGCTCTTTCAAAAACCGATAAAAGTCTTGGGTAATTTGGGCGGTGGTGGCATCGTCGGCCTGCCAGAGGGAGGCGATCGCGCTTCTAGCCCCAGCCCGAATTGCTACCCCGGCCAGGCCCAGGGTGGCGCGGTCGTCCCCAGCGGCGGTGTCGCAGGCGGTAAGCATGACCAGGTCAATTTGGGAATTGTTGGAGTTCCCCGACTGAATGAACCCCTCTAGCTGGCCAAAGGTAACGGTTTCCCCTTGACCAGTGACGATAAAATTTTGCGCTGGGTCGGGGCTAAACTGCCCGTGAGTGGCAAAATGCAAAATGGAAAAGGGCGTTGCTTGCAGGGCCTGCTTCAGCTGGGCCTCGCTAAAGGCCTCATCGAGCAGGGCCTGACTGCCCGGTAGCGCTGCCAAGACCGAAGCTACCTCTGTCGGCACCGCTGGAATGGGCGGAAACCGTCGCCCTGCCGCAACTACCGCCTGACTACTGCCCAACACCAGCGCCTGCAAATTTTTGGGGCGCTGGGGGGCGGCGGTGGTCAGGGTGAGGGCCGGGGTGGTGGCCACGGCGTACTTTTCAATCAAAAACTGGCTGCCGTCATAAAGCGCCGCCATGGGCACGCTGCGCAAAAAGCCGTCGTGGATAAATACCAGGGTGGTAATGTTGCCCGCCTTTAGCGCCGGTTCTAGGGGCTTGATCAGCTGCCCGTAGAGCTGTTCGGCCACGGTGGTGTCGTAGGGTTCGGTGTAGAAGGCCTCTAACCCCAGGCGAAACTGCACAACGGTGTCTCGCAGCTGAGAGCTATTGTCAATCCAGACGAGCTGGGGAGGTTGGTTGGGCAGGTTGGCGATCAGAGCCGTGCGCTGAGGCAGCACAACCGAGCTAATCACGGCGGTATTGCTGCTTTGGGCCAGCAAATCGACTCGGGCCTGGGCGACGGGGTTAAGAATGCAGTCGTTGCCAAAGTAATTTTGCAGCTCGGCCAGCCGCAGGGCATCGGCGGTAACCAGGGCCGACTCCAGGGCTGAGGCTGATGGGGGCAGGTCTTGCTTTGCCACCGCCTGAAGGCTTGCCACTCCCGACAGCTGGAGTTCTATCAGCTCGCGGTAGAGGGGCTTAACGGTATCGCGAAAGTCAAACTGCACATCGCGATCGGCCACCAAGATTTCGGTGCGAATGCTCTCTAGGGTGGTGACGGCCTGGGTGTAGGCGGCCAGTGCTGCTTCGGCATTGCCTTGGCGACGATTGATACGGCCCGCTTGCCATTGCCATAGATAAAGGCTATCGGCTGCCTCTAAACCCTGGGTAGCCGCTATCTGAGCTTGCTGGGTTAATGCCATGGCGGCATTAAGCTGACCCTGGCACTCGCGTAGGTGGCCGAGTTCTCCCAGGGCAAAGGAGTGGGCACGGTGGTCGTCAATTTGGGTAGCGATCGCCGCTCCCTGGTCTAGCCAAGTCTGGGCCTCGGCCTCACTACCGGGCAGGGCACAGCGAAAGGTGGTGCCCACCGGCTGATACGACCGGCCCACGGCGATCGCCCCATAGGCCGCCGCCCGACTGGCGGGCAGTTGGGTAATCAGTTCGCCCAGTCGCCGCCGGGTCGCATCCACAGCGGTTGGGGCGTCTTGCTGGCGGTACAGGGGCAGCAGGTTGAGTCGAGTTTGCCACTCAGCGGCTAGATTGCCCTGCTGCTGAGCACGCTCAAGGGCTTGTTCTAAAAACTGCTGGGCCTGCTGGGCCTGCCCCTGGGCCTGGTCGCTAAAGGTGTTGGCAATGCCAGTTAGCCCTAGCTGGCTCGCCGCCTCGGCGCGGCGGTAGTCAAGGCGCGATCGCCGCTGAAAAATGCTGCCCAGGCTGTTGAGCAATGCGCCCTCAAACTGACCATAGCCCGACGATTGGGCAAGTTTTAGCCCTCGCTGCAAAACGGTCTCAGCCTCGGGGTAGTCGCCCTGCAGGCGGTAGGCTTCGCCCAGACTGCCCAGGGCGGCGACTTCCCCCAGGGCATCGTCGGTGGCGGTAGCCAGGGCGAGGGCCGAGCCAGGAGTGCAGGCGTCTGCGGGAGCCTCCGTAGCAGGAAGACAGAGCAGGGCGATCGCCCGTCGATGCTGCCCCAGACTCAAATGCACTTGGGCCTGCTCAGTTAACGTGCGCCCCAGATGCAGCGAGTCGCCCAGCTCGCGGTATAGGGTCGTTGCCGCCGCCCAGGCGTCTAGCGCCTCGGCAGGTTGCCCCACCTGCTGGTGGGCTCTGGCCAGGTTTTCGTAGACTAGCGCCCGTTGGGATGGCTCAGCATCAGGGCCATAGCTCTGCAAAGCCCGTTGCCAGCGATCGATGGCGCTCTGGTAGTCGCCCGCCTGGTATAAGGAAACCCCAGTTTGCACTAGCTGCGCTGGTGTGCCAGTTTGAGGCGCGATCGCATCGTTTGCCAGCCCCGACGACCACCACCCCTGGCCACTCCAGATTGCCAGCATCAGCCCCACCAAAAACAGCAGGCTCCACAGGCCGTTCAGGCGACGACGCAGACGGTTTGGCATCGAAACACACCCCTATTTACATAGCAAAGCAGTCGGTTGGGCCGAATTTTACCGGAGCCTGACAACAGCTAAACCCCAGGGTACCAGAGGATCTCAGGCAGGGCACCCAATCCAGGTGTTCTTTCCAGGAGTTGTCAGTGCGGTGGGCTATCAAACTTAAAAACTCTAGCAACGCAGAGCGACCGCATTGCTAGAGAGGAAAGCATTAGTGAAAATTAGCGGAAATTTAGCGCGATCGCCCCGCCTTAGGCGGCGATGAAATCAAACATGGTGTCCACGTTAGTCGTATCTTGCACCACGCCAATTAGATCGCGGCCAAAGTAGATCAGAGTATCAGTGGCGAGCCCTCCAGACAGATTTTGGGACGCGATGTTGTAATTAGCGCTACCCGTAACCTGAATTTTGTCGCCCTCCAAATAGTTAAAGTCGGTGATAGTGGCATAACCATCGCCAAGGTAATAGGGAGCGTCGGCACCGCCAAAGGCAAATACATCGGCCCCCGAGCCGCCCTCAAGCACATCCACCTCGCCGAGAGTAAAGCCGTAGCCATTGAGAAAGTCATTGCCAGAACCACCGATCAGCCTATCGCTGCCGCTGCCGCCGCGAAGCAAGTCGTTACCGCTCAGACCATTGAGAACGTCGTTGCCTTCCAAACCATTGATCACATCATTTGATTCATCAAATCCACTGGTAATGTTATCCAGGGCATTCAGAAAGGTGACGGTATTTTTGTTGAGAACTTGAGGCTTTTCCCAATCATTATTAAAGACATCAAAAACATCTTCAAAAATACCTTCAAACTCAAAAATGCTATTGGTTGCATCAAATCCTTGAGGAAGAAATACCACGTTGCCCTGATTTTTAGTTGTTCCCGGACCTTGACCGAGATTATCAAAATCTTCGATGGCGAAATCTTCCAATATAACGCTGACATCGGAGATTCCTTCAAACGTAATCACCAAATCTTCATCCTTTTGATTCAGCAGCATGTTGCGAGCGGTTAGCCCCTCTCCCTGAAACAGAAGATTATCGGCTTCACTTAAAGTCGCAGCATCGGGATTCGTTCCGGCACCGATGCCATCGAAACCAATAATTCTTTCGTTATCATAACCTCGCCGAATAGTGAAGTCATCATTGCTGCCAATAGGAGAGTAGGTATTTGCTGCTGGAAAGTTAACGTCATAACCAAGGTCTGCCAAGGAGGCAACGGTAATACTACTCAAGGGATTTAATCCAGCATCCAGGCGACCTGTCATTAATTCATTCAGGTCACCTGTCATTAATTCGTCACCAAAGGATGTTTTTCGCCAGTGACCCAGAGCTGTTCCACCTCCCCCATCAGCTTCAACAGGTACAGAATCTTCATTCAACCCGAAGATTTTGTTATATTCAGATGTAGCTGATGCACCAGTAAACCGAGGATCGCTAATGCTCGAAGTATCAAGCAAGCCTAAATCGTCCCATATAGTACCAATTCCGAGAGCATGCCCCATTTCATGCAAAATGACATCAAGCAAGCCACCATTAGCTTCCAAGACACCAATGTCAACCGTATCAAAGTTCATGAAACCATAATATGGCAACGAAGATTCTGGACGTAAACCAAGCACATTAGCCTCACCAAGAGTCCCGTTTACGCCATCACTGAAGTTGGCAAAAGCATCAATTACGATGTCGTCGATGTATCCAAGACTTCTATCGAAGCCGTCGGGAACATCACCAATAATTACTTCAGACCAGCGACTTGCAGCTTCATAAAAAATATCTTTCTGGCTGTCGGTAAAGTTGTCATCGATGAAATTGACCTTAATTTGAAAGCCAGGAGAAAGCACGGAAGGTACTTCACGATAGTCACTGATTTCGGCATTGCCAGCAATATTCAAATTGCCTTGTCCGTTACTTAACAAAGTAGATGCATCTAACTTCAAACTCATAGTTCTATCTCCTAAAAATGTTCTAACTAATTGACATCGAGATTTGGCCCCGGTAGCGCCGCCTCAATTGCCTTAACCTTAAGCAAGACAAGGGTTAGGCAGACCATAAGCAGCGTTATAAACCGGGTTATGAATGGCAAGACGGTGCGATGTCGCTTTGGCTCTCTATGGCTCTTAGATTAGAGTGTTTAAACTCCCTAGTCAGGGGGTATAGATGCCAGAAAAATGGTTAAAAGCTGTCAAGCAGGTTGCCGAAAACTACAGTACTAAAAAAGCAACCCCATCGTAGGGGCCGCCAATTGAAGTCTCTGACTATTGTCAGGGGATAGAGGTGGGGAAAAGTGCGATCGCTCAGTCGATCAGCCCTTCTTCACGGGCGCGAATTTCGGTTTGAATGCGAATGTTTTTGCCGGAGTCGGGATAGATGCCCAAGGCATCTTGCACCTTGCTCCAGTAGTGGCGCACGGTGCGCTCTGAGATATTCATGCGATCGGCAATAGCTTTATCCTGTAGTCCTTCTTTAAACGCCAGCTGCAAAACCTGTAGCCACTTGGGCTTGACCTCCAGGCCGCTGCGCATATCTTTGGGGGTGTAAATTAGCCCCTGCATAGCCCAACTCACCCTGGTCAGCATTTCGTGCAGGGGCAGGCTTTTATCGACAATGGTAAAGCCCCCCTGATGGGCGTCGATCGCCGGTTTGAGCCGCACCAGCGATTTGACATGGGCACTCTGCACCACAATATTGAGTTCGGGGTACTGCTGCATAAGCGATCGCAGCAGGCCAATCCCCGTCTCGGGCAGCGAGGGTGCCCCAGCGGTTTCTGGAATCGAGAGATCGACCACCAGCAGATCGGGAAGTACCGTCGCTATGCTGGTAGCTGCATCCTGGGCAGTGCGCACGGTGTAAATGTCGGCGTCGGGATAGTCTTTTTGCAAAGCGCTGACAGTGCCGCTGAGTACAGCTTCGTGGTCATCAACGACCAGCAGTTGTTGGCGACGTTGAGGTGTAGTCATAGCTTTAGAGGGATACAGTAACAAACCAGATGGGCGATCGCGGTGGTCGGCTACCACTCAAATGTCCAGCGTAGGGTGGTGGCTTCGTGGGTAGAGCAAGCTTGGCCCTGGCTTAATAGATCAAAGGTGGTGAGGTAAGCTCGCCAGTCCTCTACTGTATCTAGGGTTAGCAGGGCGGTGGGAACAGCGGTTTCGTAGCCAATATAAATAGTGAACCGCTTGCGGCCCAAGCTGTCTGTGAGACTGACTACGCAGATCTGAGGCAGGTTGGGTTGGGCCGCCAGAGTTTGCCCCAGATACTTTAAAACTGACAATAGCAGCATGGTGTGCTCGACTGGTTCGATAGGCCACTGGCCAGGCAACTCCGCCCTGACAAGCACCTGTAGCGGCCAGTCTAACAGCGACTGCTGAATCGCCAAAGGTAACGAGTCGTGCAGGTAGGGAGAGCTAAGCCGATTGCCCAGGTTTTCGAGCGACTGGTAGAGGTGCTCGACGGTGGCTACACCGCCGTCACCAAGCATCAGCTCTAGCTGCCGCCGCACCGCAAACAGGTCTTGTAGCAGACCGTTGCGAATGGCGTCGGCTTCGCGGTTTAGCCAGTGGGCTTGGTACCGATACCACCAGCGCAATAGCCAAGCCGAGTCAATAACGGGCTTAACAAGCTTTGTCAAACAGGCTCTCCCTCGCTGTGTCAGCCGAGATGAATTTCCTAGCTGCTGCTCCATGTTCTAGTACCGGCTTGACCAACCTTAATGTTGACAAGCTCTCACGGACTAAGGTTCAGGGTTTAAGGCGTATGGTTCACGGCAGGCCTGAAACCTTGAACCCTGAACCCCACTAACCTGTCACCTTTGGCTTAGCAGACTACTAAAGCAACTCAATCAGAATTAAACCGCATTTGCAGCCAGAAACCTTGCACTTTTCTGTAATGGGGGGCGAGGTGCTGTCATTCTTTGGTAACAATGTCTAAAGCGGCTGATAGGTAAAGGTGAAGTAAAACCCGTTTTCTTGCCAGGAGCTGCCCCGGTTGGGCACGCCAATCAGAGGAATGCCGTAGGTAAGGCCCAGGCTGGCAGCGGGGATGGGCTGCCACTGCACCCCCAGCCCCGTGCCCAGCAGCACCGAAGGAGTGGGGCTTTCGGTTTGCGTATTCCAGCCGGTGCCCGCGTCGATAAAGGGAATGAGCAGCAGCTGGTTGGGGGTGGCCGATAGGGGAATGCGCAGTTCAACCGAACCCACCACGGCGTTGTCGGTGACGAGCTGATTTTGGGCGTAGCCGCGCACGGTGTCTAGCCCGCCAACGCTAAAGCGCTCCAGGGGCAGCAGCGAGTCGGGGGTGAGCTGGGCGTTGACGCGGCTGACCAGCAGCAGGTTGGGCGAAACCCGTTCGACCCACTGAAACTGGCCCAGCCAGGCAAAAAAGCGACCATCGGTGCCGGTGTCGTTGACGGTGGCATCGAACAGGCCGAGGCCGAGGCTAAACTGCGATCGCGCCGCCACCACCCGCCGCAGATCTCGCGCCAGCCAGTCCTGGGAAAACCGCAGGGCGCTCACCTTCGCCACCCCATTCTCTGGCCCGATCGAAAACGAGAAGGGAATGTCGTTGAGAATAAAGCTGCGACTCTGGCGCAGATCAAAGGCCAAGCCCAGGGCAAACTCCTGACTGATGGAGCGACTTAGAGGTTGGCGCAGGCTCAGCGCCAGGGTTTGGCTGTTGCTGCGAATGCCCGCATCGACGAACTGGGGCGTAACGATGCGGCTGCTGGCGTTTTCGTAGCGCAGTTGCAGGGTGCCGTCGCGGGCGTTGATGGGCAGGCCGTAGCGCAGCTCATAGAGGTTTAACCCCTGGGTGCGGCCATAGCGCAGGCTGGCCGCATCCCCCAGACCCAACACGTTGCGGTGCTGCACCTGGGCCTCGGCCTGGAGCGAACCAATGCTCGATGACTGGGAATTGTCGAGGGTGATCGCAGCCGATAGGGGGTCGGCCTCGGCCACGTCGAGAATCAAAATGTTTTGCCCCGGTCGGCTGCCAGCGGTAAGTTCGGCATCGACCCGCTCCAGTAGGGGGTCGATTTGCAGCAGGCGCAGGGCGTCTTCGATTTGGGCAATTTGCAGGGGCGACTGGGTGGCCAGGGCAATGCGATCGCGCACATAGCCCTCGCGCAGTCGCCCCAACCCATTCACCTGAATGGTCTCAACCCCGCCCTCAATCACCTGAATCTGCACCACCCCGCTGCCCAAATCCTGGTTGGTGGGCAAAAAGGCCCCGGAGGTAACGTAGCCATTGCTCTGGTACAGCTCGGTAATGGCGGTGCGCAGCCCGAGCAAATCGGCCAGCGACAGGGCCTGCCCCTCCAGGGGTTCCACCAAAGCCGCGATCTCATTGTCTAAAACGGTGTTGCCCAACACCTCAATGCGGCTGACGCTGAAGACCAGTTCCCCTGGCGGGGGCGTACTCTCCTCAGGGGCGGGCTGGGGTCGCGGCAGCGGCTCCTCTGGTGGAAGCGGGGCTGGCAGGGGCGGGTTGATGGGGGCTGGTCGGGTGGGCTCGGTGGGCTCTGGCAGGGGCAAGCTGGGCGGCGGAGCCTGGGCCTGAACCCCCAGGTCGAGGGCCAGCAACACCATGAAGGCACACAGCCCGGCACGAAGTAGATGCATCACAAATAGCGTCTCTGATCACAAAACCAACGGCGACCTGGGGGCCTAGATTCGGATGAGCGGCGATCGCTCCGGCGACCCAACTATCTAGCATGTCGATTGGGGAGTCAATGCAGAAACCGGCCAGTTTGGCAATCCGCGCTGCAGTCTATGTCTTTAGCTACTGGGAGCAGCGCTGTCTGCACAGCGACGACTCAGCACCAGGCGACCGTCGGGGAGTTGATACACGCCATCAGGTTCCTGAATGCGGGTGGTGGAAGGTTCATCCACAGCGCGTACTGTGCCGGTGGGGTAGGCCGAAATGCCACCATCGCCAGGGGTGGCGGGCAACCCATCGCGGCCAGTGACTACAAAGGAGCCCAGGCTATCTTGGCTGCGGGCAATGCAGCTCCCGGCGGTGAGGGCGCTGGTATCGACAATGGCATCGGTCAGGGCCGTCAGGCTGTTTTCAACAAAGGTGGCGTCGCCCACAAAAATTTGGCCCGACTCAATGCCGCCCGTGGCGTTGATATCGACGCGCTCATTACCATCTAAATCTAGCAGCTCATTTCGGCTTAAATTGCTGACAGAAATGCTGGGGTTTTGCCCAAAAAAGGTAGTGCGGCTGAGGTCGATTATGCCGCCTCGACCATCGGCAGAAAAGGCCAGAATGTCGCTGTCTTCAAGGGCAATGAGGAAATTGGCTGCGATCGTAATATTGCCGCCACTCCCTTCGCCCCGGCCCACAAAAGTTTGGATATCTGCATCATTTCTGAGAACAATATGACCTGCCTGAATGTTCACCTGCCCCCCTGACGCAGTTTCTGCATTGGTCGCAATAGTACCGTCATCCACTAACAACTGTTCTAAAATCACCAAGATAATATCGCCAGAACTACCAACGCCAAGACTATTTGCAGCTAAAGATGCATCTTGAAGAATCTCTAAATTGGTGGCATAAATTTGCACATTTCCGCCTATGCCTTTTCCACTTTCTTGAATACTACTAAACGCGCCACTAGGGTTGCCATTAGTAGGGTCAACGCCAGCAAAGCGGGCTAGCTCCTCAATCTCTAAAATCACGCTGCCTGCATCTCCCAGTCCAAAAGTAACGGCACTTAACACCGCTCCACCAAGGACTTCGAGGTTGCGGGCGCTAATCTTCACATCGCCGCCTTGGCCTACCCCGTTACGATTAATACTGCTAAACGCGCCGCTAGGGCCGGTAGGGTCAACGCTGGCAAAGCGGGCTAGCTCCTCAATCTCTAAAATCACGTTGCCTGCATTCCCGAATCCAAAAGTACTGGCACTCAACTGCGCCCCATCAACGACTTCGAGGTTGCGGGCGCTAATCTGCACATCGCCGCCTTGGCCTTCCTCGTCACTATCAGTTCTGCTAAACGCGCCGCTAGAGCTGCCAGCAAAGTGGGCTAGCTCCTCAATCTCTAAAATCACGCTGCCTGCATTTCCGAATCCAAAAGTGCTGGCACTTAACTGCGCCCCATCAACGACTTCAAGGTCGCGGGCGCTAATCTGCACATCGCCGCCTTGGCCTTTGCGTATTTGCATAACTTCGGCACCTAGTTGCATCAACTTCGGCACCCCCTCGATTGGCGAGGGAAAAACAGCATAGCTGGGCAGGTCAGATTCATTATGCAGTCTGTGAATAGATCGTGAGAATA
>NZ_JBNXVS010000079.1:0-16163 GCF_050565655.1 Nodosilinea sp. AN01ver1 | reverse complement strand
CTTTTTGAAACTCATGAAGATCCATAGCTAAGAGTTTTGAGGACTGAAACAATAAATCGTATGACGCATCATATTGTTTTTTGAGATCACCAATATAAACGCTAAGTCTGTTGACTTGCCTTACGGCCTTATCTTCATTATTTTTTGCTTCCGCCCAAAGATCCATTGAATTGATATCTTTAAGATGAGCGGCCCTATCGCGCCAGTAAACTAAATCCCTTTCAAATTGACAATGAAAGCCTTCGACCTTATGTATTCTTAATGCAATGTCATCCAGAGCATTTTGTAGTTTTTTTAGCCCTAGCTTTATTTGATCTATCGCTAAAGGTAGCTGACTCTCTGGGGGTGTAGTTATTTTTTTTGTGGTCATTATAGAATTTACTTTGATTTATCCCCTATACTCCAAAGCAATCCTGAAAAGTCAGAAGGGGAAACCAAATATTTATAGATAAATTAGATATCCTTTACATCTTCTTTATCGTCTGCCATGTCATTAAGAGATTTTGAAGCCATCGACTAAGGCTCTATCCTCAATATTCAAATCCTTATAGGAGCTGTGCCATTTGATTTCTGATGGTGCCACAGAAATTCTTTGGCCAGATTCCTTTTCTATCGCCGTAATCATAAAGCGGTCTGCTTTCACCACAAAAGCAGATACCCATCCCGAGATTTTAATTTTATCCTTTGGGTTCATTTTTAGGTTTTTTATTTAAGAAAAAATCGATATAATCCTGAGTATTAGTGAATCCAGCCCCACGGGCAATAGAATCTAAAAATCTAGCTTCCATAGTCTTTCGTTTAGATTTCATTTTGCCTACCTTCTAAATCTTGTAAAAGTGCATCAATGCCCATTGCCTGCTGTCTGTAGGTGCTAGCCTGATCCATTAAATATCTAAGCTCTGATAACAATTTAATTTTATTGGTATCTGAAAGAGATTTCATATCAAAATCAGTTAGCCAAGTCTCATAATGAGTTAGGAGACTAGATGAAAGAGTATGTATTCTATTACCGTTTACATTCAAATCGTCTCTGATTTTCTCTACTTCAGCTCTATGTAAATCTTCCCAAAGTCTTTTTTTAGATGCCTTTAGGGCATCATTAAAATCAGATAGGGTTAGCCATTTATCAATCGTCCTTTCGTGGACTCCTACCTTAGCCGCTGTCGCGTCGATAGTATCGCCCATTGTCAAATGAGAGATTGCTAATAGCTGCTTAGATGATAGAGAGGCTGGAAAATCCAATGCTTTTTAATGAATTAAAATGTTAGCCAATAACCTTATATCCCTATTTTACTACAATTAAATTAAGGGGATTGACAACAAAAAACCGCCCTTTTAGGGGGCGGTTGACAAGGTAAACGAATGCCTACGTCTAATTTTATTCTAACGTTTCGGTTTCTTTACCGTATTTTCAAAGTTTGCCCCCGTGTTGAGAGGCTGCTTACCTCTGGCAACGCGCTTAGATGAAATTGCCTCAGAATAAGGATTTTTTTCAACAGAATCGCGGCGGGTAGGCTGAGTAGGTTCTGGATTTTCTTGCATTTCTAGGAATGCAAGCTCAGCTTCAAGCTCTGTCCCATGCCCGTTTTCCAAATAATGATCGACGTAGAAACGAAGCGAGCCTTTAGCCCCACTTTTTTCTTTTGCATCTTGCAGCATTTGAAGCAGCTTTTCTGAGATATTTTGTTCAGCCATAAGGTTAGTTTAATTTAAGGAATCAACACTTTAATTTTAGCAAGTTTGAAACTTATACTTTTTAGATTGAAAATGTAAACGCTGCTGAATTTAGATCAGCGTAATCAAAAGCTACTAAAACACCTGCTTTATTCTGGCCTAGCTGCTTTCTATCGATTACATTTGCCCAGCTAGGTATACTACCTAAATAATGACTAAGTTTAATAGGTGAAACTCGCTCCATTACTACACAAGGGATTTTATGAATATATTTCAAGCTGTGACACTTTGCTAGTACGGGCATACATGGAATTTGTTTAGAGCCTAGTTTTAGGTAAAGGTTCCATTCAAATAGATTGTCATAAATTCCATTTTTATTTTTAGGCACCTTAAGAACTTCGCTATCAGAATACGAGAAAACAAGGCGATGACGGCCTTCGCCTATGGGCTTGCCATATTTCTCGGAAAATGAGTATAGAAAAGATCGCAGCGTGATAAGAGGTTGTTCTGTGTCTTTTATTGCCCGAGATTCAATATTTGAAATTTCATCGGGTGAGATGTTAGGGAAATTATCCATTTGATGTGATGAGGATAGATATATTCATTTTAGAAATTAATAGGCCATGCCCTAAACATGGCCTTTTTTATTAGAACTCTATAGGCACGCCCATAGGGGCAACAGCTACAGGCAGCTCTTGGGGGTTTGTGGGGCTGGGGTCGGTGGCCAGCGGTGCGCAGGGCGTTAGCTCAGATGGGGCAACCAGCATAAAGCGAATGGGGCCGATCACAGTCTCTACAGCGGCTCTACCATCGGGGCTATGCTCTAGCACCCTCACAGGCTGGCCAGGTAGGTACGGGCAGCGGTAGAGCTGGGGCTGCTGGTTGTCGAGAGTACCTAAGGTGGATGTGTCAGCTACAGGCTGGGGGCTGTTTGGGGCGCTTTCGTCGGTGCTGTCAGATATGGCCTGTAAGCCTTGCCCAGCATCGTTTACATCCTGGACACCTACCCCCTTATGTTAGTGACATTGACCCATAGGTGTTTAAATATCTTGGGTAAATCCCTAAAAATATGGGGATTCTCCTGCTTTATGGCTGAAAGAAGGGAAACAGGTAGTCAGTTTTCAGTACACCACCCCATAATTCCCCCTATAAAGCAATGGATCTCGTTGATCAGATTAAAGCTATCGCTTCCCATATTCCAAATCATATAGATCTTATAAAAACCGAAGAGGCTACAAAGGTAAGTCTCGTCATGCCTATTATTCAGGCGTTGGGTTACAACGTATTTGATATCAATGAGGTTGTTCCTGAGTTTGATGCGAATGTAGGAGCAAGCAAAAAATACAAATTAGACTACGCTATTTTTCTAGAGGGAGATCCCATAATCCTCATAGAGTGCAAGCATCACACCGATAACTTACTCAGCGGTGATGCCTATAGTCAGTTATTTCATTATTTTGCAGCTGTAGAAGCTAGGATTGGGGTTCTAACTAACGGTATTTTTTACCACTTTTACTCTGATCTTGTTGAAGCTAATAAGATGGACAAAAAGCCGTTTCTTGAGATTGACATGCTCAATATTCAAGAGAGCTTAATAGATGAGCTGAAGAAATTAAGCAAGCAATCCTTTGATATTGGCACAATTGTCAGTACAGCAAGTGAGCTTAAATACACCAGAGAAATAAAGCGAATTTTGGTAGAGGAGCTAAACTCACCATCAGATGATTTTATACGGTTTTTTGCTTCTCAAGTACACCCTGGCCGAGTGACAGAAAGAGTTAGGCTAGACTTTGAAACCTTTGTTAAAAAGGCATTTCGCCAGTTTATAAGAGAACAAATAAGCGGCTTATTACAGTCGGCCTCAAATCTAGCAGAGACAGAGCCTATTGAGATTCAATCTAGCCCTGATGAAGCTATTTCTTCTAACAATGGCGTTGTTACGACTAAAGAAGAATTGGATGGGTTCCATATTGTTAAATCTATTCTCAGAGAGATAGTAGATCCATCCCGTATTTGTATGCGTGATGTCATAAACTATTGTGGGATTATTTTAGACGAAAACAAGAGGCAACCTATCTGCCGTTTTTATTTCAACAGTCTCTCTAACTTACGACTTGGGATATTTGAGTACGATTCTGAAGGGAGAAAGGAGAGAAAGGAAGACTTAAAAAACGTCAGTGACATATACGCTCATGCCGATGCTCTTAGGATGACTTTAGACTTTTACCTAAAGGAGAAAAGCGGCAAAGATATAGAAGCAAGCTAGCCACCCTGTTAAAAGGGAAGCTAGCTTAGACTAAAAAATTTAACTACAAGCTTTCCACTGGTGCCAAGCCCAACCGGGTTTATGGTTTAGGTATTCTGCACACCTACGCCAAATCTCTAATGGTGGCCGCATATCCCTAAGTTGGTACATTACCCAGGATGGGGAATACCGCCTAGCCTGCTGGGTTTGGAGTAGCTGACCCCAAACATGCTCCCATTCACCTAACGGCTCATCTGTAACAACCTCTAGAACAGCTCTAGACTCAACTACAGCCAGCTCTAGGGCTTCTGATACGGTGCCGTCTTTGCTGCGCTTAGGTTGTCGGTTGTCGGCATTCTCAACCCCATCTAGCGACCATATACGGGGGCGTGTTGGTAGCCCGTGGATTGCCCAATTCTTAGTGTGATCGAGCAAGATGGCCTGGTCTTTACCGGGTGCTGTTCTTAGCGCTCTACCAAGCATCTGGAGCCACTTGGCCAAGCTAGCAGTAGGTCTGGCCACTTGAACAGCGTCTAGCTCTGGCAGGTCGAATCCCTCATCAAACAGGCCAACATTCGAGAGCACTAGCGTCTCGCCACGCTTAAAGCGCTCTAGGGCATCGCGCCGGTGGTCTGTTGGGGTACTGCCGTCTAGGTGCTCAGCAGGTATCCCAGCGGCGCTGTAACGGCTTACTATGGCCTTGCTGTGGTCGATGTTGACGGCAAATATCACGCACCGTTTGCCGGGGCAGTAGTGGGCATAGGTTGCGATCAAATCACCAGCCAATTGAATAGCATCGTTAGCGGCGGCTATGTCGCTGGCCAGGTAATCGCCTGCTGACTTTCTAGCGCCGGTGGTAGTCATGGCGTTAGGGGCTGCATAGAGCCTAAACGGGCTTAGGTGGCCACCGGCGATCAACTGCTTTACTGTTGGACCTGTCACCAGTTGATCGAACAAATCACCAAACCCTGAACCATCGCGACGGCATGGTGTTGCCGTTACTCCCAAGTGCATAGCACTGGCAAAGTGCTCTAGGATGCGTCGGTAGGTTTTGGCGGTAGCATGGTGGGCCTCATCAATGACGACTAATCCAAATGTCTTAGGGTGAAACTGCTCTAAGCGCCTGGTCAGAGTCTGCACACTGGCCACTTGGATAGGCGCATCATAGTCTGGCTCAACACCAGCCTTAACGATGCCGACAGCAGCGCCGGTGATCGCGCCTACCTTGTCAGCAGCCTGAAAGACCAACTCTTCTCTATGAGCTAGTATCAGCGCTGGGTGGCCAGCGGCTAGACAATCAGCGACGATCATGCCGAATAATACAGTCTTACCGCCGCCTGTGGGCAGTTGGAATAGAACCCGGTGATTCCCAGCAGACCATGCCTGGTGGATGTCCTGACGGGCTTTTAGTTGGTAGTCTCGTGGGCTGAACATTAGACAGCACCTCCCACCAACTCAAGCAATCGATTGAACTGCCGCCTGCCGATGTCAGCAGGTGTTACCTCCCATTCCCTATCACCTGAGAATGGATTTAGTTGACCTAGAACCCGCTGTAGTTGGTCTGATGTAGCTTTTACCCTGTCTACTGCTGTAGGTCGGTCTGTGACTGGCTGTAGGTGCTGTGGCAGCATGGCCAGAGCGTATCGCCCTAGCTTTCCATTAAGCGTATAGAACGTAAATCCGTGCTCATTACGCTTGCTAGTGATTTTATAAACTTTGCCTATGTAGTCCAAGGCGCTGCCATCGTCTAAGCACCTGACCCAATCACCTCTCTTAAATACAGGCTCTGGCTTATTGACGCTATCCCCAAAACACACTTCAAACTGAAGATCACTGATTCGGTCAGGTGCTACCTGCTGAGTGGCTAGTTCGATATCAGATTCAGGCTCACTAGAGGGGGCTGGAACCACCTCAAACCCTTGTGTACCAAACTGGTTCGAGCAGTTTCCGTTCAACTGTGTACCTCTACCAATCTCTGATGTAGGGGCTAGCGGCTGACCCTCAAGGGAAGGCGCGGTAGCTTCTACAGAATCATTCAGTAAGTGCTCCCAAAAAGACTTACGGCTAAGGAAAGACTTCTTACTAATGCCAATACCAAAGGCATCTTTGCATTTACTACAAACCCATTGAAACAACTGATTTGCACTAGTAAAAGCTGTATCAAGATGGCTGAGAATAATTTTTAATCTATCAGTACATTCATCGACCCTAGCTTGATTGGGATTGAGGTTACCAGCACCTTTTAGGGTAAACTTTCTTTCGCCTTTAGTTAATCTTGATTTGATCCAACGCTTAAGATGATTTTTATCTCGTTTTTCGGCATAACTGGCATGTTCAGAGTAGCCATGTGATAAAGCCCATTCCCATGCCCTTCTTTCAATAGCTATAGGATCCTTTAGACCTTCTACTTCAACTAAATAGGCAACAACAGCACCCCAATTCTCATTAGATTGGCCTGCACCTGTCCACTGAAGTTTATCTGTCAGATTAAATCCGCCTCTATGTGTCTTTTCTGGCTTAACTCCAAATTCAAAGGTTTCTAGTGCTTCTGAAAATGTGTCGAAGTCTTGCCGATTGGCTGCGAACTTCCAACATTGAACAAACAGCTCCATGTCAGAGCTAAAAGGATATAAGGTTTCATCAAGTAGATAAGACCCACGCTGTAAGGGCAGTCTATGGCCGTAGTATTGGCTCCAATGGTCTGACTTGACGTTAGGGAAGGTTTCTAGCTGTCCTCCTTTAATTTCAAAGCCAGCCGCCTCTAGAGTCTGTTTGAGTAGACCGGCTGCTACCCACGAGGGGACAAGCTTAGGCAGTGGGAAGTAGATGTGTAGGCCATCGCTACCGCTGCTAGAGACGCTAACAGGTTGAACTAGGCCGATATCCTCTAGCGCTCCTATGATGCCTTTGATAGCCGTACCGCCATCATTCAAGTGATGATAGGCACCAGGGCGGTCAATATCCAGAACAACATAGTTAGTGGACTTCCCAAAGCGCTTACCGATGCAGCGGTTAGGATCGCGCCATTCGTGCCATAGGTCTTTACTAGTGAACTTGAATAAGTAATCTTTACCGTCGTATACCCGCTTAGCGGTGCTCCAGTTGACCTTGCCCGATTCGGTTGTGTACGGGCCTCTCAGGTATCCTACAGAGCCATAGGCTAGCCAGATGTCCTCAAACGCTCTCTCAGCAGGCGTTAGGGGTTTTGAGGCTGTACGATTGTCGGTGTGAGAATCTTTGGTATAATTGAGATACATCTTGCCCTCCTAAGGGGCGGATTAATAAACGGCTAATTTCTTGGTGGAACTTGAGATTGGTCAACTAGGAAGTGATGTCGGTGTTGGACGCACCTAAATCACGAGTTTTTGAAGCCCTCGGTAGCTGATTACTACCGGGGGTTTTCAGTTTTTAACGAAGCTTTTCCAAATAAGACGCGAGGGCCAAACGAAGATGCTCACTACGTTGCCCTGGCAGATTGTTAAACTCATACTTGATATCACGGGGTAAACGAAGGGTTAGAAAATCATCATTTCTAGCTTTTTTAATAGGAGCTTCGACTTGCATAATTAACCTCTTGAATCTTTTTTAATTCTAGCTAATGGTGTCACAAAGATTTTTGAACTAAGAACAACTCAAAAGTAGTAGAAACCGACTTTAATTGTTCGTAAGTAAAAACACGGTATTGTCGTCATTTGAAAATAAGAAATCAAGGCATGAAAAACTAACCGCTTGCAATCTTGTGATCGCACGGCTATACTGGGCCTAGAAAAATTAAAAAAATCCCCCTCAGTCGCCTCTCATGGGGCGCTGTGATGGTAGGGCAAAGGCGATAGCTGTTTTCTTGGCAGGAAGGGCTATCGTTTTTTGCTGTCTAGGGGAATTTGATGTACTGCTCTACATAGGTCATCACCTCCTTAAGAATGCTGAATGATAGATCCGGTAAGGCTTCGGATCAATAGCTCTATCCTGCCAGCCTGTCCCAGATCCTGGATATCTGGCCTAACAGGGTTTGGAACGTTTCCCTGAATGCCCGGTGCTCATTCTCGTTCAGCACACGCTCTCGTTCAGCTTGCTCTCTAGCTGCTTTGCTCTCGGCCATTTGTTCATCAAACTTTTGCCGCCACTCTTGCCGGTCAGCTCGGGATTCTTGCAGTAGATTATTAAACCGCTGGCCATGCTCTTGATGCAGCTGGTCAAATCGTTGCCGGTCTTGATCGAATTGATTAGCTAGGGTACCTACCAGCTGCACAGTGTCGGTAATTGCATCCTCCATGCGCCGGTTGGTGTTAGCCGCCATTGAGCTGCTAACCTCCTCAGCCTCGGTAATGCCGTCTTCAATGCGCGTCTCCCATGCCTGAACAGACCGGGCGTTGCTGTCGGCAATATTCCGGGTTTCCCTCAGACCGGCCCTAATTTCAGTCATTTCCTGATTGTGCTGAATAATGGAGCGTTCTAGCAGGGCCTCAATACGCTCTAACCGGGATGGTTCACCGTTGCTAATAGTCATACGATTTTACCTGTGCGCTGATATAGCCACGTTTGAGCGGTTGCCCTGTCGTTAGCCGCCGCGTCTAAGCAATATTCGAGCATTTTCCAGTTGAGAGTTTTTAAGTAAAACTCAGCTTTAGCTGGCCAGATGCAGGTTGGATTTTCAAAAGCTTCTGAAAATTCACCCTTAGCTAGGGCTGCAAGCGTAGGGGCAACATCAGGATCTTGCGGGTTAGCGGGTAGGGTACCCAGCAGCCAATCTGCCAGCAGACGCACCTTAACCAGCCCATAGGGCTTTGTAGCCATATCCTTAAGCGCATCTAGCACATCGCCCCACCATGCTATATGTCCCCATAGCACCTCACCAGACTCCAACATCTGGGGGGCCAGTTGATAGCAAGCGGGGTTGCTCGAATCCCACAGTGCCGATTGCTCAGGTGGGCATGCATCACTAAAGGCTAGATCTATGTCAATAGCCGCCTCATCTTCAAAAGCTCGAATGTACTCCTGTGCTAAAAGCATCATTCCCCCAAGTGATATCTAACATTTTCTTTAGCTGTACCCTTAATGCCGTTGCGCTCATCTAGCTCTGTATGGGCAATAGATGATTGATAGTCCATCAATGCGATTCTAAGGGTTTCGTAATCAGCTTTTTTATGTAAATCCTTAAGGGGATAGCCTAGTTTTTTCTCAACTAAATCTGAGATAAACCGGGTTGATACCTTACGAGCATTCATAAACTTAAGAAAAGCTTTGCCGTCTGTTTGGGCTTGGTCTGCTAATTCCCAATCATCAAACTTTAATACCCATTCTTCTATTTGAAGTAAGGCTTGATTTAATTCATTTAATAGAGAATCTGAATATTGACGGGGCATTATTCGCCCTCCCGATTAAGAGATTTAACCTGCTCAGCAATCTCGGGTATGGCCAGGGCCATACGCACCAAGTATTCATATTGGCTGCTGATAGGTCTTACCGATTTATCGGCTAATTCGCTAATCAGCCTGTCTAGGTCGTCTGGGACTGTGATTGTTCGGCGCATCTTGTCGTCTGCTAGTGCCACAAGGATCTTACTCCTGATCAATTGAATGGATACAACCAGTTTAGCCCATCTTTCATACAAAGTGTTTGACTAGTGATAGTTGATGACATCTGACTACATCTGATGACTTTAGGCTATAATGTGTAACATGCGGTGGAACACGACTGGAACAGCCCAGTCCCACCCAATGCCCAAAAGCTTTAATTTTTAAGGCTTTCAAGCCGGAACAGAACTGTAACAACGAGGTGTAACCAAGTGGAACGTCAATCTCTATCGATTCGCAAGTTTGCTGATGTGTGTGGGGTTTCCCACACCGAGATCAGTCGTAAGATGCGCGAACTGAAAATCGAGGGCACACCCCAGGGCAAGGGCTTGCCTACCCTGCTATCTGGTGCTGAGCAAGACAAAATAGCCGCTGTGTTGTTTATCCCTGCTGAACAGCCCGCCGCGCCATCGCAGCATGTTGAGGTGTTGGGCAGTGGCCTATCGGTCTATACGCCTACGCCGCTTGCCACACGTGGCACTGACAGCGGGCTGAGCCGTAATCTACAAACCCAGCAGCTAACCCAGGCGCTAGGTGCATTCAAGGGCAATCAAGCCAGCTTTAGGAATGCCCTGCTAGGTATGGCTGCTGAATCAGGTCGTCAGTTGGGGCATGAGATGGCTGTTGCAGAAATGAATACCGCCCTGGCCACCCATGCAGAGCTACAGCAGACGGTGGGAAAGGAATTGGGCGTAGTCGCTACCGCCGCGCCATCTACCTAGTTTTTAGTGTGATCGCGCTAATTGCTGTGATCGCACTCGCACGTTAACCCCCAGGCGATTGATTGCAGCCGTTCACCTGGGGGCATCCACCTCAAACCATTACGTAAAAGGCTTACCTTCATTATGACTTCCCAGGCTCAACAGAAAATCCTCAATCAGATTCAGGCAACCGGGCAGTACGAAACCACCTCAGCCCGTAGCGCCAAAGTTGCACACGCCCTATCAGCTCAGGGAGTGCAGCACGTTTTCAGTTGCCCTGATAGCTCAGGCAAGACAAAGCACCGCTTTATCAAGCGCTAGAGCTACCGATAAATCTTCTGTTTTCTCAATTAGTCCACTAAAAAGGCTTAAAACATCATGAAAATTGCACATGGGGTATTCGCCCTTGCCATCATTGGCACAGCTATTCCCAGCATTCAAAATATTGGCGGCTTTACCTCAAAGGTAGGTGCTGCAAGGGCTGAGGCTGATCGCATCGGCCAAGACATGACTGAACTGAAGCTCGGCCAGCAGGAGCAGGAGCAAAAAAACGAAGTGGCGATTGAACGCTACCGCGATGGCTGCATCCCGGTCGTGAGTGTTGATCAGCAGCGCTACGTCTCCCTCGTGCTTAACCTCCCAGTCATAGACAGCGCATCCAATCAACCTATCCCAGTGGGTTCTACCGTCTGCGATGCCCACGGCAACACCGGAATCATTACCGACGACGACAGCGACACCGGCACCCCAGGCGTAACTCAAAAAATGGCCTTTACCGGCGATAAGTCCTTAGTTGACTGGCGAATGAACCAGTATCAAGGTGCTGCCTACTACATGCCCTCAAATTAAGCCATAGCAACCCTTTTGGAGATTTTGTGCAATGACTACTTACAGACAATCAAGCTCAAAACGTGCCCCAAATTCAGGGGCTAAGACAGCAAGGCAGTTGCTCTACTGGCTGGCCATCTGCGTTGCCGTAGTCGTAGCAGCCGCCAACATGCTGCCCTATTGCCGTGCGGTATCCCTGGCCCTGATTGCCATCTTTGACCTACAGGGCGTTGCTGGCTTTTTCGGCAACCGTGCCCTGGCTCTAATCTCAATCCCTACTGGAATCGTACTCTGGGCATTCATCCAGACGGCTGAGGCTTACCCCATCTTGCTCAAGCATGATCGCAAGTTGATGCGCCTGATTGCCCTTGAGGCAGATTCCGCCGACCAGCTCCACGTAAACGACGACGACGATCCCGCCCTAGTGCGCTTGAAGGAATGGTACAACCGATTCCCCCTTCTCAGTATCCGCACCGCCAACCGGGCCAGCCTGTGCGCCTACATCGTGGATACTTTCATCTGCTTAACCATCTTCCCGCCCGTTGATGGCGGTTTTGGGCAGCTGGTGTTTGTTCTTTTCACCGGGCAATGGGGGCTGATCAACTGGGGCAGCGTCGGGCTGATTGTCACCATGCTCTTCTGCTTTGAAATCATGGTGCGCTTCATTCTCTTCCTTGGCCTGCAATGGCATTACATGAAACGCGCCCACGGCTAGACAACACTGCAAACGGGGGCAACGATGCCCCCTTACTTTTAGGTGAAACCATGACTAAATTAGCGACCACACAACCACTCTGGATTGATACTGCCGAAGATGCCGCCGAAGGTATGCACAACCCCAAGCTCTATATCGGGGGTGGCCTAGCCGGTGGGCTCATCCTGGGGAGTCTGTTGAATCCACTCACGGGCCTAGCTGCCCTAGCTTACGGCATCTACCTGGCCTGGGATGCCAATGAGCGCAACAGCGACCAAATCGAGGCCGTAAGCGATGGCCTGGTTGCCCACCTACTGGATAAGAAACATCTACGGGAATACCAGGGCGATGTCGGCACCGACCGAGTGCAAGCTGAGCTGGCCCAGGCGATCAGCCGCGAATTGAAGCTATCTGATGATGCTGAGAAGCTGGCCAAGTCGCTAGGACTGCTGGGCAAGAATGCACCAGCAGCACCGCCACAACTGCCCTCAGCAGCGCCTGAGAGTGTGGAGGCATTACCCGCCCCCATCGAGGCTAATACCTGCTTAAATGCCATCCCTGTAGCTGCTACGCCTATTGGTGGCCAGCAGTGGGATACCGATGAAATCCCCGTGCAAGCTACCGCCATCGATATCCTGCAAGAGTGCCTTGCCTACCCTGCAATCTTAATTTATGGGCCTAGTGGCAGCGGCAAAAGCACCTTAGCTAAATGGTTAATTGAGCAGCGGTTAGCGGCTGGGCATCATTGTGAAATTCTAGATCCCCATGCTGCCTATGGAGCTTGGGAAGGTTTACCCGTCTACGGCGCGGGGATGGATTATCAAAGCTGTGATGATCGCCTGGTAGCGTTTGCTGAATTGGTAAAAAATCGATATCAAGTCTTGAGCACTAAGCCAAATTTTAACCCCAAACCCCAAACACTACTCACAGAAGAATTTACCAATTGGGCTAGCCACTGCCCCCATGCTGGTCAATTTTTCGCTAGCTCTATGAGCGATTTACGCAAGGTAAATATGTTTGCTGTTTATGTGGCGCACGGGCGCACACTAACCAGCTTAGGCGGTAAGGCTGGCGTGGCTGAGCAACGAGATCAGAGCTTACTTGAAATCGAGCTAGCTGCCATTGTTGGGCCTGGGGGAATGCCAATACCATCGGGTAAGGCAAACATTTACTATCCTGGCCAGAAAAATACGCCTATTACCGTAGATGTTCCCAATCTAGATACAGGTAATCAGTCCAATAACCAAGACTTAGAATCGGCCTATTCCGCAGATAGCTCTGATGATGATATAGCAATTATCAGGGAGGTTTTAATTAAGGCGAATGAGCCTTTACGGGCCTCTCAAATCAGGCAAAAACATAGAGCGTTAAAAGACGGCATAGACACCAAAGCTCTAGAGCAAAAATTAGAGCTTATGGCAATGGAGGGATTTATCAATCGCATCCCGGAGACACCGCCTAAATATGCCGTCTCGTGAGTGTCTACGCCACGAGACAAAACCTCAAAACCCTTGTCTCGTGGTTGTCTCACCGTCTTGTAGGATGTCTACGGGATTGCCTCATGAGACATTCAATAGACAGTTAAGAGACAACCATGAGATGCATAGAGTCAGCAGCATTTGACCCATGCCGAAGTAATAAAACCATGCAATTAGCCCAGCTTAGAAAATCAATTGACGATGCTTTATGGAATCATGATACCTCCCAATTACCAGAGCTTAAATCGGAATGGACAATACTTAAGCCGACAACACTTCCCGCCTATTGGGCAGTCATCGAAGACAGACTAATGCAGTTAGAAAACTATCAATAGCATCTAATATTAGACATTAATTAGATAAAGAAATACTGACAAAATCTCTTGGATCTTTATGGTTTAAGAGATTTTTTTGGGCTATAGTTTAAGAGCAAGCAAATAAGGAGATTAATTCCATGACAACTCAAACTCAAATTAACCCCGAGCTGTTAGTTGAGATCCGCGATTTAGAGAATGAAATTAAAAATGCTAAAGCTACGCTGGCCACCCTTATCCTTGGGGCAAACCTAGCAGCGGGTGAGATTATAGTTCACAGTGATTTACTTGATTAAATTCGCTATAAAAAGCCGCCTAGGAGACTAGGCGGTAAAAAGCGATGATCCTAAGGCCGATAACTATATTTTAATTAAAAGCCCCTGGCAGAGTGCTGGGGGCTTTTTGTAGTTATTGCCACTTAATAAGATAGAGCGTTGATAGCAGCCTTTTTCTGGTCAGGGCTTACCTCAAGGTAGCGCTGCAAACTGGCCAAGCTCCGGTGGCCGCTGATCTCCTGAATCACTCGCAGGGGCACCCCAGCATTACTCATATTCGTTAGCGCCGTGCGCCTGAAGCTGTGGGTGCTAATCCCCAGCCCCTCCAGCCCGGCATAGGCCAGCGCCTGGTCGAGCAGCCAATCAGCCGATGAGCGAGCCAATCGCCCTCGCCCATGCCGACCGGGGAACAGATAATCAGCTCCACCGTTGTCGTAGGCCGCCAGCAGCGCCGCCAGCTTGGGGTTAATGTCAATCTGTCGAGTAGCCAGCTTGCCCTTGGTCGCCTTAGCTGGCAGTACCAGCACATCGCCCTTAATATCGCTGGGCCTTAGGGATATGGCTTCACTCACCCTCAGCCCACAATAAATCATGATGCCAAACAGCGCTTTATCCCTGGGGGAGTCCATCGCCGCGAATAGCTTGGCTATCTCATCGTGGGTCAGCACCTTAGCTTGGCCGTTGGATCCGCTAGCTGTCTTGGTCACGATGTCGGCTCCGAATTGCTTACCTCTCTATTCTACTAGACAGTATTACTATTGTGTCTAGTAGAATTCACTGATTTATAAGGCTTTCAGGGCATTAGCCCATTGAGTAAAAAATGAGACAGCATGAGACAGCCCAAAACCCTTGATTTCTCGTTAATCAGTCTCACAGCGAGAATAATAAGACTGTAAATCACTTTTTTAATAGACTACAAAGCACTACAGCAAACTACATCTTGTCTTAAGTCTTATTAGACTCAAAATAAGAATGCTAATTTAAGTGATTGAGTATTTTTACTCAGGACGATTAAATCAGATACGTGTTAACTGATTCACTTGCCTGCGTGACTACTTGAACACGTGCTCAAGTAGTCAAGTAAATACTTGATTACGTTTTCACGTAGTCAATTAATTAAGTGAAACTCAAATAAGGCTTATTATTCACTTGAGCACTTGATTAAGTACCCATGATCATATGTATCGCCTCATTAAAAGGTGGTTCAGGTAAAACCTCGCTATCAGTGCATCTTGCCCATGCAATAGCTCTGGCAGGGCGTAGGGTGCTGCTGGTCGATGCTGACCCACAGGCTTCAGCAAGCACGTGGGCAAGTGCCCGCGATGACAAGCCCCCCTTCTCAGTTGTTGGCATGGCCAGGGATACCCTGCACAGGGAACTACCCGACCTGGTGGCCACCTATGACCACACCCTGATTGATACCCCGCCACGCACTAGCAAGCTAACAGGCTCTGCCATCGTATCGAGTAACCTTGTGCTAATCCCAGTACAGCCCAGCTCCTATGACGTTTGGGCAGCTGCTGAAACTGTGGCAATGGTTGAGCAGGTGCAGGGCATTAAGCCAGATCTACAAGCCGCTTTCATCGTTAACCGCGCCATAGGTAGAACCGTGATTGCCCGCGATATTCTTGAAGCGCTGCAAGACTATCCCTTCCCGGTACTGCCTACCACCATTGCCCAGCGTGTTGCCATTGCTGAGTCTAGCGGTGGCCATACTGTTTTTGAGGTAGAGCCTAGCGGTGTAGCTGCACGGGATTTCAGGGCATTGGCTAAGGACGTGTTGAAACTCATGGGGGTAGAGCAGTGGTAGAAAAGAAGTCGAGGATTACCCGCAAGCCAGCACCTAAGCCCGAGGCCGTCGAAGGTTTTCTAGAGCAGTTGGCCACCGATGGCGATACCTCACCCCCAGCACCTGCTACACCTCCTCAGGTGGCAATCCCCCAGGATGATGGTTCAAAGGGCAAAGCATTCCCACACAGACTTAGCGCTGATTTCACCACAGAGCAGTACAAGCGCCTTAAGCGGGCCGGGTTCGAGACTGACCAACCCATGACCACGATTGTTAGAGAAGCTGTCGAGGATTGGCTTAAAACACGTGGATACTGATTCACGTGAGCACGTGCTCACTTAAGCAATTCTTTTTTTATGAGTTCAAGTTCTTCGTCAACAGTCAATTCTTTCGGTTGCACTTTGATTGAAGGTTTTTCATTCACGTCTCTAAGAATTGCTTTCGATTCCATAAACACTGCTGTAGCTTTTTGAAACTCATGAAGATCCATAGCTAAGAGTTTTGAGGACTGAAACAATAAATCGTATGACGCATCATATTGTTTTTTGAGATCACCAATATAAACGCTAAGTCTGTTGACTTGCCTTACGGC
>NZ_JBNXVS010000078.1:0-16663 GCF_050565655.1 Nodosilinea sp. AN01ver1 | reverse complement strand
TGAACGCAACTACGAAGCAGGCGGTAGCAGCTAGCAGCGTGGGAATCATCAGTACGCCGAACCAGCCTACATACAGGCGGTTCTCGGTGCTGGTGACCCACTGGCAAAACTGCTCCCACAGGGAGGCAGATTGTTGTCTTTGTAAGGTCGTTGTCATGATTGAAATAAGTGCAGGTTTTTTTGAACTTGGTTCATCCGCAAGGGATGACGAGGTATGTATGTCATTACATTAACTCTATTGTTGCAGTTTGTAAACCTTGCTTTGGGCAGATACTAATCCTTCAGGCTCAAAACCTAGGCAATGAGGCGTAGAGCCACGCCTAAAGGGAGCCAGGGATGCTACAAGTGGGCGATCGCGCCATCGCTCCTTAAATCGCATCCGCCCCGTAGACCCTCTGTATCAACTTGAATGGCGTGGGCATGGCCCATTTGGCTAGTCCAGGCAGGGGCTACTGTCAGCTGGTGCCCTCGGTCTACCAAGGCCTGTCGCACCGCTGTGGGAATGCGGCTCTCAACGGCAAGCTGCGTCGATGCCTCACCCCAGGTGCGGCCCCATACCCAGCGAGGCAAATCGATTGCCGTTTGGGGGTCAAAGCCAAAGTCAAGAATTCGCGTCAGCAGCGCCAGCTGGGTTTGGGGCTGACCCTCGCCGCCCATGGTGCCCAACACCAGGTGGGGGCGGCCTTCGCTTAGCACCAGGCCGGGCATCAGGGTGTGAAAAGGGCGCTTGCCTGGCTCTAGAGCATTGGGATGATTTGGGTTGAGAGAAAACAGAGAGCCTCGGTTTTGCAGCGGAAAGCCCAAATTGGGAGGCACCACTGCGGCACCAAAGTCAAAGTAGTTGCTTTGAATGACTGATGCGGCGTTGCCTGCCCCATCGACTACGGCGGTGTAGGTAGTGCCGCCGCCGATTTCAAGGGCGGAGTAATTCTGAGCAACAGACATACTGAGCCTGGCCCGGCGGCGATCGCCGTAGGCCTTCGACAGCAGCTCTGCCATTGGGATGTCGGTAAAGTCGGGGTCGCTCAGCCAGCGATCGCGATCGGCAAAGGCCAGCTTGGTCGCTTCTACCAGCAGGTGGTAATAGTCGGCGGTGCCGTGTCCCACGGTGTGCAGGTTAAACCCCTCCAGCACGTTGAGCATTTGCAGCACCGTAAAGCCCTGGGTGTTGGGCGGCAGCTGGCACACCGGGTAACCCCGGTATGTCGTCGCAATCGGCTCTACCCAGGTGGTCTTGTGATGAGCAAAATCGTCTTTGCTGAGCAAACCGCCCAGGCCGTTTAGGTAAGTGACCAATTCGGCAGCAATTTCACCCTGGTAAAAGTCTTGGGAACCAGCGGTAGCTAACCGTCGCAGAGTCTTGGCCAGAGGCAGGTTGGCCATTTGAGCGCCAGCTTGAGGTGCGCTGCCCCCCGGCAAAAAGGGATTGCTCGCGCCGCCATAGGCGATCAGATCTGCCTGGTTTACCCGCGTCCAGTGGGCCTGAGAGGGCGAAACCGGGTAGCCCCGTTCAGCCAGAGCGATCGCAGGCTGAAGCAGGTCGGCCCAGGGCAGATGGCCAAAGCGCTGGTGGGCAGCCTCCCAGGCTGAAACGCCTCCCGGTACCGTAATGGCCGCCTGGGGGCCACGCTGGGGAATGGCATCTAAGCCGAGGCGGGTAAACACAGCGCGATCGCACCCCGCCCCCGCTCGCCCGGAGCCATTGAGACCATACAGCTGTTGGGTGTGAGCGTCATAGCCCAGCCAGAAGCCATCGCCGCCCAGCCCGGTCATGTGGGGATAGACTACCGCCAAAGCCGCCTGGACTGCGATCGCCGCATCCACCGCATTGCCACCCTGACTCAGTATGTTTAAGCCTGCGGTAGAGGCTAGGTAGTGAGGGCAAACCACCATCGCCGTGGGCGGCTGAGAGCGAGACATCGAGGAAGGCATACCTGATTCAGGCTATGTTTAGCATTGGGCATAGAACATAGCATTTTTAGTCGTTGCAGACGTCATTGTTGCCCATGTCCGGGGTGGCAGGCGAGCAAGGGTTAGGATGATTTTTGAATAGGAATTGTCCTTGAGCAATATCGGCAACTAGCTAAAAACTCCAGCTTTCGCGACCAACTATTCTCTATACGCCTATGTTTATTTACTTTTGCGATCGCGAAAACCTGGGGCCAGTTCATCAATGGGTTGACGGCCAACCGTGGGGCTGGCCCTGACTACGAGACGCTCTGAACCATCGATAGGCTAATCCATTTAGCCCCAAACCCACGGCAACCAGCCAGGCCATCAGCGCCACCTGGTACCAGGCAACGGGCGGAATGCTTATATCCACCACCAGGTGGGCTACGTTCAGTACCGAGTACAGCAGCGTTAGCCAAAGGTGGGCCAGGCGGTACTGTCGGGAGTCAAAAAAGCAAATGCCTACCATCGCCATGAGTGGCGCGATAAAAAATGCCAGCATTAGCCATAGAACCGACGATATTTCGCTGATGTCGGTAGCCACCTGGCCGTGGGGTGCCAGTACGCTCAGCCCGTGAAACAGCGGTATCAGAGCCAGCTGGGTGTGAAACAGCGTACCCAGTAAGAAC
The DNA here is from genome assembly GCF_050565655.1 of Nodosilinea sp. AN01ver1. Lineage (NCBI taxonomy): Bacteria > Bacillati > Cyanobacteriota > Cyanophyceae > Nodosilineales > Nodosilineaceae > Nodosilinea > Nodosilinea sp. AN01ver1. The sequence goes on along the minus strand of NZ_JBNXVS010000078.1, from coordinate 14,084 downwards.
ACCGTCCACAGGGTTATGAGCTGATCAGCCATCGATGGCCGACCTAGAGGCTGACTGGCCATCTTTCTACCTCCTTAGCTAAACAACGCTAGTGCAAATCTTCCTCGCTGCGCTCAAGCAGGTTGTCTCGGGTGTGTTCGGCTCGGTGATGCTGATTGGCCATTGCCTGACGCGCCTTTTCCTCCACCGTTTGGTCTGACGACTGGTGCAATTCTTCTTCGCTGCGCTCGAGCCGATTGTCTCGGGCGTGCTCGGCCTGCTGGCGCTGCTGGGTAAGGCGTTGGCGAGACTGTTCGTCTTGATTGGTCATGGTACGACTACCTGCTGGTCAGGTCTTTAAGAAAGCGGGTGAGCGATCGCAAGCTCTGTACCTATTATCCAAAACATGACCAGCGCAGCAGCAGAGCCGATACGATTATTTAGCCTTCCACACCCAGCCCCTGAGCGTCCCTAGACCTATACTCGTCATACAATCGGACTGCCAAAGACTCACCCTCTGTCACCGCGCCTGCGCCCTTGCCGCAAGGATTACGGCACAGAGGCAGTGGCCACCGTGATGTCGCTCCCCAGCGGGCGAATTACCAGCGTATTAAATAGACTAATGTCGGTGCCCTCAGGTACCGATAGGTCAAAAGCGCCGCTGGTTTGAGGCAGTGGCCCCAGGGCAATGTGGCGTTTGGCCAGATTGCCGTTGATGGTTAAGAAGGCCTCCAGCCTGTCATCTTCAGCGGCGGTGGTGAAATCTTTTAGCGACAGCGTAATGCTGCTGCCCACAATGGCCGCCCCCACATAGCCGCTGGCGGGATAGTTATCGGTACCGGCAACACTGCCCATAGTCAGTTCTCCCTAATGACACGGCCATTATTGTAGAGAGAATCTGCCGCTATCCCAGGTTTTGGTGGGCTGATTTCGGTTCAGCGTCGGCAATGTTTATGCTGCGATGGTTTTTGCGTTAAGGGAACGATAAATCCTTGTCAGCCACAGCTGAGCTGTCCGCAACCGCTGGATTGCCCAAAGCGTGGCAGGACGAGCGATCGCCAGCCCGGTCTTTAAAAAGCGCGATTCGTGGAGCGATCTCAGAGAAAATCGCTGTCCGCAAATGATGGGTTTTCACCACCCATTCCCGCCCCAAGGGCGGCTATGCTTGGAAAAGAACCTAGTAATAACTCTCCCCCCTTTCACGGATGTGTCAGGGGGTTTTACAATAGTTCATATTAGGTGTTGTTGCCGCGGCCTCAGCTCAGACTCCCCGTCATGGTCTCGTGATAGAGTTTTCTGTTGTCAAGGCTACCAACGACAACCCAGACCCCGTCTGAGTAACCCATGAAGATGGTCACCAGCGGCCCATCGCCCAGAATCCGGAGAAGCAGTTATGGCTAAAGACATCACCCGTTATCGCAATATTGGCATCTTCGCCCACGTAGACGCGGGCAAGACGACCACCACAGAGCGCATTCTCGCCCTCACCGGCCGCATTCACAAAATCGGTGAGGTTCACGACGGTGCCGCCACCACCGACTTTATGGAACAGGAGCAAGAACGGGGGATCACGATTCAGTCGGCAGCCACCACTTGCTTCTGGAAAGATCACCAGCTCAACATCATCGACACCCCTGGCCACGTTGACTTCACCATTGAGGTATATCGCTCCCTCAAGGTGCTCGACGGCGGCATTGGCGTGTTCTGCGGCTCGGGCGGTGTAGAACCCCAGTCTGAAACCAACTGGCGCTACGCCAACGACTCCAAGGTGTCTCGCGTCATCTACGTCAACAAGCTCGATCGGGTTGGGGCCGACTACTACCGCGTCATCAAGCAGGTTGAAAACGTGCTGGCGGCAACCCCCCTGGTGATGGTGCTCCCCATCGGCACCGAGAACGACTTTGTGGGCGTCGTTGACCTGCTCACCCGCAAAGCCTGGGTGTGGGATGAGTCGGGCAAGCCCGAGAACTACGAGATCAAAGATGTCCCCGAAGACATGAAGGATCAGGTCGAAGAGTACCGCGAGGCGATGGTTGAACTGGCCGTCGAGCAGGATGAAGCCATCCTCGAAAAGTACCTCGAAGGTGAAGAAGTCACCATCGACGAAATCAAGTCCTGCATTCGCAAGGGCACTCGCGATCTGGCTTTCTTCCCCACCTACTGCGGTTCCTCCTTTAAAAACAAAGGGGTACAGCTGGTGCTGGATGCGGTAGTTGACTACCTGCCCAACCCCCTCGAAGTGCCGCCCCAGCCCGAGATCGACCTGGAAGGCAACCCCACCGGCAACCTGGCCTACGCCGATGCCGACAAGCCCCTGCGGGCGCTGGCCTTCAAAATTATGGACGATCGCTTTGGCGCGCTCACCTTCACCCGCATCTACTCGGGTCAGCTGAAGAAGGGCGACACCATTCTCGACACGGCTACCGGCAAGACCGAGCGGATCAGCCGCCTGGTCGAAATGCACGCCAACGATCGCGAAGAGGTCGAATCGGCCCAGGCGGGTGACATCGTGGCGCTGATCGGCATGAAGAACGTGCAGACCGGCCACACCCTCTGTGATCCCAAAGCCCCTGCTACCCTGGAACCCATGGTCTTCCCCGACCCGGTGATCTCCATTGCGGTGTCGCCGAAGAAAAAGGGCGACAACGAAAAAATGGGTATGGCAATCAGCAAGATGGTGGCCGAAGACCCCTCCTTCCAGGTGGAAACCGACGAAGAGAGCGGCGAAGTCATCCTCAAGGGCATGGGCGAACTGCACCTCGACATCAAGGTCGACATTCTCAAGCGCACCCACGGCGTCGAAGTGGAAGTGGGTAAGCCTCAGGTGGCCTACCGCGAGTCGATCACCAAGCGTCTGGTCGACAGCTACACCCACAAGAAGCAGTCGGGTGGTTCGGGTCAGTACGGCAAGATCGACTACGTGATCGAGCCCGCTGAAACCGGCGCTGGCTTCCAGTTTGAGTCGGCGGTGACCGGCGGCAACGTGCCTCGCGAATTTTGGCCTGCGGTGCAGAAGGGTTTTGAGACCAGCATCGACAAAGGACCTCTGGCAGGCTACCCGGTGGTTGACCTCAAGGTCACCCTCACCGACGGGGCCTACCACGCGGTTGACTCGTCGGCGATCGCCTTTGAAATCGCCGCCCGCGCCGCCTACCGTCAGTCGCTGCCCAAGGCTGGCCCTCAGCTGCTGGAGCCGATCATGAAGGTCGACGTATTCACCCCCGATGACTACATGGGCGACGTGATCGGCGACCTCAACCGCCGCCGCGGCATGATCAAGTCCCAAGACCCCGGTGCCACTGGGGTTCGTGTCAAGGCCGATGTGCCCCTGAGCGAAATGTTTGGCTACATCGGCGACCTGCGCACCATGACCTCCGGTCGGGGCCAGTTCTCCATGGAGTTCTCTCACTACGCTCCCTGCCCCAGCAATGTGGCCGAGGAAGTGATTAAAGAAGCCAAGGAGCGCCAGGCTGCCGCCGCCAAGTAGGCCGCCAAATAATCGGCAGGGGCACAGCAGGCTGTGCCCCTGCTTTGGATAGAGAGCGCCCTGGCCAGACTCTGGCTGGGGCGTTTTGTCGTTGACGTACGGCGATCGCCCGATGACTATTACCCACATCGTATTTGACATGGGCGGGGTGCTGGTCGAGCTACAGTGGCTCGACCGCGTCAAAACCCTGCTCAACAGCCCCATGACCCTCGAAGACCTGCACGGGCTCTGGGTGAGCGCCCGCAGCACCGCCAGTTTTGAAACCGGGCGCAGCGACTTTGCTACCTTCGCCACGGCCTTTATTGAAGAATTTGAGCTGGCGATCGCGCCTGAGCGGCTGCAGCACGAGTTTCTCGAAATTGTGCAGGCTCCACTGCCCGGTTGCAGTCAGGTGCTGAGCGCGCTCAAGCCCCGCTACCATCTGTCGCTGCTGTCAAACACCAACCCGGCCCACTACAAACGACTGCGCGATCGCTACGACTTTTTCGACTACTTTGACCAACTATTTTTGTCCTACCAGATCGGTATGATGAAACCTAGCAGCGCCATCTTTGAGCACCTGCTGACCACTCTCAATACCCCCGCCGACACCGTTGCCTTCTTTGACGATGGCCTCCGCAACGTCGAAGCCGCCCGCGCCCTCGGCCTTCACGCCTACCACGTCAATTCTCCCGCCGCCGCTATGGCCGTAGTCGAGGGGTTCTCCTGACCCCGGTTCCCTACCGCTTCCAAAGCATTCTACGGAAACCGACACACTACCTGCCCTACAATTTTCTCCCAGGGTACCAGGCCAAACTCGCGGCTATCGGTGCTGGCGGCGGCGTTTAGCCCCTTTAAAAAGCAGCCCTCGGCCTCAACATACACCACCCACTTAATCAGCCTTAGGTCCGGCTGATAGGGATGGTAGGCCACCACCAAGTCCCCAGGCAAGGGCCGAGACTGGCGGTAGGCAAACGGATTAATCAATACCTCGGTGCCGGCCACCAGCAACGGCTGCATTGACTCGCCCACAATGCGAAACCGCCGCCGCCGTCGCAGCAGCCACAGCACTACATCAGTAGGATGGCTTTTGCGCAACTGCGACGGCGGCAGCGGAGACGTTGAGAAGGCGGTATTTACCGGCATCGAGCTGTGGAAGAGGGATGAAGAGATGAAAGGATAAAGAAAATCAAAAACGGCTTTGCGTTTTCATCCACCTCACCTTCTTCACCTACCTCACCTTCTCCATTCACCCCTAGCTAGCGGTGTACCAAGAAACATCGCGGTTCTTGGTGGCCCAGAACATGTTGTGGATCTTGTGCACGGCTTCCATTAGCTCATTGGCGTGCTGCACGCTGACCTCTACCTTGGTGGCAGAACAGAGCTTGGCAGCCTTCCAGAAGGTGTCGTGCAGGTCGGGGAACTGCTCCAGGTGCACGGGCTTGAAGTAGTCGGTCCACAGCACCAGCAGTTCATCTTTGGCAATCTGAGCCTGCTCTTCTTTGATCGCAGTATAGCGAGCAAAGGTGTTGTGGTAAGCCACAGCAGCGGCCTTGTCACCAGCGGCGGGCATCTCCAGATCCACCAGTTTCTTGGTCATCGATACCACGGCTTCGGCGGCGATGCGGGCTGAAGAGGGGTCGTAGACACCGCAGGGGCCGTCGCAGTGAGCGTGTACCTCAGCGGCGGGGAACCATGCCTGTAGTTTGGCAATTGCGTGGTTGAGCATAATCATCCTGGTAGTGAATAGGTAAAAGCGTTAAAACAGTAACTCTCTACAATTTTGGTGCTTCTGGCCTCAACTGCGCCCTCGCCCGTGTCGGATGAAGCATCCCTATGCCGGGCAGGGGCATAAGCCAGGCCACGTTTCACATTGTTAACGGTATTGAGTCCTTCTGCAACCTTCTATCCTCCGTCGAATGATAGATTCCATCTTCCGACGGGGGGCCAAATCCTTGCTTTGCGGTCGTTTTTCAGTACACTTGTACGATTAATCCTGACAGATTGTTCAACACTTTGAGTAGTCCTTTGGTTATGGCATTTTTCTCATGGCATGGGTGGAGCCGATCGCTCGTGCTGGTTGTCCTGGGCATGGGGCTAACAGGCTGTAGCGACCTGCTGTTGCTGGTCACTACCTGGACTACCCCGGTAAACCTGGCCACCCTGCCCCCCTGCGTTGACGACGACTGCAACTGCGGCGACTTTGCCAGTCAAACCCAGGCCCAAACGGTGCTAGACGCCTTTAGGGGCGACCCCTACGGCCTTGACGGCGACGGTAACGGCACGGCCTGCGAGCTGCTGCCCCCGGTGCCGCCACCGCCTGACCCACCGGCCCCACCCTCTAGCAACCCTCACCTGGTGTTGGGCAACCCCAGCCAGGCGGCTACGGCAAACCCCAACAATTATTTGCTGCAGCGCAATCAGTACGTGCTGAGCTATAGCCGCGATCGCAATGGGTTGAACTGGGCCAGCTGGGAGGTCGATGCCGCTTGGCTAGGCTCCACCGATCGCCAGGATAACTTTCGCCCCGACGGCGGCCTGCCCGCCGGGTTTTACCAGGTCACCCCTAACGACTACCGGGGCAGCGGCTACGATCGCGGCCATGTGGTGCCCTCGGGCGATCGCACCCGCACTGTGCAGGACAACGCGGCCACCTTTCTGATGACCAACATCATTCCCCAGACCCCCGAAAACAACCGCGGCCCCTGGCGCGAGCTCGAAGAGTATGGCCGCGACCTGGTCTACCAGTACGATCGCAGTCTCCACGTGTTTGCTGGAGCCTACGGCAACCAGGGCAGTGTCGGCAACCGAGCAATTGCTATTCCCTCCCGCCTCTGGAAAATCATGGTGGTGTACGACCGCCTCCCCAACGGCAGCCTGGGTATTGGCAGCGACACTCAGGTGATCGCCGTAGACATGCCCAACACCGAGCAGGTTAACCCCGACTGGCGGCAGTACCAAACCTCGATTCAGCGCCTTGAGGTAGCTACAGGGTATACCTTTCTAGAAAATTTCCCCGCCGATCTGCAGGCTGCTCTAAAGGCTAAAACTAGCGATGTACCTTAAGTCGCCAACGGCACGGCAGTCCAGAAATGAGTGTGAGCGCTTATACTGGTTAGAAAGATAAACTTACTTTTAGGACTTTAGCGTGTATGGTATTTAATCTAGATGCAAGGGTTAAGACTGGGTAGCACTTATCCTAGCCGCCGCAGCGGCGGTCGCGGCAGTTGTGGATAGTGTTGCTAAAGATAGTTTCCCAGTAAAGCAGGTGCTTCTAACACTGCTCTTCAAGGCTTGCTCCGCGGATCTTCGATGTGTGGCTACTTGAGGGCAGCCAGTACTGCCCAAGATGCAACCGTTTAGAGCTTAATCCTGAAACAATGCCTCTCAGAAAGTTTAGTTTGATCGATTTCCTAGATTTTTTTAGAGGAAACCGTTAAACTCTTACCCTTGCTTACATATAAAGACAGACGAGCTTTGTCTGATTTTTAGCGAGCAAGCTAGAAGTGTTTTCTAAGTAGCTAGCCTACTTATTTGCAAAGCTCGGCATCTACAACGATTATAGGTATCTCGTTAAGTTAATTACTCATAATATTTATGTCTAATAAATACGGTCTGAAGCGCTTATCAATATTTGTAGACGGCAACAATATGTTTTACGCCCAGCAAAAAAATGGCTGGTTTTTTGATCCCAAGCGCGTGCTCGAATATTTCCTCAGCCTTGACGGCGGCGCTACCCTGGTCAACGCCTTCTGGTACACAGGCCTCAAAGATCCTCAAGATCAGCGCGGTTTTCGGGATGCTCTGATTAGCCTGGGCTACACTGTCCGTACCAAAATTCTCAAGGAATATTACGACGACACCTCTGGCCGGTACTCCCAAAAGGCTAACCTCGACATTGAGATCGCCATTGACATGTTCAATACGGTTGACCAGTACGACGAGGTGGTTCTGTTTAGCGGCGATGGCGATTTCGAGCGGGCGATCGAACTGCTGAGATCTAAAAATACCCACATCACCGTCGTCTCTACAGAGGGCATGATTGCCCGTGAACTGCGCAACGCCACCGATCGCTACATTGATCTCAACAGCGTTCGTAAATACATTGAAAAAGACTAGCAGCGCCCTCTCAAGCATGCGCTGGGAATGTCTCGGCTCGAGATGTTTGCCCTGAGTAGCCGTCACGATTGCGGTGACTTTGAGCGGCATTGGCAAAGAACTCGACGTAGCGATCGCCCAGCGCTGTTATACTAGGTGACTGTAAATCTCTCTCGCCGATGTGGCTCAGTGGTAGAGCACTCGATTCGTAATCGAGCGGTCGCGGGTTCAAATCCCGCCATCGGCTTCTCTCTCAAATGTCTGAAACACCTTGATTCTAAAGGGTTCGGGGTCTCGACCGCTTAGTGTGGCGAGACCCATAGAATCCTAAAATTGGGTGTAGATGGACATCTTTAGGCCACTTTTTGGGGTAAGTTTGGGGTAATTAACGGGGGTCTACCACAGTCCATTTACCCCATTCCCCGCCATGACTTCTCTCTCAACGACCCAGTCCAAGTCTCGCAAAGCGAAGAAAGGCACCGTCCAGGTCAAGAACTCCAACGATCGCTTGCAGCTGGTCTTTAGCTGGCAGCGCCAACGATACTACTTCAGCACCGGCCTGCCTGACTCCCCCATCAACCGCAAGCTAGCCGAGCAAAAAGCTCGTCAAATCGAGTTAGATTTCGTTTCAGGCAACTTTGACCCCAGCCTCGATAAGTACCGACCCGAGGTCGAACTGTCCGAGTCCCAACGGAAGGCTCCCGCGACGCCCAAACTGCTCGATCTGTGGGAGCAGTATATGGAATACCGCACCCCCAACATTTCGCCGACCACCCTGAACAGCACCTACGAGCCCGTCGCCGCCCACATCCGCAAGTGTAAGACTGACGGGTTGAAGAACCCGCTCAAATTTCGCACGGAACTTCTAAAAGCCACCACCGAATCGCAAGCCCGCCGATCGCTGATGCAAATCTCAGCTGCCTGTGAGTGGGGTCTCAAACACAATCTGATTCAGGAAAATCCTTTTTCGGGCATGTATCTGGACATGCTCCAATCGAAAGCACCACCGCCTGTGGCCTTTACTGTTGAGGAGCGCGATCGCATCATCGCGGCTTTCGTCAACGACAGTCGACCAGGCACCGACTACCGACACTATGCACCCTTCGTCAAATTCTTGTTCTGGACGGGGTGCCGCCCCTGTGAGGCGATTGGGCTGCGCTGGGGCAGTGTGCTACCCGATTGCAGCCGTGTGCATTTCCACGAAAGCATTGTTGAGATTTCAGGCCGGAAGGTCAGACGCAAAGAGGATAAAACAGCGGTCAAGCGCTGGTTTACCTGCCCCGATAATTTGAAAGAGCTCTTGCAATCCATTCGGCCTGAGCAACCAGATCCCGAAGCCTTGGTCTTTCCCTCGCCCAAAGGTCACTCTATAACCGCCAGCAACTTCCGTGATCGGGGGTGGACAGCCATTTTGAGTGACCTTGGGCTGTCGATGAAAGAGGGCATCAAAATGACGCCCTACAACTGTCGCGACACGTTTATTACCCTCCAGGCGTTGCAGGGCCATTCCTCGACCACCATTGCCCGCTGGGTAGGCAATTCAAGCAAAATTATCGAAGAGCGGTACCTCGATCGGATGAGATTGGATCATCTCCGGCCTACCAATATTTGAGGTGAAGGCGGGCTACTAGGCTGCACTTACGCTTAAAAATCAGCAGTAGACCCGCCTTTTCCTAAATTTGCTCAAGTGATATCAGCTCATACAGCACTATCTCAGCACATGAGCTAGAATTGGCGCAATTGAGAAGGGCTCTACTTAGCTGTTAATCAACCTCGTATTCTCTTGAACCCTCGATAATTTGGGCCATGCCTCGCAAACCTAGCGAAACCAAGTCTGGAACCGGCAAAAGCCGAGTGCGTTTCATCTTTGAGCCCGATCGCACCACCCCCAACGGCATCACCTACTCCTGGCTGATCCACGACACCTACAACGGCAAGGAGAAAGCGGCCACCGCCACCCGTGCCTTCTGGCTGCCCTTCGCCTACCGGCACTCAGGCAATTACTCTGAGGCCGAGTTGCGCGACCTGGCACAGCAATCGATTTGGCAGATGGAAGCTCAAATTCAACACCTGCGCGAGGAATTTGAGTTGGGCCTGGCTCGGCCTGACCCGACAGAATTGGTGGGAAGCCCAGAGACAGAGAATCTACAGGCTGAGTCCATTAGTGGATCCGCTCTGGCGCAGCCGGTGACGGTTGCCGCTCCAGCTGACCTACTCGACGAGTTCACCGATGCCCTATGAGTGAACCCCTGTTGCCGAAGGAGCCCGAAACTGAGAAAGGGCGATTGATGCGCCAGCAGTACCTGGCGCTGGCTAAGGCTTCGCTCAAAGATGCCAAGGACTACGAGAGCCTCTACACCCGCTACAGCGACAACTCCACGTCTGCCCAGGTGTTAGATCAGGAGGTGGCCAGAGCGGCACTACAGACCGGCAAGTCTCCGAGGCAGGTGATTCAACTGCTGGCCCAGGGGCCGTTTACTCAGCAACAGATTTTGGGATCGTCTGAGGAGGAGAAGAAAGCGGCCCTACCCAAGCTACTCCAGTACGCCCAGAAGACGGTGGATAGTCTTCAGCAGCAGCGGTATCTGGAATATGCCTGCTCGGTGACGGGGAAAATCCAGAGCTATCCCGACCTCTATCGAGATTATGTGAGCAGCGATCTGGCTGCGATTCAGCTTGACCAGAAGGTGACGGCGGCGGCGCTGGGGGCCGGGGAATCAGGGGAGGCCGTGGCGGCACTGCTGCACCAGGGGCCGTATGCTCGTTTTCAACAAGATTTGCAGGGAGTGGCCCCACCGACTATTGAGCAGTATGCCCGAGGGACGGTAGCCCAGGTACAGGCGATTCAGGCGCTTCAAGTAGGGCAGCCGCAAAGGAGCATACCGCGCTCTAGAGGAATAGACCGGTAGTACCTTGATCCTGCCAGAGCACTACTCGTCGAGTTCGCTGCTGATGTACTGATCGACGAAGGCTTCAGCGGCTTCTGGGCTCATAGTTTTTAGAACACGGACGATTTCTAGGATGGTGTCGCCGGTGGGGTCGATTTTGCCGCTGCACCAGCGGTACACGCTATTGCGCCCAACCCCCATGGTGGCCGCGAACCGATACTGAGTGATGCCGTACTGCTCCAGTACTTGTTTGAGAACGTAGCCTGCTTTGCCCATATCCTCATCATTTCAGAGGAGGTATAGCCATGCGAATCCATATATGTTGACGTACTCATATGTGGGCACTATTATGGCAGTAGGACTATTTGAGGTTCGTGTTGTGTTAACCCCTACAGCTTTCATCGGTTCAGAGGTGAGTGGTGCTGACCATGACCTGCTAGTCAGCGTTGAAATTATGCAAAAGCTGAGCAACTATCCAAGACCTGATCGGGAGTCTGTCAAGCTCCTGGTGATCGGGTCTCGGGAAGCGATTCAGGCCATGCTTCAGCAGATGCATCTGTGTGGTTTTGCCGAAATCTTTGAGTGGACTGATTTTATGCCCGCACCTACTCCTGAGAGGCCGCTGCAATGTCAACCCGGCGAATTGATGAGGATGTTGGTGAAGTATTTCTCTAAACCTCATGCGAGGTAGATCGGAGTGTAGGGTCAATCCTCCTCAAACTCGTGGGCTGAAAACTTGAGCGTGTTGGCGTTTTCGGTAACGGTGCGCATAACTGACTCAGAGAAACCCTGGGCAGCACTCGCCTCAATTTCGATGCGGATTGACACATTGGCACCTACTTGGCCGATCAAGTGTTGCAGTACTGCGTCAGCTACCTGATCAAAGTCGCGCTTGCAGCGAACGGGGTCAAGATTGGTTGAACCAAAGAACCGGGTGATTTTCTTTTCGACCACGACAGTAGCGGAACCATCCGTTGAGTCAGCGACTACTGATGTGCTGCCCGGTGAAACGATATCTGTCGCTGTGTAGCCTCCGGATTGCCCTTGATTAACTGCCCTTTCCGCCTCTATGCGTTTGCGTTCTGCGTCTTCGGCATCGAGCTGCTGCTGGGCGATCGCGAGTTTGACCAGCAAACTCTGGCTGCTGAGTGTGGGGGTAATGAACTGGCCTGCTCGCAGTCCTTGATACCGTTGTCTAGCGTCATCCCAACCTTCGGCATAGGCAAAGGTTTCGGCCCAGAGCAGGTTAGAAGTACCTTCCTGAACGGCATCCAGCAACACCTGGTACGACTTGAGGCGGGGCAGATAGAGGTACTGGGCGAGATAATCCCAGAGTTTTTTAAGGTCAAGGTGGTTGCTGTCTCGCCATAGGAAGGGCTCAAGGGCTTCCATACAAAGCCGACTGGCGGAGTAATGGGTGATGAGGTGCTCTTCGTGAATCAGCTTGCGGCTGGCGCGAGCGATCGGCAAGTCTTGACCCTGAATCCGAATTTCAGTCCACTTAACGCTGCCTTGGGGATCGGGTTGATCGGGTACGAGTGCCCATTGATAGGCTTCACTGAGTAAGGCATCGGCGGACTTATCCGAGTCTTCTACCTTGGTTTCGGCTTGTTTTTGCTGAAACGGATCTAGGTTGATGGTCGTTTTATCGGCCATGATCGATTTCCAAGCCAGGTATTGAGCGGTGACTCGCTCTAGGGTTTCTAGCTTGGCCTTGTCGGCGGCTAAAAACAGCAGCATGTTTTTGTAGTAGCGGGGGCTGGCTCCCTTGTGGCTGAGGGCATCTTCGGCCCATTGACGGGCTGGGCTGTCTTCTACTAAGCGGCTGTGGCATTGCTGGGGGCCTAGAATCACCAACCGGATACCATCCGTAGGGTCATCGGGGATATCTGCTGATGAGGCAGGGGCCGTATGGACCGCACAGAAGTCTTCTCGTCTGCGGGCCTGGTGATTGAGCCGTCGAGTAATTTCTTCCGAGACGGTGTCTTTGTCTGACAAGATTTGCTCGGAGCGATCTTGAGCGGTGCGGGTAACGTTGGGCTGAGTAGAGACCCAGTAGCGGTTGCCGTCTACGTAGAGATAGGTGGCCTGATCGGTTAAACGACGGAGGGCATCACCAAAGGTGGCGACACTTTCGCCAGGCTGCACGCAGCCCAGCTTGATGCGCCGGTCTTCGACGCCTCGGTTAGCCCCTTGCAACGTCGGGGCCGACCCCAGATAAATCGTGCGCGTTACCCGACGACAAGCTGAGTAGCGGCCCAGGTTAGGGTTTTGAGCATCAAGGGTTTTGGGTAGCGAATTCGGGCCATCCACATCCCGCTCTAGAATAGGCGGCCAGTTGTCTTCTAGATAACGGGTCATCTCTGGTTGTACCTGGGCATCGCTGATGGGGATGTGCCCAGGCATAATCAGCAGGTTCTTATCGCCACTTTCCCATAGGGCATGGATGACCTTGGCCATGAGCCTCAGGACCCCTCGGGTACGCTGAAATTTGTCGAGACTAGACCAGTCAGAGTAAAGGCGATCAAACAGCTCTGGGTGAATGGGGTAGGCGTCGAGCATCCGCTGCTTGTAGCTGGCTTCCCGGCATTCGGAGGGAAACTCCTGGGACTGGGTGCGATACATTTCGGCAAAGGCGGTGACCACGGCATCGCGATCGACAAACAGTTCACGGTTGGTCGTGGTCTGAAACAGGCGACGGCGGACAATTTCAAAGCTTTCTTCGGCGCTGGCAGGCCGCCATGGCGATTCGACCCGGCCAATGGCATTTTTCAGCCGGTCTAGGGCCTCTTTGCCCCGTTCGCCGCCAATTTCAATATCAGAGGCCGGGATGCTGACGACCAAAAGCGTCCCCTTGGCATTTTTGGCTGACTCACTGAGGGTTTGGGCAAAGGTAAAGTGAGTATCAAAATCTCCGGCGGGCAGGTCTTTATTGTCGTGGAGTTGGCGAGCGTAGGCCACCCACTCATCGATCAAAACCATGCAGGGGGAATACCGGTCGAACAAGTCTTTGAGGGCGTCGCCGGGGTTGGTGGCCGTTTCGTCGGCTTCGCGAATCATCTCGTAGGCTTCTTTGCCACCTAACTGGTAAGCCATTTCGCCCCACAGGGTGCGAATGGTGGTGCCATCTTTTTTGTGGTGAATTTGCCCCGGAGATGCTTTGTTACCCACGAGCACCGCGACATTAACGTTCTGAGGCGGCTGCTCAATATTAGTATCTTGAAATATGGTCTCCATGCCCGGCAGGTCTTGGGCGTTCACCCCCATGCAGAGGTGGTACAGCGCCAGCATGGCGTGGGTCTTGCCACCCCCAAAGTTGGTCTGTAGCTCGATGACTGGGTCGGCAGCTTGCCCACTGAGACGCAGTAGGGCATTGCTGAGCAATTGGCGCAGGCCCTCGGTGAGGAAAGTGCGCTTGTAAAACTCGGTGGGGTCTCGATATTCGTCGGAGCCGCGATCGCAATACACTTCCCAAAGATCGGCGGCAAATTCAGCTTGCTGGTACTGACCAGAGGCCACATCGGGGTGAGTTATGTTGATTTCTGGTGTATGGAGGGAAAAGAAGGAAGGGCGTATCCTGCTGGATGAAACAAGGTAACCAGCGAAGGAATACACCATGAATGACGACAATCTTATTGCATTGCCCCCGAGCG
>NZ_JBNXVS010000077.1:0-16764 GCF_050565655.1 Nodosilinea sp. AN01ver1 | reverse complement strand
AGGCGACGATCCCCAAAAGCACTGCCCTCCAACGTTTCAGCGTGAATCATAATAGGATTCTTCACGGCGATTGCCCCATGATTACTGCCGCATCCTACTACAACATGACTTATGTGTACTTAGTAGCTCATCAGGGAGAAGGCGGCAATCAGTACCACACAGCCAAGCAGGGTGAGCCCCTGGCGGGACTGGAGTGAGGTCACCAGCTGAGAGATGGATTGAGTAGAGGTGGAGTCCATCTGTCCCAGCGTCGAGGATTGTTCGGTGGTGTAACGCATCAGCGCAGCACCTCATAGCTATTGGGCGGCAGCTCAATGCCCAGTTGCTCTAGCGCCCAGAGGTATTCCTCAGGAAACTGACTGCGGGTACCGTCGGGGGCTGCCGTCAGATATTCGGTTAGCTGCTGTTGATAAGCGTCGCGCCCTCCTTGTTCTTGCAGCACTTGGGTGTAACGCTGGAGGGCTAACTCGCGGGCCAAGTTCAGGGGGATGTAGTGACTGAGCACCGGGTCATCCTCCGGCAGCAGAGAGCGGCAGGCGGCTTGAGCCTCCAGGTAAATCAGCACTTCTTGGTAGGTCTCGCCTTCACCGGCCCCGATTAGGAGGTAGCTGCCAGTGGTTGTCTCCACCAAGCCCCAGAGTTTTGTGGCTTGGGTCCGGGGGGGCAGGCAGTCGTAGACCGCCTCTGGAATGGGGTCTGACGCCCGAGCTAGATTGAGGCCCACAACCGAGATTAGACCGACGAGCAGGAGACAGAGTCCCGCTAAACCAGCAAATACAGTACGGTTAAGTCTCATCGCTACACTCCTTAACTGAGATAGTTCATGGGGTTCTGGGGCTGGCCGTTCTGGCGCACCTCAAAATGCAAATGCGGCCCCGTTGACCAACCGCTACTGTTGGCGCGACCGACTGGATCTCCCTGGGCGATGATGTCGCCCGCCTGCACAAAAAAGCCTTGTAGATGGGCGTAGTAGCTCTCTAAGCCATTGCCGTGGTTAACGATGACGAGTCTGCCGTAGCCGCTAGTGAGAGAGCCGCTGATGCCCGCGAAGGTGACCTGCCCGCCGTCAGCCGCTCGAATGAGGGTGCCGGTAGGGGTACCAAAATCGGTACCACTGTGAAGACGGCGATCGCCGTGAATTGGGTGAGTGCGATAGCCAAAACTGCTGGTGATGCCATAGCCCGGTGCCGGGTGAATGAATCGTCCAGTGGCAGTTCCGGGAGATCCTGAAGCTCTGGTCGCTGGGGCAGCGGCTGGGGTGGGTTTGGGTTCGCCGGTCTGTGGGTCAATTCCTTTCGCCGTAGCGGCGTCGGCTGAATCGGTAGTGGAAAGACCTTCCTTGATTTGCCCCAAGAAGACCATGCCTTCTTCCTGCACCGGCAGCCAGGGAATGGGGCCGATGAAGTAGGGAGTGCAGCCCAAGTCCACAAACAGGTTGCGGACACACATGCGGAAATACAGCCCGGTTTCAGCCGTGCCGGAGGCCTCATCGGTGTCGAGCACCGCCACCTTGAACGCATTGCCGAAGGGATGGCGACCAGTAGGCTCAACCCCGCCATTGGCAGCGGCTAGTGCCCCCCGCCCGCCGCGCACCTGTTGGTACTTGCCCGAGACCCACTGGGTGCCTTCCACCAGGGTGGGTTGGCCGATTTCGAGGTGGGCGCAGTCAGCGTCACAGGGCATGTTGAACCCCTCCACATAACTGCCGCTGATGGTGTTGGTGCGATTGCCCTCTGCTGGGCCAAACACCACATCCACCTGGCCCACCACCACGCCCTGTTCCACAATGGGGTTGGGAAAGCTGGTGAAGGGGACATCGGCGAGGCCGGGCACCTGGTCGATAACGGACTGTTGCCAATCGCGAAAGCTTTCTAGTGGGGCCTCCATCAACCCCGGAATATCGGCCAGTCCGTACTGCTCCAGGTTGAGGTCTCCCAAACTGAGCGATGCCAAGGCTTCATCTTGGAGCACCTCGGCGATCGCAGTTTGTGGATCAACTTCTCCCTTGAGGAGGTCGGCGATCGGGGCCACCGACTCTACCGGGCGGTTGGCTAAATCCGGCACAGCCTGCACCAAGTCCCCCAGGGTTTGCCAGGCCACCAGGGCAAAATCCGCCAGCCGCAGGGCAGGCCAATCCAGCCCTACCAGAGCCGCAATCTCGTACAGCGAGAACTGCTGGAGCTGAAAGCTTTCCTGGAAATCCCCTAACTGCATGTACTGGTCTGCGGTTTGACCGGCCTGCCAGACCCGCGACGGGTCGTAGCCCAGCAGACGGATTAGATCAGCTGGAGCCTCAAACGAGCCAGACTCCAGCACCGCAGGCAGGGTGCGCAGGGTGATCTGCACCCAGTCGGGCTTGGTGCCTAAAATCTGATCCTGAATCACAGGCACTGGCGACCCCGGCTGGAGGCTGGAGTGGGCTGGTTGCACCCGCCAGCTATGAAGCGCGATCGCCAAAATGAGAACAAAAATCCCGATCACAGGCCGCCATGGCCGCCTGCGCTTGAAAAAATATAGGGTCATGGCTTTAACCTGAGTGGAGAAACTAGAGCGCAGTAGAGTTCAAAGGCGGATCGTCACGGGCATTGGCCCCCCACTGCGCCAGACGGGTGATCACCTCAGGTGAAACCCCTGCTTGCTCGGCGGCGGCAGGCACAGCGAGGCCACCCTGGGTTAGCCTCAGAAAGGTTTGTAGCCGGTTCCACAAATCCTGGTTTTGAGCGATCAGTCCTCTGGATTCAGCTACCTGAAGCCCTCGGCGCACATCCCCTGGCCCCAGCAACGGATGAATGGGGGAGGTGGGGTTAACCACAACGGTGTGGTAGTCGGGCTCGCCCGTACCAAACGCGATGCGAAATTCGTAGAGGCGGCGATCTCCCCCAGATGTCTCGGTAATCACCGTCAGCAGTGTGCCGCTGGCCCTGGGCAGATTCTCGAAGGACAGCCCTTGAACCCGTCTCAGATGAACCACAGAAGGCCGACCCGAGACACAGCCTGAGTCCGCAGCGGTGGGGCAGAGCGGCTCATCAAAGTCCAGAGCCACTCGGGACGGATCATCGATCCACACCCGCACAATGCTTTCATTCGTTGGGATAAAGCTCAGGTTGGTGCCATAGCTAGGCCACAGGTGAATGACGGGGGCCTGACTGCCGGTTAGCCCTTGAGCATGGCTGGCGGCAATGGCATAGGCTGATTGGGCTTGGGCGGGTTGACGGGGAATCACCACTAGAGAAAGCGCCCCAACCAGAATCCAGGGAGTCCAAGATGTTTTCATAGCGCCACCGTTTGATTCACGTACACGTCAACTTCAGTGCCGGTTGGCAAATACCAGACGACGGGGCGATTCAAGATTTCGTCCAGGGCCGCCTGATTTCGTGCTTCCATCTGCCCCGATAGCTGCTCAAAGGCACCTTCAAGAATCCCGGCTAGAAGGTTGGGCTCCCCGGTGTCCTGGGTGATCGCGCTGCTTCCAACAGAGGTAATGACCGAGGCTGTTTTGGGTCGATTCACCAATCCTGCCGCCCGAGATAACCCGGCCATGGCCGCCATCGTGGCATCCATGCGAGCGATATCCATCCCTGGGTCGTCGTACTTTTGAGCGATCAGGGGGGTGCCCGCTACCCCTCGCAGTTGAACTGACCCAGCTGACAGCGGGATCTCTTGTCCTGCCTGAATGAACGAAACTACCGCCAGCTGCACCAGGCCGCTGTCCGCCACCGATGTCACCTGTACCACCAGCGGTATTTCTGCTGGTAAGCCGATCTCTCCAATGGCGCTCAGCAGAGGTTCGGTCAGCTGCACCACGAACTGGGGGCTGTCTGTCTCTGCCGCCCCTGCTGACCAGATCAAAGGTGTTTGCAACACAGCGGAGGCTTGGGTGCCGGTCAGCAACAGGGGCGATGTCGATAGTGATGTCACCGGCTGACCTTGGAGAATGGCCGCTTCTTCGGCATGGTTGATGTTAGAACGTGATGTTGGTGTATTGGCCTGAACTACAGGGGCCGGATCAGGAACCACAGCATTTGTGGGCACCGGAGCAGGTCGTTGGTCGCCTAACCGCGGACTCTGTCCGTAGCTTCCCAAATGGGACAGCGCTAGCCACCGTTCCGTTGGATCGACGACGGGTTGAGCCATCGGTTGGGAAACGACGGGACGGGCTGAAACCGCAGGGGAGACGGGGGCTGGCCGAGGTGGTAACGGTGCCGGGGTGGGTCGCGCCGCAACAGACTGGGATGGTCGTGCCGGGGGTGGAGGAGCCGGAGAAAATTCAGGGGTTTCTCTAACCGTTGGCGCTTCCGGCTGAGCCGTAGGCTCTTCATTAGCCAGAGCTTCCAGTTCGGCCTGCTGACGCCCCATCGCTAAATCGGTCAGCAGCTGGCCCCGGTCATCGGTAGCACTCACCTCCTCTCCCTCAACCATGGGCTCTGGGAAATCGGCTTGCACCTCTTCAGCCGGTGGAGAGTCGTTCTTCATCACCCCGCTGGTGAAGACGGCTAAAACCCCGATCACTAGACCCGTTCCAGCGGCGACAACGCCCAGCTTGGTGAAGGGGTTAGCCGCCAGGGATAGCTTGGGCTTGCGATCACTTAAGGCCTGCCCATCAATATCCTCAGCATCCAGCAGGGGTTCCGCCTTCGATGTGGTGTGTGAAGGGGCAACATCTTGTCCAGGATCAGATGCCGGTTCTGATAAGTGAAGCCCGACCAGGTCGGCCATCTCTTGGTCATCCCACAGATTGTTGGGTGTCGTCATTTCAAGTCCTCCCGTTCAAGTTCACGGATGGCATAGATTTGCAAGCCGGTTTGGCGAATGCTGTAGATGGCCTGCTCTAAGGGGGTGTCGCCATCGGGCACAGCTGGGGCAGTGACGGCCTCGACAAACACCTCCCGGTTAAAGGGGATCGCCTGGCCCAGGGCATTGGCGTCGTTAAAGACATAGAGATGAGCCACCACCGCCACCTTCCAGCGGCCCTCCCCAACCACCTCGGGACTGCCGACGTGGTTGATCACCATCACCACCTGACTGGTGCCGGTGAAGACGCCCGGTGGCGTCAGTTCGGCCACCCGCTTCAGAAAGTCCTGGCGGAAGTCTTCGGAAAAGGCAAAGCTGGCCTGCCAACTGGCGGTGGCAATATTGCGTTTGCCCCGTTCCACCTCAATCGGTAGGCCAGGGTCGGATCTGGGCTGACTGGCCTCTTCCGCCGTGGTCGCAGGCAGGCTGCCGCTCCAGTTGAACATCAGCACCAGGGTGTCGTTGACGAAGCGCCGGATTGTTTCTGGGGTGCGCTCCCGAGAACCCATGGTGCCGACTCGAATCGCCTGCCCGTCCTGCATTTGCACCAGCGTGGGGGCATCCTGACGGCTGATTCGACTCAAGGCACCGGCCTGAAGAAACAAGACCACCAGCATCACCAGTTGCAACCCCACGCTGCCCAAGACAAACAAGGGCAGGTAGTTTGTATTGCGTTTCTCAATCAACTGCACCATGGGATATGTCCTTGTGAGTGAGGTCAGCGACGCACGCGGTAGGCCCGCCGCCGGGCCGAGTAGCCAGGGGCACGAGCGATGCCACCCATGGCACCCGTCCCGGCGATCACCCCAGCGGTACTGGTCAGGGCTCCAAAGACCGTCATGCCACCGCCCGAGGCCAGGGCCAGAGAGAGAATGGGAGCCAGCAAGCCCAGGAAGAAGGGGGCAATCAGGGGATGGGAATCCCCGGCATTCAGCACCGCCAGGGAGACCAGGCCCGAGAGGATGTTGAAGCTGAGTTTGGCGATCGCCAAGGAAAAGAACCCCGTCAGCCAGGCGAATAGCGGTTTGGCCCCCACCGGCAGTAACGATCCACCCACGGCGAGTGGCCCCAGGGTGGCGGTCAACAACAGCGAGGCTTCAATCAGCCACTGGAAGGCAATATGCAGCGCCATCAACAGACCTCGGGTCACGGTCTGAAAGCCCGAACCCATCAGCGCCCCTCCGAACCTAAGTCCCGAATCGAGGGGATTATCCCCGGCCTGGGCCGCCTCCAAAGCACGGGACAGGGCGTTAGGATTGCCGGTTCCGGCACGATAGTCTTCGATAAACTCGCGGGCTTCAATCGCCGCCAATTCAATGCAATTCGCCCGCTCCTCAGGGTTTTGCAGCTCATAGCACTGGTTGCGGCGCTGGATAATGGTCTGCTCCACCGAGCCTTCTAAGACCGCCGCCTGATAGGCCTCTTGCAGCCGAATATCCGCAGCCGTGTAAGACAAGACGTCCTGGTTGACCTGGTTGATGTAGTTGCGGATGTCCAGGGTGATGGCCGCCAGGCGATCGCCGTTGTTAGAGAGCAGCACAATCACCAGCAGCGGCCAGATGAAATCAGCGTAGGCGCGGCTGCTTTCCCCTTCCACCATCTGCCGCGTCCACTGGGTCATGAACAAGAGCAAAGTCGCGACAGCGAATAAAACCCCAACCCGAGCCAGGGCAAAGTAAAGGCCTCCTTGAAGCACGCTCTCCCAGAGCTGATTCCAGCTTTCGGCCACGGCTTCCGACGCGACAGCGCCGCCCTCAATGATGTCGGCGGTATCGCGGGGTAACTGAGCAATGGGTGAGACGGGCCAATCCAGCAGCATGGGTGTTCACATCCAAGTTGACGTCATGACGAACAGACGTCTAGAACAAACGGGCCTGGGCGCTAATTTGCAGGGTGTCGAGGGCATTGCCCAATTCTTGGAGGCGACGGGCACGGGCCTCTTGATCTAGGTTCTGCGACATGTTGGTCAGGTTGAGGTTAGTCAACTGAGCATCCTGGCGAGATTGCAGCAGTTCTGACTGCACCGCCCCGAGAATTTCTGACTGACGTGCATTTTGCTGCGCCATCTGTTTGATCGCCGCCTGGGTAGACACAGCGGTCTGGGCCGAGTCGGCGTGCTGCTGCACCTGGCCGATGGTGTCTTCAATCCAGGTGATTTTGTCGCGGGTGGCGGCTTGCCCGGTTTGGCCCAGCACCGCATCGACTTGGGCGCGGGTGAGTTGTCGGTCAACCTCGTTGGCAGTTTCAAGTCCTGCGTAGATGCGGTCGGATTGGGCTAAATCGCCCGCCAGGATGGTTGTTAGCTCTTCTGCAATGGCTGAACGTACCCGATTGGGGTCAACCAGGCCCAGATCGCCCAAGGCGTTTTGGATCACGGCCTCTAGATCGCCGGGCAGTGGGGTGAGCAGGCCAGAGAGGGTTTGCTCGATGTAGGTTTTGCTGGTCTCAAAGGCCTGTCGGAAAATGCTGAATATGTCGGTGAAGGTGGTATCGACTTGCGAGGCAGCGGCAGGTCTTACAGGTGCCACCAGCAGGGTAGTGGCCAAGATGGGAACGAAGGCAACGCGAAGGCGTGGGTTCATGAGTGACCTCCAGTGGGTAGGGAGTTGAAAGAAGACAAGGGAACTTCAGGGTGAGGATTGCGCTCGGCAAACCAGCGCTCGGTGATCACCGAAAGGGGTTCACCCGACTGAATCGAGAGCACTAGCAGCCGGGCAAATTCCGCCAGACCGGTGAAGGTATCGGGGGCATGGCGCAGCACCAAGTCTCGGGTCGTCTGCTCGTCGGGGTTATTGGCCACCGCAGCAAGCTGGGCGAAGGCGGGATAGTAGCGGCAGTAGGTGTAGAGGCCGTTGTTGTCTAGCAGCCACTGGCTGTAGATACCTTCCCGTTTAGGAAAGAAGCTCTCGCTGGCATTGCGGCTGATGACGGTCTTGGGATATTTGAGAATGCGCTCAAAGCTATCCACCGCCATGGGCTGAATGCGACCAATCAGGCGAGTGGTTAGGTTTTGGAAGATCTTGGCGCTGGCGGGCGATTTATGGACGGTATCGGGATCTTGAGCGGAGATAATTACCCGAATCCCGGCTTTGGCTCCGTTGGCGCAGAGTCGGCCAATCAGGGCTCCGATTTCGTCAAACTCAAACAGGATGGGGGCCTCATCGATGAAGAAGATAGACGCTGGGGCTTCTAGGGCACGCCGCAGAGCAGCGGCATAGGCGGAAAGGGCCAGCACAGCGGCATCTTCTTCGTTGGATAGATTCCGCAGAGCAAAGACCAGCAGTTGGGCATCGGTGGGGAAGCTGGAGGGAGCCGAGATCGCCCGCCCCACCCGGCTGGAGAGCCAAAACCTAAGCCGTAGATCGATCATGTCCAAAGCCTTCGCGATATTGCCGCCCACCTGGTTCAGATCCAGTTGTTCAGGCGTGCAGAAGTCGAGGAAGTCAGCTAGGGTGGGCATCTGTGCCCAGGCTGCTGAGCCTAAGCGCCCCTCCATCGCCTCCAGGTAGCGTCGCTGAATGGGGGCATCGGCAAAGAAGGCATTGAGGGCCAGTACCAGAATCGAGCGAATGGTCTGGGTCATCACCGAGCTATTGGCCCCTGAGCCCACAATCATGGTCAGCAAGGCCGACTCCAGGAACGACTGAAAGTCGTCGAGGCGTTCTTTGCGCTCGTCACCCGGCAGGTGACGCAGGTCGGGCAGCTCGAACAGGTTGTTGGATTCGCGGGAGATGTCGAAGTAGGCCCCACCTACCAGCTGCGTGTAGTCGGTGAAGGTCGAAGAGCCATCGGGTTTGGGGAAATCGAGCGCCACCACGGGGAATCGGTGGGCCAACGCCTGGGTGAGGATGCCGGAAACCAGAACTGATTTTCCAGCTCGGGTGGTGGCAAACAGGCCCAGGTTCTGGTGCTGGTTGAACAGATCCAGGTGGATGGGTTGCCCGCCTTCCTCAGCGATTAGCTCAAAGCCACTCCTATCGCAGGGCTGGGTCACCACCAGCGGCATCAGCCCCGGTGCTTCGCCGGTCAGGTAAAGCTGCCGCCGCCCGAAGGGTGTCGCCATCAGCGCTTCCCAGACAATGGGTAACGTCTGAAGCCACACTTTCCAGGCGTAGTCTTGCTCGCGCTCGACCCAGGCCGGGCGGCGAAAGCAGCTTTGGATATAGCGGCAAGCTTCGTCCAGCTGCTCCAGATCCGGTCGATGCACCAGAAACACAACGGCAGTGTGGATCGGCAGAGCCCCCTCAAACAGCTCTTCCTGGGCCTCAATCGAGCGCTTCATCTTCAGCTCAGCGGCCACATCCACCGAATGGCTGTCTTCAGCTAACGTCGCCGTCAGGTTTGACTGCTTCAGCATCCGCTGGACGGTGGTTTTTACCAGGGTTTCGTTGGCCCGAGTCAGCTGGCAGAAGATTTCGGTATCAGCGACCGTCTCGCGGGAGAGGATCTCCCACAGGTAGCGAAGCTGGGCCGACTCACTAGCCCAGCCTCCCGGTTTTTCGAGGAACGTTAGCGGGGCCGTATACTGTCCTTTGACCTTGACCCAGGTTTTCCCGGCAGTGGGTACCCCCGCCCGCGTCAGCAGCGTGGTGCTATGGATGTCCGAGTTGACTTGCTCGTGCAGGCCATCAGAATCGAGGATGATCAGTTGGGGAATGTCGATGGGGTCACTGGCATTGAAGCGGTTCCACAGCAGGCTCCACAGATCCCCTTCACCCAGGGGTTTGACCGAAAGCCCCATCTTGGTCGAAAGCACTTGCTCCCAGAGCAGAAAGCCGTCGGTAAAGGCCTTGGTGATCACCGTTTGCAGGCGCTGGTTTTTGGTCTGGCGCAGTTCACCCGTGAACGACTTCCACAGGGTTTCGCCTCTGCTAATCACCTTCTCAATGATGTCTTGGGCTCCTTCAGCGCCCGTTTGGACGGTGTAGGTGACATACAGCCGCAGAAACTTGGGTTTGCGCAAGCCCTGCTGAGTGAGTTGCTGGACTCGGGCGCGTTCAGCGGTGAGCAAGAACTTGAGAGCTGGGTTAGGGGCAATCTGGGTGAGTTGGGCTAGAGCATGTTGTCGCTTGCAATCCGCCGAAAACGACCCCAGGTGAATCGTCAACCGCTCACCGTTGGGTAAATCCTTCAGCCCCGATTCCAGCTGGTCAAAGACGATCTCCACCTGTTCATCGGTCAACGTGTTGTGGATGCCCCGGCAGTCGAAGCCAAACACAAAGCAGAGGTGCTCGCGGTTCTTGCCCTTGGTCAAGACGTAGGCTCCAACCTGTCGCCCCCGCAGCTCAATTCGCACCATGGCGGCGAGATTGAGCGCATCTTCAAAGGGCGTCAACGTGCTGACGAACTGGCTGCCGAGCTTGAGTTGGTGTTTGCCGATGGTCTGTTTCATCGTGAGTAAACCTTAGATATCGGGCATAGCCGCGACTCCAGGTGGGAGTCGGCACAAATTTTGCGGTGAACTTCCAGCTCTGCCCCCCGGTGAGAATCCACCAGGTAGACATGCCCCAGGCGGCGATGAATCCAATCGAAATCCAGCTGAGGCTGAACCCGCGACCCATCAGGTAGGACACCCCCGTGATGCAGAACCAGGGAATGATCTGGTCTGCCGGAATGGGGCCTAACCGGGGTTGCGCCCCCAGGATGGTGTTAACGGGACGAAATTTAGATGCCATAAGCAGCCCAGCAATGCTGAAAGAACGGTGTAGAGCTGCACCCTCGATCTGAATGGCCACATAGCGACAACTAGCCGGTAATCAGTGTCGTCAGCACATCGCCAGCGGTGACGGCAATGATGATAATTAGCGGTGTGCGTGCAATAGTTTGCCAGTCCTCGTCATTGCGGGCACTATTGATCACCCGCACGAGAGAGATGCCGACGTAGAGCAAAAACAGGCCCCGCAGCACGTTAAACACTAGGGGGATGGCATCGCCCGCAGCGGTGCCGAAGTTGGTGGTCATCCAGGTTTCAGCCCCACCAAAGAACTGGGCCTGGGCGGGATAGGCCAGCAGGGTAATCAGCCAGAGCAGCCCTAGACCCAGGAGCCGCACAGCCTTTCGATTGAAACCCTGCGCTTTAGAAACCCGCCTGGATAAGGTACGAGAGGGTCTTATGTCCTGCCTCCAGCTCAGGCCAGTGATACCTGCCACGGCCAGCACTGTCAGCAAGGCAGGGCCATGGATGAGGACATCTAGAGCAAGGCCCAGGAACGCTACGGCGAGTAGCGGCAGGTCTGGAAGAGGATTCATCCGGCACACCAGACGTTCCATCAAAGGAAAAATGTAGAGAGTTTTCATGGCTCAAATGAATTGAGTCTGACTGATGATTAAAGTCTCCTGAAATCAGTCAGATGACATGACTCGCGTGCTCACCAATGAGTGAAGTAGTTCACTCAAATTGCGTAAAGTTTTGATCAATATAGCAATATTTCTCAGTGGTGGGGAAATGAGAAACTAAATCGTGGATTCAGGCTTAGATAGCTCGAATCCATGCCTAAAGCCTATACAAGACAGCCAATATCGTGCCTGATCCTGTAATCTTGCGTGATGTTAATCAAGCTATTGACCGGTCTATGTAGATCTTCAAAGTAGGAATACTTTTTATACTGAGGTTATACATAGCCCCTATCATTTGAAAGTTTTACCGCCAACTATCAACGCGATTAGCGACACGCAATAACTCTATGGTTGCAGTCGAAATTGATCTATAAAAAATTGCCAAAAGCGACGTAAGTTTATCTTCTTCGGTTCCCTTGCACCGCAGATATTTTCAGCCCAATAGTCAGGCTTCAACTAACAAAATGACACAACAACTGATTTACAGACACAAAGGTAAGCATATTGACGTCAATACGTCTTGATGTCTCTAAATTCACCATCTTAAAGGCGGCAGGGGCTTGAGTAAGGCGAGCCTTGTAGAGGTGATCAGGAGCTGGGCGTTAAGGAGTGAAACACAGCTATGAAGACGGTAAGTTGTTTGTCGCTCTCTGGGGGGCAAGGGAAAACGTCGGTCTCGCTGCTGTTGGGGCGGCTCCTGGCGCACCGGGGCCAGAAGGTGCTGATGGTGGATGCCGATCCGCAGGCAAATTTGACCTTTTATTTGGGCCATGACGTTCAAGCGAGTGAGCCCACCCTGCTAGAGGTGCTGAAGGGCCAGGTGGAAACAGCAGATGGCATCTATCCGCTGGCGACAGCGAATCTGTTTTTGATTCCAGCCGATGAGGGGCTGCACAAAGCCCAAGAATACTTGGCCACCATCGGGATGGGAGCCTTGGCTTTGCACCATGCCCTGGAGGCCGTGGAGGAGTTGTTTGACGTTTGCATTATCGACTCGCCGCCCCAGCGCACCCAGATTTGTTTGTCGGTGATGGGGGCCTCGGACTGGGTGCTGATTCCCGCAGAAGCATCGACTAAGGGCGTGAATTCACTACTGCGCAGCCTAGAACTGCTGGAGGAAATGGGGCGAATACGGGCGTTTACAGGGCAGGTGTTAGGGGTCTTGCCCTTTCGAGATAAGTGGTTTGGTCGGTCTCAGGCAACCGATAGTCGGGAGGCTATAACCGCCATGCAGCAGGTGGCAGGCTCAATCCCAGTGCTGCCGTCAATTGTGGAGAGTGAGCGCTACAAGCAGGCGATTCGGCAGGGACAGCGGCTCTCAAAGATTGGCTATGGGGAGCTGGAATATCCGCTTTACAGGGTGATTGAGGCGTTAGAGCAGGGGCAAGGGAATGGCTGAGGATGCGCTGGAACGGTTGATGCAGCGGCAGCGCCCGAGTGTGCCGCCCCGTGCCGATGGGTTGGGGGCAGAGTTACCTGTGAAGTCTCCTCAACAGGTGGCGGTGGGGGACAATGGGTCGGGATATAGTGACTTTAGCAAGTCTACGGGTGTTGACGTCAGTATGTCTGTTAGTCAAGATGATGAGGCGGAGTTACCGCAGCTAGTGCGGACGACGACGCGGTTAGAGGAAGAGATTGATAAGGCCCTGCGCCACCTCTGTATGGATGAGAAGATCACCAAGGAGGTGTGGTTTGAGGCGGCGTACCTTTACCTGGCGGAGCACCCCAAGGCGATGCAGGCGGTGAATGGTATGGCGAAGGAGCGCTACCAGCGGCGGAAGCGGGCAGCAGATTTGAGGAAGCTAGAGACGATGCAGAAGCGGTTGAGGGGTTAGACGATTATGTCGGAGTTTGCTAAGTAAACGAATTGGAGCTAACCAAGCATGATGATTTTAGAGTTCGGGATTTTGATTACCCCTGAGCAGGGGGAGGTATTTAGCCTGCTCAGGCGCGACAGTCAGAGACCAACTCCTTAAAGCCATCGGTAGTTTAATGAATTCGTAGAATAGGAAAAGTAGAGCATGCCCATCCTTGAGTAGATTTGCTAGTGTTGGGTGTAATCTGACAGGCTTTGCCTATTCTTCGTGTTGCTAGAGGCATTGAAGTTGCCAAAGTGCCATTGCGTATAGGATTTCCCAGTTTGCTTTAACCGATATTCCCTGTCTAGGAGGCAAGATTCGAAGCAACTGGAAAGTTAAACAGCGGCATTAAGATCTTGGGTAAAGATAGGCATTTACCCACTACTACTATGGAACAGCATTTTTTGTTCGAGGAATAACTATGACTACAAAGCTAACATCTGACGAAATCCAGCAAACGCAAACTCTTATTAGTGATTCTGGCAACCCCGAGACTGACAGCATATATAGTGCGCTTGAAACTTTGAAAAAGCATGACGGAGATCTTGTGGCAAGTTTTCAGGAATTGTGGGAAGAAGAAGTTGGAAATTTAGGTTCATACAATTTTGAAAACAAGAAACTTTGGTCAGCAACGCTCAAAGTCTTACGAAACGAGATTTGTGGCGACGAAGGTTTCCGCTCAAAGATTCTAGATTACAACAAGAATCCGGGAAGTTCCTCAATACTAACAGGCTCAATTGTATACTTAGTCGGATTGACAACTTTGCCGATAAACCCTGCGATAGCAACCATAATTGTCCTCTACATCCTTAAAGTGGGAATGAATATATTTTGCGAATATACTGAAGAAGCCACTAAAAACGAGTAACATCAATCCCTTGAAAATCACCCCCTAATATTTACACTGGCTTTTCATAAGCAGTTGCCTTACCTTCCTAGCTTTGGCTAGCGAACCATCTTCTGGGTTTTGGCCTGTGATTAAGGAGTCAAGATCACTGTTGTTAGTTCGCGAAGATTTTGTACTTAATTTATTTAGGATTTGTGATTACAACATGGTAAAAAATCGACTTTTAGTAAATCACAGTAAAAATACTATCCAGCTTTTTTGGCAGAGAGATCAGTCAGTTCCTCGATCAGCTCCAGCTGTTGATTTCCACCATCCCTTCAGTGAAGAAGATTTAGCAGAATTACGTTGGTACTTAGAAGATTATCTCGGATTCCCATATGGACTAGAACCAGAGAAAGCAAAACAAACGGAGAAGAAAATTAAAGAATGGGGAAAAGAATTATTTAAAGTTGTTTTTCCTCGTTCTAGTAAGGCTTGGGACTTCTTTCAAGAAGCCACACGAGAAGGATTAGATAAGTGTGAATTATGCATTTCTTCTGATGATCCATCGGTGTTAAATCTTCCTTGGGAATTGATTTACGATACTGATCATCAGTTCCTATCTCCTGCTTTAGCAGGGATGTATCGTAGCTTAAACTCTTATGCTGTGCGAGCTGAAATAACAGATTTACCTGAAAATGAATTGAACATTTTGCTGGTCATAGCTCGTCCGTATGGGGAAAAAGATATTTCGCTAAAAACTATTGCACAACCTATCTTAGAGTCGCTACAACCGATCCAGAATAAGGTTAATCTCAAAGTACTTCGCCCCCCTAATTTTGAGCAGTTTGAACGTGAATTGAATGAGAATAAAGGCTTTTATCATATTGTTCACTTTGATGGACATGGAAGTTTCGACCCAAACAGTCAAGGTCTACAACATTCTTTAGGAGGTGATGGGCAAGGGGTGTTGATTTTTGAAAACTTGAATGGAACACCACAGATCATAACAGCAAGCCAAATTGCTCAAAGTCTTGTAAATTGTCGAGTTCCAATTTTTATGCTGAATGCTTGTAAATCTGCACAAGAAGGAGAAGAAAGTTTTTCGTCGGTAGCTACTCGATTAATTGGCCTAGGTGCGAAAGGCGTAGTTGCAATGGCTTACTCTGTATATGCTGAAGCCGCAAAGTATTTTATTGGCCGTGTCTACGAGCAATTAGTGATGGGTAGCAACTTGTCAGAGGCTGTAGCGTCCGGCAGAAGGGAATTAATAAATAAGAGGCAACGTCCTAGCCCAAAAGGCTACCTACCTTTACAAGATTGGATGATACCAGTTCTATATCAGCAAGAAAATTATTCGCCATTAGCTCAAGATACCAACGATAAATTAGACTTAGAAATATTTCTTGAAGAACCTCCGCCGGAAAGTTTAATTGGGGAATCGAAGGAAGGATCCTTCGGCTTTGTTGGACGCGATTACGACATTTTACAATTAGAACGTTCGCTACGACAAAATCCTATTGTCCTACTACAAGGGTTAGCTGGGGTTGGGAAAACTCAACTAGCTATTGGATTTTCCAAATGGCTTATTCAAACACGAGGACGCTCTCTCTGTTTCTTTAATTCGTTTGAATACGGCACGAATTTTGTAAGTGTAATTTATCAAGTTGGGCGAGCTATTTGGGGTGATCAGTTTTCCCAATATGAATGGGAAAAGCAAAAAGTAGCAGTGCTTAATTATTTAAAGTCTCAACCTTGCCTTTTGATCTTTGATAATTTTGAGTCATTGAAAGATTCTTCTTCGTCTGGAAAATTTTTGCTGACAGAATCAGAGTGTGAGGATTTCAAGAATCTCTTGCATGATTTGCAAGGTGGAAAAACCTGGATATTGATCACGAGCCGTAAGGAAGAAACTTGGCTAGAATGCAATTACACCCTTCAAAAGTTATCTGGCTTGCATCCCAAGGATGCAGAAAATCTTGCTAGCAAGATTTTCAAAAATGCTGGAATTGATAGAGCTAAATTATCTCCGAAATATTTAGAGCTACTTGAAACTCTAAGCGGCAATCCTTTAGCATTGCGAGTTATTTTGCCATACTTAAAGAGATTTACTCCTGAAGAAATATTAGAATCAATAAAGTTTGGACTCGAATCCTTTCAGGAAAGTTCTGAGACAGGAAAGAAAAATTCTCTTACGGTATCTTTAGATTACTCTTTCAGTAAGCTATCAGAAAAAACACAGCTCCACTTACCTTTTCTTGCGTTATTTACAGCAAGATTCAATATCAGCTTTCTTTGCAACTTCTCGCATGGGTTTGATGGAGGGGATCACCTCAAATCAAGTGAGGATTACAGAGAATTTTTCGGAGAGAAGATTACAAAAACTGATTGGTTAGCCATCCTTTCTGAAGCCAATCAATCTGGTATTCTTTCAGAACTACAACACGGACTTTATGAGTTACACCCAGTTTTGCCTTGGTATCTCCACCAAAAATTGTTGCAAAATCATACACCTGATGAAATTGGAAAAATAGAAAACAAGATTCTTATTTTTTATATGTTCCATGGAATAGCATTTACTCCAGAATATAATGGAAGTTCTACTGAAGAGGCATATAGCGCTCTACTATTTGAAGAGCCAAACATGTTGAGATATATGAGTTTTGCCGAACAAAATAAAGATTGGGATTCATTATGGACTGTATTTACTGGTCTAGGAAGTTTGTACAATCGCTTAGGCTTATGGGATAAGTTCCTGTTATTAGGGCAGCAACTTTTGAAGAAGCTTGGTAATGAATTTTCAAGTATTCTATCAAGCGATGAAAAGCAGGGCTATTTCATTCTAAAAACGGTCTTGAGTGTATCTAGGCCGAATTTACAGAATCGTTCAGCCTGAGCCATATTGGAGAAGGCGTTGGAGCGGTAGAGATTGAGCGCGAAGTTACGAGCGAC
>NZ_JBNXVS010000076.1:0-18489 GCF_050565655.1 Nodosilinea sp. AN01ver1 | reverse complement strand
TCCTTGAGGCTCGCTGCCGCACCTTGCTGTCAATGCAATCCGAGATTAAAGCCTTGACCAACTATCACTGGTGGCCCGCATGAAGAGCCCGATCCTTTCGGGGGTATGTTATCCGGATTTAGTATGAGATTGCCCAGGCCCAGCAGCGGCAGGCTCAGGAGCAGGTGCGCCAGGCCCAGGCGAAGGTAGCCCAGGCCCAGGAAGGGGTGGCCAAAGCCCAGGCCCAGCTGCAAACCAGCCGGGGCAACCTACAGCAGGCCCAGGCCAGCGGGGTACAAACGACGGTCAACCGCAGCCAGTTTGAGGCGGCCCAGGCCCAGATTGCCGAAGCCGAAGCCAATCTCGAACAGGCCCAGCTCCAGCTCAGCTACACCCAAATTCAGGCTCCGGCGGCGGGGGTGATTGGCAACAAAACGGTAGAGGTGGGGCAGCAGGTGCAGCCCGGCCAGCCCCTGATGGCCGTCGTGGGCAACGACCTCTGGGTAGACGCCAACTTTAAAGAAACCCAGATCGCAGACATGCGCCCCGGCGAGCCGGTCGAAATTACCGTCGATGCTCTGCCCAGCCACACCTTTACTGGCCATGTCGAAAGCCTCTCTCCTGCGGCGGGCGCACAATTTGCCCTGCTGCCCCCCGACAATGCCACCGGCAATTTCACCAAAGTTGTGCAGCGCATTCCGGTAAAAATTAGCCTCGACCCGGCCAGCGTTACCGGCTTTGAGGGCTGGCTGGCACCGGGAATGTCGGCGACGGTGAGCGTGGATACGGCGCAGTAGGGAGCCAGGGAGGGGGCGGGGAAGTTCAAAATGCGAAGTTTTGCATTTTGAACTTTGCATTCTCCGTAACCCTCATCCCCCTCACCCTATATCCCCATCAATCATCAAAACCATGGCATCTGCTACTACCAAATCCTCCCTATCCCCCAAGCAATCCCTGCCAGCGGGCTGGCTGAAGTGGGCGATCGCGCTCACCGCCTCTTTGGGAGCCATGCTGGAGGTGATCGATACCAGCATTGTCAACGTAGCGCTGACCGATATCCAGGCCAGTGTGGGAGCCACCATCACCGAGATCGGCTGGGTGGTGACCGGGTACGCGATCGCCAACGTGATCATCATTCCGCTCACCGCCTGGCTGGGAGATGCCTTTGGCAAAAAACGCTATTTTGTTTTCTCGCTGATTGGCTTTGTGATTGCCTCGGTGCTGTGCGGGCTGGCGGGCAACCTGTCAGCGCTGATTGCCTCCCGCATACTGCAGGGTTTGCTAGGGGGCGGTCTGCTGGCCAAGGCGCAGTCTATTTTGTTTGAAACTTTTCCCCCCGAGCAGCAGGGGGTAGCCCAGGCGGTATTTGGGGTTGGGGTAATTGCTGGGCCTGCCATTGGCCCCACCCTGGGGGGGTATCTCACCGACACGCTGGGCTGGCGCTGGATCTTCTTCATTAATGTGCCGGTGGGCATCGTGGCCGTACTGATGGCGCTGCTATTTTTGCCCGCCGACGAGTTGCAGCCCGACCGCCCCATTCCCCAGGTGGACTGGTGGGGGATTGGTCTGCTCGCGATCGCCCTGGGCAGTCTGCAAACTTTTCTAGAAGAAGGGGAGCGCGACGGCTGGTTTGAGTCTCACGTCATTACTTTGCTGGCGATTACCGCCAGCGTTGGGCTGCTGCTGTTTATTTGGCGAGAGCTAACCACTCAGCAGCCAGCGGTAGATCTGCGGGTGCTGCGGCACCGGTCTCTGGCGGCGGGCAGCGTTTACTCGGCGGTGGTGGGCATGGGGCTCTACGGCACCCTGTTTGTCATTCCCATCTATGCCCAAACGGTGCTGAACTACACGGCCCAGCAAACCGGGCTGCTGATTATGCCGGGGGCGCTGGCCTCTGCTGTCACCATGATTGTAATGGGTAAGGTATCGGGCAAAATCGACGCCCGAGTGCTGATTGCGGGGGGCAGCATTTTTATTGCGGTGATTATGTTTAACCTGTCTCACATCAACCCCAACACGGGGCAAGAGGCGCTGTTTTGGCCGCTGCTCTGGCGCGGTGTGAGCGTGGTGATGATGTTTTTGCCGCTCAGTTTGGCCACCCTGGGGCCGCTGCCCAAAGCAGATATTCCAGCCGGATCAGGCTTTTACAACCTCACTCGGCAGCTGGGGGGCAGCATTGGCATTGCCCTGCTGGCCACGGTGCTCGATCGCCGCCAAGCCTTTCACCGGGCGGTGCTGGCCGAGCATGTGACCCCCTACGACCCCCAGACCCAGGAGCGCATCAGCGCGTTGACTGGGGCCATGCAAAGCCGAGGTGCCGATGCCGCTACCGCCCACCAGCAGGCCCTGGCGCTGCTCAATCAAACCCTGGATGGGCAGTCGATGCTGCTGGCGTTTGAGGATCTGTTTCGAGTGGTGGGGCTAATCTTTTTGGTGACGCTGCCGCTGCTGCTGCTGTTGGGCAGGGGCGATCGCAAAGTGCCCACTGCAGGCCATTAGGCCGTTTATTCTGTGGGTATTGTCGCTGACCCAACGGATTGACAGAGAGAGCTCTCAGCTCCTATCCCTAGGCCCGTTGTAGACCCTATAACGGGCACGGCATTACTAACGATGGTCATGGGGTAGTCACATCAACAGATAAAGCCTTGACATTTCTACGCCACAGAATTGCCATAGGGACTCTCTAGAGTGAAAGGGTACTGACTGAGTACTGCTCAATACAGCCCTATGGCCATTCGGCTTGCGTATTGCAAACGACAACGGGTTTAGAAAAAGTTCGAGGGGCGTGGCACTGCTGTGTTCCGACCAAAGCACTTCGCCTGTCAACGTGTTCTAGCTGAATCGACTGCTGCAACAGCACTCTGCGCTTCACCTTAGGAGAATAACCAATGAGAAGCCATTCTCGCCCGCTTTCCGATCGCTCTGATTTTTTGGCCAACGGTGTTGAACCTGAGCCGCCAAGCAACGCTAAATTTCCCAAGCGCCTGGGAACCTCGCTCGCACTCGTGCTATTGGGTGCGGGTATGGCCACGGGGCTGGGCTATGGGCTTCACCAGGTCAATCAAGGAGCACTACCCGGACCGACCAGCGGGGCGGCGGCAGCGCCAGCTACGGTTTCAGGTTCGGCTCCGCTGCTGGCCGCGGCCACAGATCCCAACTTTGTCGAGGATATCGTCAACCAAACTGGGCCAGCGGTGGTGCGGATTGATTCTAGTCGTACCGTGGCGACTCAACCCCCCAGTGAGTTTGACGACCCATTTTTTCGCCAATTCTTTGGCAATCAGATGCCTGACATGCCGACTGAACGGACTGAACGCGGCGTAGGTTCGGGGTTTATCACCCGCAGCGATGGTCGAATTATCACTAACGCCCACGTTGTAGACGGGGCCGACACGGTGAAAGTAACCCTCAAAGATGGCCGCAGTTTCGATGGTAAGGTGCTGGGTGAAGACACCGTTACCGATGTGGCGGTGATTCAGGTCGAGGCCCAAGACCTGCCCACGGTGAGCGTGGGCGACTCAGACCAGCTCAGCCCTGGGCAGTGGGCGATCGCCATTGGCAACCCCCTCGGCCTCGACAACACCGTCACCGCTGGCATCATCAGCGCGACCGGGCGATCGAGCGGCCAGGTGGGCATTCCCGACCATCGGGTCAACTTCATCCAAACCGATGCCGCCATTAACCCCGGCAACTCCGGCGGCCCCCTGCTCAACGCCCAGGGCCAGGTGATTGGCATGAATACCGCCATTATTCAAGGAGCGCAGAGCATTGGCTTTGCCATTCCAATCAACAAAGTGCAGCAGATTGCCGACCAGTTGGCCAGCCAGGGTAAAGTCGACCACGCCTACTTGGGCATTCAGCTGTTGACCCTGACGCCCGAGGTCAAGCAAACCCTCAACGACGACCCCAACAGCGGCCTCAGCGTCACCGAAGACCAGGGTGTGCTAGTGGCTCGCGTCATGCCCGACTCACCCGCTGCCCAGGCTGGTTTACGAGCCGGGGACGTGATTCAGCAAATCGATGGCCAGGCCGTGACCCAGGCCGATGAGGTACAAAGCCTGGTAGAGAACACTGCTATCAACAGTCGTCTGAGTCTGCAAATCAAGCGCAATGGTCAGAGCCAAACCATTGCGGTGCGGCCGGGGGCGTTTCCGGTCCAGAACAGCGCCCAGTAGCCGACAGGGCTACACCGTTGCCAATCCCTAGGCTTAACTGGGGCTCAATTGGTTGAAGAGTCTGAGGCCAAACCGCTTCAGGCTCTTCTTTGCTGTGTCGCTTTGACCATTAACGAGTGATTCAGGCTAGACAAGACCGCTGTCCCAGGCTGGGCTACAGGCAGTCAGCACTGTCCTCAGCGAACTGGCCAGCGCTATATCTTTGTGTTTTCCTTTTGTGCTCACTAGGCAAGGGGTGCTGGCGATCGCTGGCTTACGGTCCCCCGCTGGCTTACGGCCCCTCGCTGGCTTACCGCCCCCCGCTGTTGCCATGCCCCAGCCAAGGGCGGTTAAGTATAAGTTGACACTCGTTTGGCACCTTTTTGACACAAGGTTTTGTGATATTAGATACCAACTCAAAAATTCACTTGTGAATTTAAGTCCTTTTGCAGCCAATATTATTATTTCAAATGCTAAAACTGGAGAATTTTTTGGAGTTTTATGGATGAAGTGTTGAAAATTATCCATTCTTTTTCGTAAGGTAATTTTTTAATATCCCAATCATTTTATTGTTCTCCTGGACCGCTTCAGACCTATTTTTGGTAAGGCAAACTTATATTTCATTAGAGCTAGTTCTGGCAGCGTAACCATAGCTCGGAGCTAGTGGATTCTGGCACATGGTTCCAGCGCCACTCTGGTGAACTAAAGAATTGCTCAGAAACAGGGATTTTGCAATGTCAACATTAGGCATTGCTCAATATTTTTTGCAACTCATAACTACTATCAATTGCGTTTGGTCACTATGTTTAGCTTGACTGGTATTCGCCTGGTTATTCTTCAATACGGTGGTGATTTTCGGGAGACTTATCAGCTACTCTCCCAATCTGGCAAACAGGAATATTTTGGTCATAAGTATATTCTGGAAAGCACGCTTGCGATCGGTCAGCAAGTCGATGAGGTCATTTATGTCTGCTGTAGAACGAGTTCTAAATATAATGAAGTCCTAGAGCCTGGGTTGCGCGCTGTGGGCGGCAACCTTGACCCCTATAAAGATACCAATCGCCTTCTCGAGCTGCTGAACCAGCAAAAACCTACCCACCTAGTCGTCCATTTTCCCCTGATCTCTGCGTTTAGGTGGGCTAAGCACAACCAGGTCAGGGCGATGGGGTTGTTCGCCGACTCGTTTCAGGAGCTCAAAATTTCTGCCAAGCTTCGCCATGCGCGGTTGTCGCGCCTACTGAATGATAAAGCGATTGACTTGGTAGCTAACCACGGCTTGAGTTCGTGTCACTCCCTAGAGCGCATTGGGGTTAAACCCAGCAAAATTATCCCCTGGGACTACCCTTACGAAACTACGCCCCACGATTTTGCTCCCAAAAGCCTGGGAGATACACCTATCAACAATCGTAATATTATCTATGTGGGTGCTATTTATGACATTAAAGGAGTGGGCGATATCTTAAACGCTCTTGTCGTCTTGAAGAGCGCTGGCCTGGCCCCCAGGCTAACCCTAATTGGGAAAGGAGAACTCGATTTCTTTCGGGCTGAAGTTTGTCGTCTAGGGCTCGATAACCAGGTAGTTCT
Organism: Nodosilinea sp. AN01ver1; assembly: GCF_050565655.1. Classification (NCBI taxonomy): domain Bacteria; kingdom Bacillati; phylum Cyanobacteriota; class Cyanophyceae; order Nodosilineales; family Nodosilineaceae; genus Nodosilinea; species Nodosilinea sp. AN01ver1. Next base: position 12,772 of record NZ_JBNXVS010000076.1, on the reverse strand, counting down.
AACGGGAGGATTGTCCAATGATCAGGTTTTAGAAAAGATGCGCTGGGCTGACGTGGTTGTAGTTCCCAGTCACCACGCCTACTCAGAAGGCTTGCCTCTGACGATATATGAAGCATTAACGGTTAGAACACCTCTGATCCTTTCAGACCATCCTATGTTTTTACAGAAATTTGAGCTGGGTAAAGACGTGCTGATGTTTCCAGAAAAAGACGCCGCCGCCCTGGCTCGCTGTATTAAAACCCTGCTCACCGATGCAGAGACCTACAGCACACTGTCCTTAAATGCTGCCGATGCCTGGGCCAGGCTACAGCTGCCCGTTAAGTGGCATACCCTGATTGGGCAGTGGATAACAAATACCCCAGAAAGCCGTCAGTCCTTATTTGAGTACAGCTTAGAGCGGTGCCCTTACCAGCAGCAGCGGCTCAAGTCTAGCTGAGTCGCAGGGGGAGTAAAGCCATGCTTGGTATGACGCTGCCCCGATTTTGTGGATAGTGATGCTGGGTGCGATGCGCTCCTAGACTTCGCTCTAAGAAGAGCTGAGATAGCCGTGGCAGGCCGGTTTTTCAGTGAGGGTTTCTACGGCTTTGCGGTGATCGTGCCCTGAGCAGCCGCAGGCCGCCCTAGGGGTAAGGTTTAATGAGGAGATAGCGGGAGGGAGGGTTTAGCAGGTAGTAAAGCTGCCGCTTTGCGAGGTACCTCGGCCCTATAGAGTTGAGCACTTTTGCCCTACGGCTAACCCGGATATTTGTAGGTCTACGGCCTAGACTGAGATGACAATTGTTTGAATTTTGGTCATTCTGGGAAGTTTAGCCGCCATTGTTACGCTATGACTCTTTTTCACGATCTGTGGATACCCGATGTCTCCATTTTTGAGAAAATTATTCGCCCCATTTTGATCTACGGCTTTTTGGTGGTTGCCCTGAGGCTGGGGGGCAAACGAGAGCTGGGGCAGCTTACCGGCTTTGACCTGGTGGTGTTGCTCATGCTGTCTAACGCCGTGCAAAACGCGATTATTGGCAGCGACAACTCGGTGGCGGGAGGGCTGGTTGGGGCAACGGCCCTGCTGGTGACAAATTATTTGGTGGTGCGTTTGGCCTATCGATATCCCCGCATTGAGCGCCTGGTAGAAGGCCGACCCACCCTGCTGCTCTTAGACGGGCAGATCAAGACTGAAAACCTGGCCAGGGAACTGATTACTGAGGGAGAATTTCGCACGGTGCTGCGGCGACAGGGGTTTGAAGACCTGGCCGAGATTAAAGCGGCTATTTTAGAAACCAGCGGCAGCCTCACCGTAGAGCGGGCGACCGATTTGCCCACCCCCGTAGAGGCTGAGCTCCTCCAGCGCTTAGAGCGCATTGAACAGCAGCTACAGCGGTTTCATCCCTAGCCGTAATTGCAGGGGCGCTAGCAACGCGAGTTTGGCCTGGGCAGCGCTGCGTGGCGGATCAGCGGCACAGTGCTTTAGAGATATTGTATGGACCTACTGACTGGTGAATCGGTGCGGGTACGGCCTGGGGTAAAGCTCCAGGTTTGTTACCAAGCAGGTGAGCAACCAGCGGTGGTCTTTCTCCACGGCGGGTTGGGCAATCGGTTTAACCTCAGATCGCAGTACGAGTTTGTGGTGCAGCAGGGATGGGCGGCGATCGCCTACGATCTGGCAGGCCACGGCCAGTCTAGCCCTTACCCCCGCTACTCGATTGGGCGACACGGCCGCGATCTGACCCGGTTGCTGGGGCACTTTCACCTTCACCAGCCGATTTTGTTTGCCCACAGCTACGGTGTGCCCATCGCGCTGGAGTGGTGCCAGCGGCACCCCGTGGCCGGGCTGGTGCTGGTGGCGGGCGGCACCCACGACTTAGACCCCTGGTGGGAGGTGCCGCTGATGCAGAGTTTGGCCTGGGGCGGTCGGCACCTGTTTCGCCTGCCCTGGGTGCAGCGCGCGATCGCCCGACTGTCGAGCGAGCACAGCCACCCCACCATCGATCGATTTACCACCGAAAGCCCGCTGCCCGTGCATCTTCACCCCTACGACGCTCTGCGCATCTTTTGGGGCTATAACTTCTTTGCCCGCCGCCGCGGCCGCTGGCAGCTCACCTGTCCGGCGCTGATTGTCAGCGGTGGGCAGGACCCAATGTTTACCGAGGCGATGGGGGCCGCGCTGGCGCAGCATTTTCCGGCGGGTTGCCACCTGCATGTAGAGCAGGGGGGCCATTTGGTGATGGCCGAGTTTCCCGATGTGGTCAACGGGGCACTGGCTGAATTTAGAGCGCGGGCGATCGCCCAGCGCTGACGGTGTACAACCGATAAAAACCGCTGATGGGCATTGTTGGCCCCTCAATCTGGCCCGCGCTCGTGCCGTTGCCTCGAAGCCAAAAGCGTATCCTGACTCTTTTGCGAATACGAATAGCAGGGGTGGTTCAACCTGCCGACCACCCTACAGTTTCTTTTTGTGGGTACTGGTAACGTCAGAGGGAAACAGCCAGGCCAGTATGCCCATGCTGCTAAAAAGGAGCAGGGCTAAAACCAATGCCCCCGCCGGAACCGATAGCGCAACCATGGCAAACACCTCCGTGAATGGTCTCATCTCACTCTATGGAGCAGGCGTGGCTAAGTTGTGGCTAGGCTGTGTCAATCTATCTGCGCCAGTTTATCGGTGTCAATCTGGTTGGGCCAGTAGGCCTGGGGCAGGGTTTTACGCCCGGGGCAGGGAAAATCGAAAGATGCTGCCCACGCCGACGGTGCTCTCGACCTCTATGCAGCCGCCGTGCAGCTCGACCAGGCGTTTGGTAATGGCCAGGCCAATCCCGGTGCCGTCTGTAGACGGGGTCCCAACCTGGTTACGCAACTGGGGCGATCGCCAAAACCGCTCAAAGACGTGGGGTAGCTCATCTGGGGCAATGCCGATGCCGGTATCCTGCACCGTGATCCAGATCTGGCCGCCAACGGGCTGGGCGCTGAGGGTAATGCGCCCCTGACGGGTGTGTTTGATAGCGTTGCCCAGCAGGTTGACTAGAATTTGCTGTAGGCGATCGCCGTCGGCCAGCACCGGGGCGATATCATCATCGCACTGCCAGCCCAGCTGGGGGCCGTCTTCGGCAATCTGGCTATCAAAGCGCCGCAGCAGCTTTTCGAACAGAGGGGGCAGGGCGATCGCCTGTAACTGCAGCGGCAGCTGTCCCGCCTCGGCCTTCGAGAGCTCTTGCAGGTTATTCACCAGGCGCTCCAGTCGCCGGGTTTCGCGCACCAGCAGCTGGGTAGTTTCGGGCGTGAGCACCTGCGATGCTGCTACCGACTCTTCTAAATATCCCCGCACGATGGTTAGGGGCGTTCTCAGCTCGTGGGTCAAGTCTTCGATCAGCTCTCGCCGCCGCTCTTCTACACCCTGCAGGCTCAGCGCCAGGCGGTTAAAGCTGCGACTCAGCCGCGCCAGCTCTGGAATGTCGCTGCGGGGCACCTGCTCAGACCAGTTGCCCGCCGCAAACTGGTGGGTAATGCGCTCCATCTCGGTCAGGGGCTGGGTAATGCGCCGCGCCACCCAGTAGCTCAGCGCCGCCGCCGTGACCCCGCCGACCGTCAGCGACAAAATTGTGCTGCCACTCCAGGCGTCTTCAAACCCCGACAGCAGCTCGGCGCGAATGGCGTAAACCGCCCGCCCCATGCTCGCCATCTGATCTAGGTGGCCCGTAAATAGGTGATGGGAGGCGGCGCGGCTGATCACAATAAAGCTGCCTACACCCACCAGCATCACCACCAGGTGGGAGAAAAACAGTCGTCCCTGGAGCCCTACCCGCATTAGACGTCGTCCTCAAATTTGTAGCCCATGCCCACCACCGTTTTAATAAACTGGGGCTGCTTGGGGTCGAGTTCAATCTTTTTGCGCAGGCGGCCCACGTGGGTATCGACCACCCGTTCTTCGCCAAAAAAGTCGTTGCCCCAGAGTTTTTCGATCAGGTAGGCCCGGCTCCAGGCGCGGCCTGGGTGGCTGAGAAAAGTGGCCAGCAGATCGAACTCAATGGTGGTGAGCTCTAGCTCAACGGTTGCGCCATCGACCTGATGGGTCGCAACGTGGCGGTCTAGATCGACGGTGAAGTGAGCGGTGCGATAGACCTGGCTCTGGGCCTCCTGGCGCAGGCTGCGCCGCAGCAGAGCGCGGACCCGAGCCACCAGCTCTATGGGGCTGAAGGGTTTCACCAGGTAGTCATCGGCCCCGGTCGAGAGGCCAATGACGCGGTCAAAGTCTTCGCCCTTCGCCGTTAGCATCAAAATGTAGGGGTCGTAGGTGCCTGCCGATTTGCGAATGCGAGTGCAGACCTCTAGCCCGTCAATATCTGGCAGCATCCAGTCGAGGATAATCAGCTGGGGCTGGTGGGTTTGAAACTGCCGCAGGGCATCGTTACCATCGCGGCTGTGCAAGCAGGCGAAACCTTCTTTTTCGAGCAGCTGTTGAATAAAGCGAGCAATCTCGGCCTCGTCTTCTACAATCAGAATCGTCTGCGCCATAGCCTGAACTAGGATAAACGGGTGAGGTCAACGGGTTCTTTAGGCACCTATCCTTCGACCCTACCACGGAGGAAATGCTTCATTAAACTGAAATAGCCGTTCCCTTTCTCCCTACGGGAGACGCTAGCGCGAACGACTTCGCTCAGGGAACGGCTTCGCTCAGGGAACGGCTTCGCTCAGGGAACGACTTCGCTCAGGGAACGACTTCGCTCAGGGAACGGCTATACCTCTTGGTATCGTTGGGAGTGTCGAGGCTCCTTATCTGTGTGGAATTAGCGTTGCGCCTGGGTCGAAGACTTGGCGGCGATCGCCCCTCTCAGCTGGTCAATGGCCGCGACATACTGGCTGTCTTGCTCGGTGCCGATGCGATCGGGGTGCATCCACAGCTCTTGCTGGGCGGCTTCGGGCGACTCGGCCACCACGTTAGGCGTAATGCCCTTGTGGTTGATGTCGGCCCCGGAAGGGGTGTAGTAGTGGGCGATGGTGACATTCAGGCCCGAGCCATCGCGCAGCCGGTTGACCGACTGCACCAGGGCTTTGCCGAAGGTCTGGGTGCCGACCACCGTGGCCCGCTGATCGTCCTGCAATGCCCCGGTGAGCACCTCGCTGGCGCTGGCTGAGTTGCCGTTGACCAACACCACCAGCGGTTTGTCGGTCAGGGCGGTGCGGTTGGCGCTGACTTCTTCGGCCTGGCCAACCCGGTCTACGGTGCGAACGATCGCACCCTCGTCGAGCCACATGCGGGCGATCGCGATCGCCTGCCCCAAAATTCCGCCCGGATTGTTGCGCAGATCCAGCACATAGCCATCAACCTGCTGCTGCTCCAGGCTCTTAATCGCCCGCTCCATCTGCTCGGCAGACTGGGCATTAAACTCACTCAGGCGCAGATAGCCAATGCGCTGCCCATCAGTCTCCTGTAGGGCGGAAGTGACCACCGGCAGGTCAATGCGAGCGCGGGTGAGGGTGAGGGCAAACGGAGCCGTATCGTTGCGCTGCATCAGCAGGTCTACCGTCGTACCCGCCTCGCCGCGAATTTGGCTGGCGGCGGTTTCTACGGTCATGCCCTGGGTCGAGACACCGTTGATCTGCAAAATATGGTCTCCAGGTTGCACGTTGGCGGCCATGGCTGGCGAGTCTTCAATGGGCTGTACCACTACCAGCGCCTCGGTTTCGGGCTCTAGCGAAAGCCGCATGCCAACCCCCACCAGTTGGCCACTGGTCTGACTCGAAAACGCCTGAAACTCCTCTGGCGTCATAAACCGAGTGTAGGGGTCATCTAGCTTCGCCAGCATATCCTCCAGCGACGCGTAGGCCGCCTCTGGAGAGGTATACTCCTGCCCCAGCAGCGCCTGGCGCTCCTGCACCCAGTCGACGTGGTTAAAGGTGGGGTCAACGTAGGAGCGATGGACGATTTGCCAAGCTTCGTCTAGAACACTTTTAGGGCTGTCTTGCCAGGTGGCCCAGGCGGCTGTGGTAAGAACAGGTAGGCCGACCAGGGTCAGGGCTGAGGTGAGAGCCAGGGCTTTTTCGGTGGTTGACCAGGCGGCAATTCTCGACGTTAAGGCAAAACGACGGCGAAGTTGAGGCATAGCACAGCGGTAGGTTTAGAGTACTAGCCACAGAGCAGTAGGAAGCTGAAACCAGCGCGTGGGGGCATCTTCGGGATGCTAAGGCAGAGGGTCTGCTGCCGCTGGGCCAGATCAAAGAGTCTGTAGATAGCTATGAGCTTACCCATTTGCTATGGCAGACCTATGACAGCAGCTTGACAAATTCGTATGAAACCAGCCCGGCCCTAAGCCGTAGAAGTAACAGGGGCTAAGCGATCGCCCAGTGCAGCCAAAAGGATGTGGGGCATATAGGCTGGGGCTTGACCCTGTCCCGTAGACTTGAAGTGGCTCCTTGCGATTGAGGGCAGCGGCGTGCTCAACAGACGAACACAGCTTGGTCTTTGGTTTGCCACCGTGCTAACAGCCCTGGTGGGCCTGGTAAACCTGTGGTCGGCGGTGACGCCGGGCCTGCCCGATCGAGTTGCCTGGGCGAGGGCGGTGTTTCCGATTGAGCTGCGGATTGGGGCCCATGTATTCGCTGCTCTGAGCGGTTTTTTTCTGCTGCTGCTGGCGGCTAATCTGCGGCGACGCAAGCGGGTGGCCTGGGGGGTGGCGGTGGGACTGCTGCTAGTTTCGATCGCCAGTCACCTGGTCAAGGGGCTGGATCTAGAAGAAAGCCTGCTGTCGCTGGTGCTGCTGCTGCTGCTGCTGTGGCTGCGGCCGGTCTTTACCGCTCAGTCCGATCGCCCTTCTATGATTCAGGGCTTGCGGGTGCTGCTGGGGGCCATTCTCTTTATCCTGGCCTACGGCACCCTGGGGTTTTGGCTGCAAGATCGCCACTATGCCACTCCGTTTAGCCTGCCTGAGGCAGTGGGCCAAACCCTGGCGATGTTTTTTACCGCCGACAATGGCGGGCTGGTACCAACGACCCGGTTTGGACGACATTTTGCTGACTCTATATATATAGTCGGCGGGGTGACGCTGCTCTACGCGGCCTGGATGCTGTTTCGCCCGGTGATCTATCGGGGGGCGGCTAGCGAGGCCGAGCGGCAGCGGGCCACAGCCATTGTGGAACAGCATGGGCGATCGTCGCTGGCCCGGTTTGCCCTATTCGAGGATAAATCTTACTATTTCAGCCCGTCGGGGCAGTCGGTGATTGCCTACGTGGCCAAGGGGCGGGGGGCCGTGGCCCTGGGCGACCCAATCGGGCCAGACACCGACCGGGCAGAGGCCATTCTCGGCTTTCGACAATTTTGCGATCGCAACGACTGGCACCCCGCCTTTTACCAAACCCTGCCCGACGACCTGGCACTGTACGAGACGCTCGGGTTTCACACCCTCAAGATTGGCGAAGAAGCCATTGTCGATTTGCAGCAGTTCACCCTGGAGGGCAAAGCTGGCCGCAACCTGCGCACGGCGACCAATAAGTTTACCAAGCAGGGCTATCGGGTGCGGTACTACGCGCCCCCGGTCAGCGACGATCTGCTGGCCGAGCTACGCGCCATCAGCGACGACTGGCTAACCCACATGGAGGGGGCCGAAAAGAAATTTTCCCTGGGCTGGTTTGACCCCGACTACCTGCGAGCCTGCCAAATTGCCGTGGTAGAAGACCCGCAAGGCAGCCCGATCGCCTTTGCCAATCTGGTGCCCGAATATCAGCTCAACGAAGCCACCATTGACCTGATGCGCTACCGCCGCGATCTGGAGCGCGGCGCGATGGATTTTTTGTTTGTCTCGCTGATGCAGCACGGCCAGGCCCAGGGCTACGACAGCTTTAACCTGGGCCTGGTGGTGCTCTCAGGGGTGGGGAACGAGCCCGCAGCGCCCCGCCTCGAAAAAGGAATGCACTACCTCTACGAGCACCTCAGCCAGTTCTACAACGTGCAGGGGCTGCGAGCCTATAAAGACAAGTTTCATCCCCGCTGGGAGCCGCGCTACTTTGTGTATCCTCGCCTGGCCGATTTGCCAGCGGTGGTGGTGGCTCTGGTGCGGGCCGATTCGGGCGATCGCCTGCAAGACTACTTTGGCGTTCAGTGCTTGAGCACCAGCCTGACCCAGGGCCTCAAGCGCCTGACCCACATTCTGCCGGTTGGGCTCAGCCTGGGCCTGTTTGGCCTGTCGATCTGGGCTATCTCCAGCGAGCTACACCAGCACCAGCCCGGCGACATTCTGCGCAGCATGGGGGCGATTCCGGCCTGGGCCTTGGCGGGTGCGATCGCGCTAACGGCCCTCAACTACGCCTTTCTCACCGGCTACGACACCCTGGCCGCCCGGTTTGTGCGGCAGCCCTTGCCCTACGCCAAAACCGCCCTGGTGGCGGCGATCAGCTACGGCATCAGCAACAGCGTGGGCCTGGCCCTGCTCAGCGGCAGCGCCATTCGCTATCGCTTTTACACCGCCTGGGGGCTCAGCCCCGGCAAAATTGCCCAAATTATCGCCTTTTGCAACCTGAGCTTTTGGCTGGGCCTCTTTGCGGTGGGCGGTCTGATATTCACCCTGGAACCGCTCTCGGTACCGGGCCTGCTGCACCTGCCCTTTCAAACCGCGCACCCCTTGGGCATTGTGTTTCTGGCGGTGACGGTGGCCTATCTACTGCTCAGCAGCTTTAGCCGCCGTGCGGTTCACCTCAGGTGCTGGGTGCTGCCCCACCTGCCGCCCCGACTGGCGCTTAGTCAGATTGCCGTTACCTCTGGCGACTGGGCACTGGCGGCGGCGGTGCTCTACGTCTTGCTGCCCGCCCACCCTGGGCTGACCTACTTTATTTTTTTTGGCAGCTACCTGCTAGCCCAAATCGCCGGAGTAATCAGCAATGTGCCGGGTGGCCTGGGGGTCTTTGAAACGGTGCTCATTTTACTGATCTCACCGCCGATTCCTTCCGATCAGCTGCTTGGGGCCCTGCTGGTGTATCGGCTGGTCTACTACTTTTTGCCCCTGCTAGTGGGAATGGGCCTGCTGGCGCTTTACGAACTGCGGCGACGCCGTGACCCGCTCACAGCGAACAGGCCCAGCTAAGGAGCGATCGCGCCATCCGCCCTCACCGCCGCCAAACCCGACCTCAAATCGGCCCTAGCCCTGCGAAGGGTTGCAGCGTCTTGCAGAATGGCAGGGTTCTGCCCGCGCGTTGAGCAAGTTCAACCTGCCTCGGCTTACTGGCCCGGATTCAGCTGTGCCATCTGCCAGGTAATTAGCGTGCCCACCGGGCTCCACAGCAGGTAGGGAATCAGCAAGAGGAATGCGGTCGTGTCTACCCGAGCCACGAGCACGGCCAACAGCAGCCCAAACACAAACCCTGCCGCCCCGATCGCCGTTCCCACCCGCAAATTTTTTAGTTTGCACATGACCGGGGTGTAGCTCACAATCAGCAGCTCCAGCAGGACGTACCCCGCCATGAACCACCAGCTCTGGGTTTGCTTCCAGACGATGTAGGCCGACCAGCCGCCGCAGATAAAGACCACCGTCCACACAAAGGGAATGGCAAACTCAAAGGTGAGCCAGTCGGGGCGACGCTGCCGCTTAAACCACTTAATGTCGCGAGAACTGAGCAAACTGGATGCAGACGCGATCGCTGCCCCCACTATCGCAATTACTAACCAAGCTGGCATTCTCATGCACCTCACAGCGCCTGATTCAACTAAACCAGACTAGTGCCGCCGCCGCATCTTACCCATGACACAACTTAAGAAACCGGGTTCCTGGCCTTTTGCCATTGAGCAAAAGACAGCAGGAACCCGGCGGCGCTCTGGAATTAGCCCAGCAGCAGGGTTTTAGTCAAAATCACCATCCACAGTTCGACTCCGCTCACTGCGGGCAGGTCGGCTCCGCTCACTGCGGGCAGGTCGGCTTCGCTCAATGACCGTGGCTCAGCCCCGGTCGCTTCGGTTCCGGTCGCTGAGCGAAGTCGAAGCGACCAGGCTGTGTCACCCATCGCTACCCCAGGCGGCGCGGGGATGGGGTCGCTCCAGTCGTTGGGGTCGGCGTAGCCGAGGGCGTGGAGGATTTTGATGGTGCGATCGATGGCGGCCAGGCTGCCGTAGAGCATGTGGCGCACTTTTTCGGGGGTTGGGGGCTTTAGGGACCGGGTCCCTCTGTCGTTGCCCCCGGCCCCTGATGAAAGCGGCAGGGAGCCGGTCCCTGGGTTCCCTTGGTCGTCGCTGGCATCGGGTTCGAGATAGTTAAACATTCGGTTCTGTCTCCAAGTGTGGGTTAGGAAGACAGAACGCGAAAACCCTAGCATCCGCAGTGCAAGTGCAAACTGAGGGGGCTAGGGTACCATGGACCTTAGCCTCGCAATCTGCGTGCAAGATTTGCGGGGTTAGCTGTCTGTTGGTGCTGGAACACCTTCAGACAGCGCCAAGATTTTCGAGTTCTGCGTAACCACCGCTCTGCTGAACGGCTTAATGGATGATGATAAGGCTGAGGGCGATCGCCGTCAACCGTAGAAGGGGACAGATAAGTAAGGGGAAGTTTCAAGATTGCAGCCTACAACAACAGGGTGACTATAGTTGGTTAAGCGACAATAACGACGTCTTTCTGTCGTGCAGATCCTGTAAACTAGCGAGAAAGTTATTAGAACTTTGGATTCTAGCAATCAGGTTATCTAATTCTGTATTATGCAACTGTATTTGCAAGATTTACATGTTTATGGGATACGTTTATGCTTTTCTTGATGGAGATAGTATTGGGGAAAGATTTGCGGATCTCTTGACCAAAGATCAAATGTTTGAAGCAACATTGCTGTCCGAAAACATAAAAGTGGCTTTGTTTGAAATTGATAAATTAATTAATTCTAGAGCCGATATAAACGTCATAATTTTAGGAGGAGACGATGTTTTAATTAGATACGATTACAACAAGTATGGCACTGCGCTTCTAGAAGAAATAAGGATGCTTTTTAAGAGGCATACAGGTCTATCAATGAGTTGTGGGGTTGGATTAAACGTTGAGCAATCAATTATCAATCTTGATATTGCCAAGACAAGTGGCAAAAACCGAATTGAAAAATTATCGAATCTGTCCTCAGCCAAAATGCCTAAACTTACAACGCTTTACCTGTTTGCAACTTCGGATATTCCTGATGTCTATGTGAATTCTATTGTTTATTGCTCAGAAGATGAGCGTTACAATTTGAAGGAAGTTTGTTTTTTGAGCATCACGCGTGATAAAGGGCAGAAAGCCGAAATCGAGAATCAACTTCAAGAAATTAAGGATAAAGTTGTCAGACAGTTGCAGTTACTTCAAGTTGGAAAATATCTATGCAGAGATAGCAAAACAAAGCAATGGTCTGAACGGGAGATGAGCAATATGCAAAGCTACCAAAAATTAAGATATGCTCAAACAAACCCTATAGCCTTCAACTTTAATGTCATTTTATATGACTCTTTAGAAGATTCGATTCTGAATTATAAAGCTCGTAATGAATTGTGTATTTTTGACTTCTCCGCTGTATTGAAATCTTTTATGCTAGATGTTTACACAATTCTTAGAGTTAATCACATAGACGATATATATATATTCGAGCTTAAAAAGAAAGGTAGAACATATAACGAGGGAGATCTAATACACAACCTTTCTCTTGATCATGGTGAATATGAGTACGTACAATTGTGCAAGAGCGCTTACACTTCTAGGGTTATTGTTACCGATTCTAGAAAGGGCGATTTGAGCCTAGGATATGTCGATACTATTAATAAATTGATTGAATGTTATGCAGACGAATTTGCTAGATTTTGGTTGTTCATCATTTTTTTGATGGCGATAGCTGTATTACTTATATGTACAACTATTGTTATAAATGATGGCTGGTCATGGTTAGAGCCTTGGACATTTTTGGGGCTAGGCCCCGCCTTATACGTTATTGCCTTGTTAAGCAGAGTTTTTTGGAAGAGAGAGCTTTCTGTAAGTCCTGATTTTTTATACAATCGCTTCAAAATATCAAAATCAAAACAGATCAAAAGAAATTTAAAAATTGATTAATTTTTTTTGCGTAGTGCGATCGCAGATCTCCTGTAGGTTGGGTTGACGCAGGAAACCCAACAACTTTGCGCGAATTATTCCCAACCCACCGTCTCTTGAAAGACGATTTCTCTATCAGCGCCCCAATCCTTTGAGTAAATTCCTTGCTCAACATAACGATGAAAGCTCGAATAAGGCCAGTCGCAAGGGACATCCACTAACTGATGGCTAACGGGATTGTAATGAATATAATCAACATGCCGTTCAAAGTCTCTCTCATCACGAATCTGGTGTTCCCAAAATCGCCGTTGCCAAATAGCCTGTTCCTGTTTCTTCAAGCGAGCTAACGAGCGATCACATTTATAACTTTCTGGGCAATGCCGACTGAAGTAAGCTTTAATCAGCCGCCAGCGCATAGAAAAATCAGCATTGTCTTTGGGCAGTGTCCAAAGACAATGGATATGGTCAGGCAAAAGGACGATGGCATCGATGTCAAAAGGATGACGTTGTTTGACAGTATAAAAGGCTTGGCGAAGCAGCTGAATAGTTACTTCAGTTTTAAATAGGTGCTGACGATTGAACGTGACGACGGTGAAAAAATAAGTTGCACCTGCCGTTTTCGCACGACGGTACTGCATAGGAATTACCCCAGGGCTATTTCATTCTAAAAACGGTCTTGAGTGTATCTAGGCCGAATTTACAGAATCGTTCAGCCTGAGCCATATTGGAGAAGGCGTTGGAGCGGTAGAGATTGAGCGCGAAGTTACGAGCGA
>NZ_JBNXVS010000075.1:0-18784 GCF_050565655.1 Nodosilinea sp. AN01ver1 | reverse complement strand
GAGTTGTTTGCTCAGGTGCGCTCACTGGTGAACACGGCTCGCCGTCAAGGCATTTCTGCCTTCGAGGCTATTTCTCGTGCCCTTACCTCACAGCAGGCTGATTGGCTACTGAGTTGAGCAATTACTCCCGAACCTCATCATCACTAATTTGCCGAGCAATGGCCACATCCTTCTTAAGCTCGCGTTCCTTGTCGCCTATGAGCTTTTCCCGTTGCTCATGCTTCCAGATACGGTTGTCGGGGTCGAGCTTGCGCAAGATCATCACCAGCTTTTGCAGCATCCCCATTGGGAAAGCCCCCGACCCCACTGCCGGGTCCAACGCCTTGAGCTGGTTAATGGCCGCGATCAATTGGATATTGGTCATCGGGTCGTCGGCAAAGGGATTGGTTTCGCCGCCGTAGTCCACCAATCGCCGCAGCTTACAATCCAGTTCAGTGAGTTCTGTTTCGCTGGCCTGATCACCCACAACCTTTGATTTGAAATAGGTCACTAACGACTCATCGACCATGTAATCCACCACTTCCCGAGGGGTGTAAAACGACCCCGTCTTTTTGCGGGCAGTGGTCTGGGTTTCGGGGTTGTAGGCCGCCAGCAGATTTTCAAACACCTTGCCCAGCAGCTCCGGGTCGAGGGCGATTTCTTCTTCAATGGGTGTGTTCTCCGTGACGGTGAACTTGTAGCTGTTGAGGATGTGAAGCAGCCCGCGCACTTCATAGCGCTTGCCCTTGGTGTCGTAGGTGGCGTTGAGATCTACCTTGAGTGGCTCTTTCTGCAAAAACAGTTGATTGGGCACCTGGGCCGCTTCTTTGGCATTGCGCGAAAAGCCATCCACCCGCTGCACCACGGTTTTGCCATCGCGCTTCACTTCCTCATCCAGGCACTCAAACAAGCCCCCATTGAGAAAGGGAATGTCTTGAAACAGAGCTAAAATTTCGGCTTCATCCTCAGTCCGAAACAGGTTCTGGTGGCGATAGAGGTTCGTGCTGAGACGATTGGAGTTGTAGCCTTTGGGCCCTTTGGTGTTGTCGCAAAACTGGCGTTTGTCCGTCTCCTGGTTCAGCGTGGCAAAGAACAGGTTTTGCAAAATCGCCCAATAGTACGTGCTGTCGCTATCTTTCACGCTCTTGAGCAGCTTAGGCAGTTCTTTGGGGTTGAAGAGGCGATCGGGCACCAGTCCCTTTTCCTTGAGGAACCAGACGAAGATGAGTCGGGTAATAAGGCGAATCAAGCTCATCTCATTGCTGTTTCGGCCATCCAGCCCTTTGGGAAACGCCACTTGATCCGTCGCCCAGAAATACCAGTTCGCCACCTCCTGGAAAAAGCGCTTGTTGAGTTCCGAGCTGTCGAGCACCTTTTGCCATGCTCGATGCAGCTCCTCAAACTTGGTGAAGCCCTGCACCCGATACAGTTCTTCGCTGGATAGGTCTGCCAAAATTTCTAAATGCGCCCGGTGGGTCTGAGCTACGTTGATGTCTTTGATCAACGTCACCTTTTCCAGCACATCCCGTTCAGGGTAGCGCTTATTCAAGCGTCGATTAATCACCGATAGGGTAATGGTCTGCCCATGCTGAAAAATTAGCATCACCGGCATTAAAAAGAGCTTGTTCACCTCTCGCGTGATGTTGGCCAGCTCAGTACGGGTGTAAGGCCGTTCCCGCTCCCGCAGGCGAATGGCAAAAAACAAGTAAGACTGCCAGGCAGCGGCTGATGTATCAACCGCATTGCTCTGCACCAGAGGCAACTGCCCCCGGATGGCCAGGTCATCGCCTGCCAACTGAAACAAAAAATCCACCGACAGCCATTCATCTGCTAGAGCCTTGTCTGTTTTGAACTCAAGATGCTCTGGCCCTTGACCAAAGGTTTCTATAAAGGTGGCCGCCGTATTGGGTTCCAGGTCAAGCTGCTTATCGCTGCGGTAGCCCAGTTGGTCTAGCAGGGCCAGGGCATTCTCCTTCAGGCTGCCATGCTTAAAGGCTTGGAGGGTCGTTTGCAGGTGTTCGCGAAGGGGTACAGTTGCCATTGCTATTTCCTGTCTCTCAATGTCCTTCCTCTGCGGCCAAAAGCACTAGCCAGGTAATGAGCTCAAAGTCGCCCAGGTCTTGGGGCTGCTCACTTTTACCCACTAACAGGCCGCCTCGCCCCATCTGAAGCTGTTTAGCGTTGCGGCTCTTAAACGTCTGGTGAATTGACTTCACCGCCTGCTCTAGCTGGGGGGTAAACGCCGCCATATTTGCTCCCTGATCGGTCTTGCGATCAAACAGCCGACATAGCTTCTCATAGGGGGTAGTGCGCCCGGCACATAGCTCCCGGTAGATATCTAAAATCTGCTTGGGCTGAGTAAAGCGATAGCGCACTTCGCCATCATCTCGAACGTAAGCCAAAAAGTACGGTTGCAGGGGGTTAATCGTGTCATTAGCCTTGGCCTCGGTTCGCTGGCGCAGGCAGAAAATGATGCCGGGTTCCACCACATTGCGGTAGGCCGACTCTAGGGACACCTCCGGCGGCACCACAGCATACAACCCCATCGGGGCCTCTCTCAGGGCATCGCGGTTGCCCTCAATATATTTGCTCAGGTCGATGCGGAAGTCATCCAGAGTAAAGTCGGTAAAGTCAACGCTTTCGTTCAGGTCTTCCAAGTCCAGCACCTCATCCTTCAGGCGCAGCAGCTGCTGATCGCGGTACTTCAGGTCGCCTTCAATGGCCTGTCTAAGGTCTTCTTCCAGCAGATTATCTTCCCCGGTGGCAGTAACATCCACCAGGGCCATCCGCGCTTCTACCCGCCCCTTGAGGTCGATATACTGGTTCAGATCTTCCGTGGGCCAAAAGTTGACCATCTGCACCGCTGAGTTACGGCTACCAATGCGATCAATGCGGCCAAACCGCTGGATGATGCGCACCGGATTCCAGTGAATGTCATAGTTCACCAGATAGTCGCAGTCTTGCAGGTTCTGCCCCTCTGAAATACAGTCTGTGGCGATCAGCAGATCAATTTCGCCCTCCTGGGGCATCGACTCGATGCGATCGCGCTTTTTGGCTCGGGGTGAGAAGTTGGTCAGCAGTTGATTGAATTCACTGGGGCCAAAGGTCGCCTTATTGTCGCTCGCGGTACCCGTCACCAAAGCGGAATGAATGCCCAACTCAGAGGCCCAGGCCTGAAGGTTGTTGTACAGGTAAACGGCGGTGTCAGCAAAGGCAGTGAATACCAGCACCTTACGGTTGGGTTCTCCATCCTGGTTGGTGGTGGGGTTAGTGACCTTCTGGTGAATCAGTCGCTTCAGCTCTGCTAGCTTGGCGTCCCGTTCGGGAGTGACATCCTTGGCTGAGAGGGCCAGCAGGTGCAACTGGGCTTTATCGGCCTGTAGATCCTTAAGCCAGGTCTGGATATCCAGGTGGGCCAGGTTGAACGGCAGGCTTTCCCCTACCTGCATAGCGTCCAGCAGGTCGTCATCATCCAGATCGGTTATTTCTACTTCAGCAAGGTCGAGAACAGGCTGCTGAGCCTTAACCGCTTGAAATTTTTGGATGCGGGCTTCTAGCGCCTCGATTTTGGCTACGGTGCGCTCCATGGTCAGACGAAAGGCATGGACGGAACTTTCTAATCGCTTGAGAAAGTTCACCCGCATCATGCCAATCAAGAAATGTTCGCGATCGCTCTGGCGAAAGTTGGTTTGGCCAGGGTTGTTATAGCGCTCTACATAGGCTGGCAGTACATAGGCGGTGGGGTTAAACAAAACCAGCTTGTATCCCGAAATTTGCCGGTTAAGCTGCTCATAGCCCATGAACTTATGCTCTAAGTCCACGTCAGGAAACAGCGACAGCGGCTTAAGCCGTTCTGGGAACCCACCCAGCTCAGCAATGGTGTCTCGATAGTAGGTCTGAATGTGGTGACGGGACCGGGCGATGGTTAGCTCATCCAGCAGCTTAAAGAATGCAGAACTCAGCCGCTCCAGCAGTTCGTTAGAATGCCGCTCATTCTTTTGTGACCACCGGGAAAACGTTCGCTGAGCTGCCCCCAGCATATCTTCAAGACTGCGAATGCCAAGAGAGTCCTGAAAGGCATGGTCATTGCCCTCGGTGAGGAAATAGAGCTGGTTACGGAGGTCTGTCAGGGCGTTATTCACTGGGGTAGCCGACAGCAGCAACACCTTGGTTTTGGGGCCACTGCGGATTACCGCTTCCATCAGCCGCTCGTAGCGGCTTTGGCGAATGACATTGCCATTCTCATCTCGCTTGCCCTTGGTGTTATTGCGGAAGTTGTGGGACTCATCAATCACCACCAGGTCAAAGTTGGCCCAGTTAAAGGTCTCCAGATTAATGTCTCCGGAATACCCCCCTTCTCGGCTCAGGTCGCTATGGGAGAGGACGGTGTAGGAAAAGCGATCGTCTACGAAGGGATTCAGAGTGCTGTTGTTGACAGCCTGGTAAACGGTCCAGTTTTCCCGCAGCTTTTTAGGACAGAGAACCAATACTTTGTCATTGCGGATCTCAAAGTATTTGATGACGGCCAGGGCCTCATAGGTTTTCCCCAAGCCCACGCTATCGGCAATGACACAGCCGTTATAGGTCAAAATTTTCTTAATTGCCCCCTTGACCCCATCCTTCTGAAACTCAAACAGAGTCTTCCAAATTTGGGTGTCGAGGAGGTTTTGCTCGGTTTTGCGATCGCTCTCTTCCTGGGAGGTCAGACCCGACTCAAACAGGTGAAAGAGGGTTTTGTAGTAGATAAACTCCGGTGAATGGTCTTGATATAGCTGTTCCAGGTATTCCAGGACTTGAGCCTTGACATCTTCGACTAGCTCCTGGTTGTCCCATAGCTCGTCAAACCAACGCCTCAGGTCTTCCAGGTCGCGCTTATCGCTGACCTCTAAATTTAACTCGATGTTGCTGTTCTGCTTGGAAAAGCCTAAGCCCCTCACCGTGAAGTTAGAGCTGCCTAAAATCGCGTCTGTGCTGCCATTTTGGGCAATGTGGTAGAGCTTGCCATGCAAGAAGTTGGTTTTTCGCACAGAGCGAATCTGAACATTCTCCTGCCGCATCCATGCCGCACATTCCCGCGCCTCTGCCCGCTGCTGTAACCGCTCCATTGAGAGCTCCAGGCCATCATCCTCAATGCAAAAAGCTTTTTTTTCAGTCTTTTCAGGATCCAGGGACTGGATGAAACGCGGTTCTCCAAACAGAAACCGTAGCCCGTCAGCACCCAGTAGCTGCTCCCGCAGGGCTGCAAAAGCATAAATCGTGAAGTAGGCAGATACGACGGACAAGTCTGCCCCTACCTTAATTTTTTCCTGAAGAAACTGGCCAACACTGCCCCGTGCTTCGGAGTTATCGCGAATGCCAGAGAGAAATGTCGAAATACTGGTCTGTTGCATCGTTGAGCTGAGGGCCACATCTCCTGCCCCGCAGGACAGTCTTACGGGAATTCTAGGTCAGCTTACCCGCTTCGCCAGCAGACCACACGGAAACGTTAAGAAACTGGTAGTTTAACCCCCACCCCAGACCGGCAGCTCCCGCGCCCTCGCTCTCCAACTCTTTCGCAGCTCTGACAAAATCGGATAAAAGGGGTGGCTCTCGTTATGCTCCAGATTCAGAGGCAGGGACAGTTGAGATATAAGCTGCGGCTCCAGCACCCACGGTTCTGGTGTCTCCATCCAGGTGACCAGGGCATTGGCCTCCATCCAGTTAGAGAGCGCCTGCTCCCCATCTGCAAAGGTGAGGCGTTTACCACTGCTACCCACCCGCCTTAGCTCAATGCCCAGCTCATTGGCTAGCAGGCACCCCAGGGTAAGGCGCAGGGTAGAGCCAAAGGCATTGCTGTTGTAGTGCTGTCGCACCCGCTCTTTCAACTGCTGGCCGCTGGATGAGGGCTTGCTGGGTGAAATGCCTACGTAAAGTAGGGTAGCCCCTTCCACCCGATGACAGCCCTCAATTGGAACCCCGGGAGGAACCTTGCGAAAGTACCAGGCATAGACTCCAGCCATCCCTGGCACTGGGCAATTCCTGGCCAACACCTCTGGACGGGACCAGAGACGAGTGGGGTAGAGGATCGCTTCAAAAGTTGACGCATCCATGGGCTGGGCATTTTGGGGCTCACCCTTTCAGAGTTCCCGCCCTGTGGAGAGTGGGCACGGTCTTTCCTGACGCTAGCAGCCCTTTATAGGAATGGCTCCTACTGCTGGTGCGAACGGCCCTATCTTCACTATGAATTTGTAAGGTGAGTCCAGTTGGCTGATTGCTATCTGACACTACAGAGGTGACAACCTTAACGATGATGGTCAACTAAAATGAGGCTAGAGTCTTATGAAACCCTTGATAAAAAAGCACTTTGAGCTGCTTGAAGCAATTCAAAGCAATTACAAACTACGAGACAAGGAGCCTGGTGCTCTAGAGAAAGCGATCGCTGCCTGTAATCAACAGATTGCGATCGCCCCTGAAGTGGCCCAGCTGTTTCACCAGGAGTTTGAGGAATTGAGCCAGTTTGCCGTGGAGCAGGCACTACCTGAATCTGCCGCCGCGCTGCCGGTCCACACAGGTTATACCCAGCTCGCTATTATTCGTGAAAAGCAAGGGCGGCTAACAGAGGCTATCTGTCTGTGTCGCGAGGCCCAGGCGCAAGGCTGGGCAGGTGACTGGGAAAACCGAATAGCCCGGTATCAGAAGCACCAGGCTCGGAATACTGAGTGCTAGATCGTTTATAAAAACTTCTGCAATAGTCTAGGTCTCCTTTAGCCCCTTGGCCTAAAGTTGAGGCAACTCTCTATCAATTTTGGCTATGACGACTCCCGACACCCCAGGCGACAACCGCTCGGTCCAGATTGGCGGCAGCGTGACTGGCAGCGCCGTGGTGACAGGCGACAGCAATACGATCTCGGTGCAGTTCCAGCAGGCGTCGCTGCCAGCACCGGAAACGGTGGATATCCAGGCGGAGTTACAGGCGCTACGAGCGATTTTGGCCGGGTTTAATGACCCCTTTGCAAATACGGCTATCCAAGTGCTGGAGCTAGAGGAGGCCAAGCCCGAACCGGATAAGGGGGCGATTGCGAAGGCGTTGGAGATGGGGCTGGGCTCGGTCAAGGGCATGGCGGATTTTGGAGATGCGATTGACCGGCTGCGGCCCCATGTGGAGGCGACGGCGGGGTGGCTGGGGCAACATGGCCACAAGCTGCTGCCCCTGGTGGGGTTGGTGCTGTAAAGCTAGGGCTAGAGCTAGTGCGTAATGGGCGATAACCAAGGGTTGGTCGGAGACCAACGCAGCATCCAGATTCAAGAAAGCGCGGTGGGAAGTGCGATCGTCTCCGGCGATGGCAACGTTGTTAACGTTATCTACCAAGTCATTCAGCAATCAGTGCTGGAGACGGCTGGCCCCTCCACAAAACTTGGCCCAAATCCTTACCGGGGGTTGGCAGCATTCACGGAGAAGGATAGCGATCGCTATTTTGGTCGTGAAGCTCAGATCGACCGGCTGTGGGAGGAATTTCAGACCCTTGTGGAGCGCTCAGGTAGCCCTCGCGTCTTGACGGTTCTGGGGCCATCGGGTTGTGGAAAATCTTCCCTGGTGCGGGCGGGACTGATTCCGGCCCTGGCTCAGCGACCTCTGCTAGGGAAAAACCGGATACGGGTGGCAGTGATGGTACCCGGTGAGCATCCCCTGGAAGCCCTAGCCGGGGTACTGGCCAAGGCAGTAACAGAAAACTCGATACCTGTTGCTGAAAGCCGGAAGTTTACCGAGGAACTGGCTATTTCCTCCGCTAGTGGGGAATATGATGGCCTGCGTCGTATCACTGCCCTGATGCCAGAAATCCGAGACTCTCCGTTGGTGGTGCTGGTAGATCAGTTTGAGGAGGTTTATACCAATGAGCCCCGCGGCACGACACTAGAGGAGCAGAGTCGGCGGGAGCGGTTTATTCAGGAGCGCACGGCTTTTGTAGAAAACCTGCTGTGTGCTGCAAAGGACACCAGCGGCAACCTATCCGTCATCCTCACTCTACGCAGTGATTTTCTGGGGGAGACGCAGCGTCACCCTGACTTGAATCAGGCGATTTCCCAGCGGGGGGTGATTGTACCGGCGATGACGGCAGCGGAGCTGGCCCGGGCGATCGCAGAGCCTGCCAAGGGGACAGGGCATCCCCTAGAGGATGCCCTGGTGGATCGCATGGTGCAGGATATGGCGGGGCAAGAGGGGGCGTTGCCGTTGCTCCAGTTTGCGCTAACCAAACTTTGGGAGGAACTGTCGCAGGAATCGCCAGGGGGGCGATCGCCGTTGCAGGTCTATTTGGACATTGGGGGCATTGGAGGGGCGGTAGCAGATAGGGCAGATAAGATTTTCGATGGTTTGAAGTATGAAGATGGCTTGAAGGTGGTCAGGCAAGCGACCGCACAGCGAATTTTTCTGAGCCTGGTGCAGCCGGGAGGGGAGAATAACCGGGTGACTCGTCGCCGGGTCAGGGTCAAGGATTTAGCCACCCGTAAGATCACCCTTGAGCAGGTACGGGAAGTCATTCACGAGTTCTCCAAGGAAAATGCGCGCTTGATTACCCTATCCACTGTGGAGGGTGAGGTGACGGCGGAGGTGACCCATGAGGCGCTGTTTGAAACCTGGCAGCGGTTCAAAGATTGGATCCGTGATCGCTGGGATTATCTTCGCTTGCAGCAGCGGTTAGAGGCGGCTACAACCTATTGGGATGAGCAGGGTAGGCCAGCGGGGTTATTGTGGCGATCGCCGGATCTGGATCTTCTCCGTACTTTTGTCCGAGCCACTGCTCCGGATCTCAACCCATGTTGTCTTGACTTTTTTCGTGCATCTGAGCGGGCGGAGCGGCAACAAGTTCTCTTGCGGGGGGCAGGGGTAGGTGCTTTGGCGCTATTGTCGGTGGGGATGGCTTGGTTTGGCATCCAATCCCGTAGGGCAGAGCGGTTGGCTTTAGCTCGGCAATTAGCGGCCCAAGCAGAGCAGTTGGTTAGTCAACCTCGCACTATGCCTCAGGAGGCAGGGGCGCTCCTGGCGGTGCACGCCTTTCAGATTGCCAGCCCCACCGGGCGAGACCTAAACACCGTGAACCAGGCCGTTCGTCAGGGACTAGCCCGGTTATCCATAAGAACCCTAAGAACCCTCAA
This sequence comes from Nodosilinea sp. AN01ver1, assembly GCF_050565655.1. NCBI lineage: Bacteria > Bacillati > Cyanobacteriota > Cyanophyceae > Nodosilineales > Nodosilineaceae > Nodosilinea > Nodosilinea sp. AN01ver1. Next base: position 9,673 of record NZ_JBNXVS010000075.1, on the reverse strand, counting down.
CCATGACGATGCGGTCAGGGCGGTGAGCTTTAGCGCGGATGGGTCGCGGGTGGCCACCGCCAGTTTGGACGGCACGGCGCGAGTGTGGGATGCAGCCACGGGGGAGACCATCGCCACCCTCAACCATGACGATGGAGTCACTGCTGTGAGCTTCAGTCCGGATGGGTTGCGGGTGGCCACCACTAGTTGGGACGACACGGCGCGAGTGTGGGATGCGGCCACGGGGGAGACCGTCGCCACCCTCAACCATGACGATGGAGTCACTGCTGTGAGCTTCAGCCCGGACGGGTTGCGAGTGGCCACCGCCAGTGGGGACAGCACGGCGCGGGTGTGGGATGCAGCCACGGGGGAGGCCATCGCCACCCTCAACCATAACAATGAGGTCTATGCCGTGAGCTTTAGCCCGGATGGGTCGCTGGTGGCCACTGCCAGTGGGGACAGCACGGCGCGGGTATGGGATGCGACTACAGGGGAGGCCATCGCCACCCTCAACCATGACAATAACGTTGAGGTCTGGGCGGTGAGCTTCAGCCCCGTTCGCGGAGCGTCTCCAGAGGAGAATAGCCAGCGGGTGGCCACTGCCAGTAGAGACGGCACGGCGCGGGTATGGGATGCGACCACAGGGGAGGCCATCGCCACCCTCAATCATGACGATGAAGTCTGGGCAGTGAGCTTCAGCCCGGATGGGTCACAGGTCGCTACTGCCAGTGAGGACGGCACGGCGCGGGTGTGGGATACGGCTACGGGGGAGGCCATCGCCACCCTCAACCATGACAATGTGGTTTTTTCGGTGAACTTCAGCCCGGATGAACAGTGGGTGGCCACCACCAGCGCTGACGGCACGGCGCGGGTGTGGGATACGGCTACGGGGGCAGCCATCGCTACCCTCAATCATGACGATGCGGTCAGAGCGGTAAGCTTCAGCGCGGGTGGGTCGCGGGTTGCTACCGCCAGTAATGACGACACGGCGCGGGTGTGGGATGCGGCCACGGGGGATTCCATCGCCACCCTCAACCATGACGATTGGGTCATTGATGTGAGCTTCAGCCCGGATGGGTCGCGGGTTGCTACCGCCAGTTTGGACAGCGCGGCGCGGGTGTGGGATGCGGCCACGGGGGATTCCATCGCCACCCTCAACCATGACGATGGGGTCTGGGCGGTGAGCTTCAGTGCGGATGGGTCGCGGGTGGCCACCGCCAGTTTTGACGACACGGCGCGGGTGTGGGATGCGACCACGGGGGATCCCATTGCCACCCTCAACCATGGCGGTCAGGTCAATGCTGCCAGCTTTAGCCCGGATGGGTCGCGGGTGGCCACCGCTAGTTCGGACGGCACGGCGCAGGTATGGGATGCGGGCATGGGGGAAGCCATCGTCACCCTCAATCATGACGATGGGGTCTTGGCGGTGAGCTTCAGCGCGGATGGGTCGCGGGTTGCTACCGCCAGTTCGGACGGCACGGCGCAGGTGTGGGATGCGGCCACGGGGGAGGCCATCACCACCCTCAACCATGGCAATGGGGTCTTGGCGGTGAGCTTCAGCGCGGATGGGTCGCGGGTGGCCACTGCCAGTTTTGACGACACGGCGCGGGTGTGGGATGCGGCTACAGGGGAGGCCATCACCACCCTCAACCATGACGGTCAGGTCAATGCCGTAAGCTTCAGCCCGGATGGGTCGCGGATAGCCACTGCCAGTGATGATGGCACGGCGCGGGTGTGGGATGCGGCTACAGGGGATCCTATCGCCACCCTCAACCATGACGGTCAGGTCAATGCCGTAAGCTTCAGCCCGGATGGGTCGTGGGCGGCCACCGCCGGTAGGGACGGCACGGCAAGAATTCACTGGCTTTGGTCTAAAGATTTAGCAGAGCAGGTTTGTCAGCGCCATTACCGCAACTTCAGCGCCACCGAGTGGACTAACTATGTTCAGCAGGACTTGAGTCAGTACAGCTTGACCTGTGCCAACCTCCCTGTCCACCCCACCATGATTGAAGCTGCCCATGATATGGCCAAATCAGGCGATGTCCGGCAGGCCACCGCCCTGCTGCGTCACCTGCTGGGTATCTCTCGCGCCGCTGGCCACGATATTGACCTTGACCCCACCACCGAAGCCCTCGACCAAAACCCTAGGGCCGTCGCCCGCAAATACTCCGCTGTGCATCTGGTCCAACAGGGCACCACTCATGTCCGCAATGGCGAAGTCTCCCAAGCGACCCGCCTATTCCAACAAGCTCTCAATCGCGATCCTGAGATTGACCTCAACCCCGCCACCGATACCCTCGACCAAGACCCCGCCGCCGTTGCCCAATCCCTGGCTAATCCTGATAACTAAGCGGTTGTGCCAACCAAGTCGCCTCACAGGCAAAGCTCAAACCCTGGCAGAACCTCCTCCCCGAAAAGGGTAGCGGACAGAGCAACCACCTCAGGGGGGCAATTTGGGCGCTCGACGTGTTGCTGTTGCGGGTTGATCAGCCAGCCCAGTTGAAGGCCGCTATCTAAGTATTCCTGCATCTTGGCCCTGTAACGGCGATAAGCGATCGCATCGGGAGCATAATTCAATCACAAGGTCAGGTTCGCTTCCTAATTGTCGCTTTCTCCCCCAACCGGGCTCATGATGATCAGATCTCCTTGGGGCGATCGCTCTAGTCGTAGCCCTAAGTTGCCTTGGTACAGCGATCAGAACTGCTTTCGGGTCAGGGCAGCGGTGAGCGACTAATCGTGGCCATAGGGTTACCCTTGCTCATACCCTATCCTGGGGCAGGTAGGCGGCAGGGTGCTTCTATAACCTAATTAAGGTCGGTTTTGGGAGGGTCGGGATAGTCTGAGATTGTGCTATCAAGGGATGAAGCCTGAGGGGTTTAGGGGCCATGGGTGACCCGTCGAATCGCGGTATCCAAATTCAAGAAAGCGCGGTGGGGAGTGCAATCGTCTCCGGCGATGGCAACACCATCTATGTCATTCACCAGACCACCCAACAGCGCCAGGAGCACGCTGCCGATACAACCGCCAAGGTTGGCCCCAACCCTTACAAAGGGCTGGCGGCATTTACGGAACAGGATGGCGATCGCTACTTTGGCCGCGAAGCCCAGGTAGAACGGCTGTGGCAACGGTTCCAAGCCCTAGCGGCCCAATCCACCCAGGCCAACGCCGTCCCCCGATTGTTGCCGATCCTAGGGCCATCGGGCTGTGGCAAGTCGTCTCTAGCGCGGGCGGGACTAATTCCCGAACTGGCCAGCCGTCCCCTGCCGGGGAAAACGGCGATGCGGGTGGCGGTGCTGGTGCCCGGTAGCCATCCCCTCGAAGCCCTGGCGGGGGTGCTAGCCAAAGCCGCCACTCAAGATCCACTGCCCGTCACTAAAACCCGCGAGTTTACCGAGGAACTGGGCCTGGTCAACAAAACCGGCACCCACGACGGCCTGCGCCGCATTGCCAGCCTGATTCCCCAGATCCACGATGCCCCCCTGGTGGTGCTGGTAGACCAATTCGAGGAGGTCTATTCCCTCTGCAAAGACACCGACGAACGCCAAGCCTTTATCGATAATTTGTTCACCGCCGCCCAAGACTCAAGCGGCCAAGTGTCAGTGGTGCTCACCCTGCGCAGCGACTTTTTGGGGGAAACCCAGCGGCATCCGGGGCTGAACCAAATCATTGGCTCAGATCAAAGCGCGATCGTCCCGGCGATGACCACAGAGGAACTGCGCCGCGCCATTGCCGAACCCGCCAAACGAGCGGGCCATCCCCTGGATGCGGCTACCATTGACCTGCTGGTGCAGGACGCTGAGGGCCGGGAGGGGGCGCTGCCGCTGCTCCAGTTTGCCCTTAGCCGCATTTGGGAGGGGGTGGGCCAGGGGGTGGCCCCGGCGGATACCTATCGCCACATGGGGGGCGTAGGCGGTGCCTTGGCCGGAAAGGCCCAGGACATCTATGACCACCTCAGCCCAACGGAACAGGAGACGACCCGCCGCATTTTTATCGGGCTGGTGCAATTGGGGGAAGGCACCCGCAATACCCGCCGCCGTGTCCCGGTAGAGAGCCTGATTGCCAGCCAGGACAGCCTGGAAGCGGTGAAACAAGTGCTGGCGAGGTTTTCGTCTCCTGGGGCGCGGCTAATTACCCTCTCTAGCCAGAGCAATCGAGAAGTTGCCGAAGTGACCCACGAGGCACTATTTGGCCACTGGCAAGCGTTAAACGAGTGGCTAGACAGCAGCCGGGACGACATTCGCTTTCTGCGACGGCTGGAGGCAGCGGCGGAATATTGGCATACCAAAGGGCGACCGGCAGGATTGTTGTGGCGATCGCCCGATCTAGATCTCCTCCGCACCTTTGCCCAAAAACACCAGGGCAATATGACAGCCCTAGACATGGCCTTTTTTACCGCTGCTGACCAATCTGAACGTCAGGAGAAGCGACTCAGGCACCTAGGCCTCACAGGACTGTTAGCGGGCATGGTCTTAACCACCGGCCTGGCAGGGTTTTCTGGATACCAGGTGTGGCGTGCCGAACGGCGGCAAATCCAGATCTACGAGACTCACGCCCAAAACCTAGCCGAATCCGATCCCCTGCTCAGCATGGTCAACGGGTTGGCAGCCATTGGCCTGGGGCATAATCCCCTAGTCAAATTGCCGCGCCTGGGGAGCAGAGGGCTAGTGTCTTCGGCCATTCTAGATGCCAGCAATCGCCACGCTCGATGGCTGACTATTCTTGAAAACCCTGTGCCTGGCTACAGGTTTACCGCCCATAGCCCAGACGGGGAAACTATCGTCAGCGTTAGCTGGGCTGGCACCGTGCAGCTCTGGAATCGCCAGGGCCAGCCCCTGGGGGAACCCTTTGCCACTGGTCAGAGCAAGGTTTGGTCGGTGGCCTTTAGCCCAGACGGGAAAGCCATCCTTAGTGGAGCAGAGGATGGCACCGTGCAGCTGTGGAACCACCAGGGCCAGCCTATCGGTGAGCCCCTCCCAGGTCATAGGGGAGGGGTGGGGTCGGTGGCCTTTAGCCCCGATGGGGAAGCCCTGCTTAGCGGGGGAGAAGATGGCACGGTGCGCCTGTGGAATCGCCAGGGCCAGCCTATCGGAGAACCCTTCGCGGGGCATGGGACCTCAGTCCGGTCGGTGGCCTTTAGCCCCGATGGGGAAGCCCTGCTTAGCGGAGGAGAAGATGGCACGGTGCGCCTGTGGAATCGCCAGGGCCAGCTCCTCGGAGAACTCTTCACGGCTCACCAAAGCGCAGTCTTAGCCTTGACGTTTAGCCCCGGTGGGGAAACCTTCGCTAGTGGCGGAGAGGATGGCACGGTGCGCCTGTGGAATCGCCAGGGCCAGCCCCTGGAGGAGCCCATGGTGGGCCATTTAGATAGAGTCTTGTCGGTGAGCTTCAGCCCGGATGAGGAAACCCTCGTCAGCAGAGGCAGCGATGGCACTGTGCGGCTGTGGAATCGCCAGGGTCAGCCCTTTTCCAAACCTTTTGTGGGTCATCGAGACCGGGTTTTGTCGGTGGCCTTCAGCCCAGGCGGGGAAGCTGTGGCTAGCGGAGGGGATGACGGCACCATACGCCTGTGGAACCGCCAAGGCCAGCCCCTCGGAGAACCCTTCACAGGCCATGAAGGTGTCGTCTTTTCGGTGGCCTTTAGCCCCGATGGGAACACCCTCGTCAGCGGGGGCAACGATGGCATGGTGCGGCTGTGGAATCGCCAGGGCCAGCCTTTGGGGGAGCCCTTTGCAGGGCATGAGGGTGGAGTGTTGTCCGCCGCCTTCAGCCCAGACGGCACGACCCTCGTCACTGGGGGCAGCGACGGCACGGTAAAGCTGTGGAACCGCCAGGGCCAACCGGTGGGAGAGCATGCCATAGGCAACCCTGGCCTAGGCTGGTCGACGGGCATCAATGCGGTGGGGTTTAGCCCAGACGGGCAAACCATCGTCAGCGGGGGCAGCAATGGCGCTGTGCAGCTGTGGAATCGTCAGGGCCAGCCCATCGGGGAGCCTTTTATCGGTCATCTGATTGGTCGTCGGGGTAGCGGGTGGTCGATGGGAGTCGATTCGGTGGGGTTTAGCCCAGATGGGGAAACCATCGTCAGCGGGGGCAGCGATGGCACAGTGCAACTGTGGACTCGCCAGGGACAGTCCATCGGGGAGCCTTTCGTGGGCCATGAGGGTGTCGTCTTTTCGGTGGCCTTTAGCCCAGACGGGGAAACACTCGTTAGTAGCGGCACAGATAGCACAGTGCGACTGTGGACCCGCCAGGGACAGCCTATCGGGGAACCGCTTGTGGGCCATCAGTTTGAAGTCCGTAGTGTGGCCTTTAGCCCAGATGGAGAAACCGTGGTCAGCGGAGGGGCGGATGGTACCGTTCGGCTGTGGCCGGTGTGGCTGGCGGAAGTGGGTTGGGTGAGCTACACCTGCGATCGCATTCAGGGATATCTGCTCCCACAAAGCGGCTGGGATCAACCCGTAGTAGACCTGGCGCGGCGTACCTGCGAACAGCATGTTTGGCGCTAAAGTCTAGACTAATCGTATTGGGGTTCAGCCATTACCACCTGCCCAATCCGCTTCATCACCTTAAGCACCTCATAGAGGTCATTCTCCGGATTCACCAAAGAAAATAGACATGAGTTAGCGTATTGGGGCTGAGGGATTTTTGTCAGCTTCAGAAACAAAAAACTCTGGCCATTGCTTAACATCGCAAACGCAGGCTGCTCCACCTCAGGGTTCGACAGCATGTAGGCCAGCGCTTGCCCCATCGCCACATTCACATCAAAATCACTGCGCTTCGCCTCCAGCGCCAATATCCAAAACCGCTCCTTCAGCACCAAGACATCGAGCCTGCCGCGAATCACCTCCCCCTCATCCTCAGAGGCAATTTCAACACTCACCTCCGACCGAATATGAAACGGGTCATCATAGAAGCCTGCCATATCCAACAGTGGCGAGAACACCACCATCTTGACGCTGTTTTCTAACAGTGGCGGACTTTTTAGGAGGCGTTTGAAATGGGTTTTCACCCGATCAAGATACTGTTTTTCCAGCTCGGTCAGTTCCCCTAACCCCTGCGTCCATTCCGAAAAAAAGTCCGGCTGGGTTGCCTCCCGCAGGCCATAGCGCTCTTCGGGCAGAGCGATAGAGACTTGACTGGCAGGAATAACGCTGACCATAGCATCTCGGGAAAAGGACAGGGCACGGCGGCGACAGGGGCCTCGGGCTGGTACGGTAGCCTCCAGTTTAACGTTGCTGAAACAGGCCTATTAAGCAAATAATCTACGGTTCCCGATCGGCCTTGCTGTCATGCACGAGGCACAGCCGCTCATCCTGGTAGAGGGCCGCCACCAAATCTGCCAGCTGCTGGTCATCCACCCCGCTCTTCAACTGCCGATTCAGCTAATCCGTCGCCGCCTGCCGGAGCGGGTAGCGGTAGACCTGGTCAATGGCATTGACCAAATCCTGCGATTCAAATAGAGTACCCTTCACCGTCTGGGCATGGCGCTTTAGCCGCTCATAGGTGCGGAACCTGGCTCCGAGGATTGCCCCATTTGCCCGTCAGAACTCTTCTCCTCCTCCAAAATGTGTTTAGCCCCCCTCTGGGTCATCAGGGCGTGGGCTGTAGTCTTCAGCCAAATTCATGATCTTTTGTTAGCCTCTAATGTCCTCACACTCAACGATGTAGCAACGTCTTGAGATATTACGCTGCCTCACAGCATGACGGCTCTCAAAAGATCGTTAGCCCGCACCACTTTGGGTACAACTAAGGTGCTTCCGTACATCAACGCTACCCATGCCTTTGCCCACCTACGACGAACTCTTGCTGCCTTTACTGAGACTTGCAGGCCAGGACGGCGGGGAGCACCCTATTCGAGATCTACGGGAACAACTGGCTCAGCAACTGGCACTCACCCCTGAAGAAATTGCTCTCAAGCTCCCCAGTGGTCGCCAGGCGGTTTTCGATAATCGGGTGGGGTGGGCCTGTACCCACCTCCGCAAAGCTCAGTTGGTAGAAAGCCCTCGACGCGGCTACATTCAGATCTCCCCACGAGGTCGGGAAGTCCTTTTAGAGAACCCACTGGCCATCAATGACATCTATCTCCAGCGGTTTGAGGAGTATCGCCAGTTCAAAGAGCGGACAACCCCCGACGAGCACGATCGGCAAAACACCGTAGAAACTGCTGGCACCCAGCAGCCGACTCCAGACGAGATGATGCGCGATGCCTATGCCATTCTGGAGGCCAACCTACGGGATGATCTACTCGACAAAATAAAGCAAATGGATCCGGGTGCTTTTGAATGGCTGGTGCTGCGCCTGCTCCACGCGATGGGCTATGGCGGCAGCATCAAAGACGTTCAGGGCGTACCTACTGGCCCCGACGGTGGTATCGACGGTCTGATCAAAGAAGATAAGCTCGGGCTCGATGCCATCTACATCCAGGCGAAGCGCTGGGACTACGACAAGTCAGTCGGGCGGGAAAAGATTCAAGCCTTTCAGGGAGCCCTTGCCGGAGTTGGGGCACGCAAGGGCGTGTTTATGACCACTTCCAGCTTTACTCAGCAGGCCCGTACCTACGTTGAGCGGCTCCGCGACAGCAAAATTGTTTTGATTGACGGTCAGCAGCTGGCCCAGCTCATGATTGAGCACGATGTTGGGGTCAGCATTCACGATACCTTTCACCTGAAGCGCATCGATGAGGACTTCTTCAACGACGCAGAGATTTAAGTCGTTGGCCGGGGCGATAAGGAGTGCGCGCCCAGGACCGCCAGGGTGGCAGGCTCTGAGCTAGAACCTTATTCTTGATGAGATAGCTTCGCGCTGAGGATGGTAGACCCATGGATCCTTTACTAGAAAAGCTCAAAAGCTTTGACTGGCCTTTGCCCGTGCGTATTTGCATAACTTCGGGCTCTTGGCCACTTTTGGTGATCCATCCCGGGAGAGCTATAGACAATAGGAGGATCCACTCTCGCTTCTGCTAAGCCTATGGACCTCATCTCGCATCTACTCCCCAGCCCAACTGAGTTGAGCTTGCAGCACTGGGATTTGGATACGACTACCCAGCAGGTCACTGTTTACCTTGCCTCTACTCAGACCGTAGCCCACTGTCCTCTCTGTCATCGCCCAAGTCACCGTATCCATAGCCACTACGAAAGAACCCTGAAAGACTTACCTGTTGTCCAATTCAGCCTGACGATAGTGCTGACGGTGTGCAAGGTTTTCTGCCTCAATGACATTTGTCCTCGACGGATTTTTACTGAACGCTTACCCAAAATCGTGGCCCCTTGGGCCAGACGTACCGTTCGTTATGCTGACCACCTCAAAGCCATGGCCCTAGCGTTGGGGGGTGCCGCTGGGGCTCGTCTGAGCGAACAGGTTGGCTATGGGCAGAGTCGCAACTCAATGCTGCGAGTCATTGCCAGCCTGCCGTTACCGCCTCTAACTACCCCAAAGGTCTTAGGGGTAGACGATTTTGCCTTCCGCAAAGGGCACAACTATGGAACGATTTTGGTGGATCTCGAGCAGCACGAGCCCATTGCGTTGCTTCCGGATCGTACGGCAGAAACCCTTGAAACCTGGCTCAAAGTGCAAAATCGCACGAACTTCGGCACCTGAATCGCGCCAACTTCGGCAGGTGAATCGCATGAACCTCGGCACCTGAATCGCATGAACTTCGGCAGGTCATGACTACCCCATCGGTGGATCTCGATAC
>NZ_JBNXVS010000074.1:0-19478 GCF_050565655.1 Nodosilinea sp. AN01ver1 | reverse complement strand
TAGCGATCGTAGGCCCCCCAATTCAACCGGAGCCGCAGAGCTGGAACGGGCAGGTGCCTTTTGCCGGGGCGACCGAGTCATTCCGGGTGGGCAACCCTGCCGCTATTCTCGCCGCTCGTATGCGGCCCACGCTGATTTCAGCCAATCCTCGGGTTGGCAAGGGGCTGACAGTGGCCCATGCCTACCGACAGGCCCAGGTGAAACAGGGCGCGGTGGTGTGGGTGATCCAGCCCAAGTACCACCCCAAGGAGCATGGCTACTGGGAGCAGGCTGACAACGTGCTGGGCTTCATGGCTGACTCGTTGGAATCCAAGGAAGACATCGACGACATCTGCGAGCAGATGCAGAAATTCATCTTTGCCTGGCGGCAGCTGCCCCAGCGGCCCAAGGTGCTGATCATCGACGAGCTGGCGATGATGAAGACAGCTTTTAAGGCCTGGTACGACGGGTTCCTGAAGTCGCAGCTGACGATGGAGCTGTCGTCGGGGGAGACGGATGACCGGGCGCTGTGGGCCATTACTCAGTCGTCACTGGTGGGCGATATCGGGGTCAGCGGCGGTATGCGGGCGACGTTTGATTTGCTGACCATCCAGACCCCCAGCAGCCAGAGCCATCTGGACAGCCTGCGGAAGTCGGACACCAGCATTCCACCAATCGAGGATGAGGTGATTTTTGAGCGATCGTTCTCACCCAAGCAGGCGGTCTTTTACCACTCAGAAGTTAAAGAATGGCTGCCGATGGTGGCCTATGAAGTGCCGAAACCGGGTTACGCCCCTGCAACGGCAGGTGCAACGGACGGAAACGAAGACGGGGCAAGGCTTTCACCTCTAGGTGAAACGAAAGTTTCCAAGTTTCCAGACCCCACTTTAGCCCCGGATCTGCCCCTGATCATTGCGGTAACCAACGCCCTGGCCCAGGGGATGCCCCGATCCCAAGTCATCAAAGAGGTGTTGGGTTGCACGGGCAAGAAGTACCAGGAGGGGTCCGATTTGTTCGACCGCATCAAATCCATCATTGAGGAAAATTCCTAATGGCTAGCTCCAAGAACAATCAACTCGCTAATAACAACAACGGCCCCGAGATCATCGACGGGCAAATCATCGACATAACGCCTCAGCTATCCTCACCGGGGCGGGGCAGCGGTGTCCAGCTCGCGCCACGCAATGCCATGCGCTCTAATGTGCAGGATGGCGGCTGGTTCGATGCCACCAGCGGCAAGCGTAAGCCCATTTTTGTCATCACTCCCGCCACCGACCCTTGGAGCATTTTTCCGGTGATTCGCAGCGGCCTCAGCTGTTTGCGGAACCACCCACTACAGACAATGGGTGGAGCCTTCATCAGCGTATGGGGCGGGTTGTTTGTGCTCTCAGCGGGGCTGAATGTCCTCCAGGGTTCGGCAGTCAAAGCCGGAGGTGACGTCTGGAATCCGGTGGTGGCGGGGACTAACTTCGGGGCCATGTTGGTGGTGCCGACGCAGAGCATCGCGGGCAGTGCCCATAAGGTATTGACCGGGGAAGAGCGGGTCGGTCAACCAATTGAGACTCGCCCCTACACTCGCGCTGTGAAGGTTGGGGAGTAGCGATGCTGTTCTGGCGCATCAGAACTCGGTACCTGCTGGCCCTGGCGGCGTTGTTCGTCGGGGCCGCGTTTTTAGACCTGAAGCAGCCGGGCCGGGGGCAGTTCTACAACCCGGTCTATGGAGCGAGGTCTTGGGTCAACACCCATCAGCCTGCGGCATGGCAGCTGGTGACCAGGGTGCAGGGCAACGATGCTCGTCTACAAGCCTGCGTGGCGGTGGCCCCTGACCCGGTGGCCCTCGATGCCACCAAGGCCGAACTGCGCAAGGCACTGGTGGGGAAGTCGGAGGCGATCGCCCTGGAGTGGCTGGGGCCACCGGCCTGTGCCTTAGGTAACGGGGCCTATCGCTGGGCTTTGGACAACGGCCTGGCCCTCGATGTGACGGTGACGGAGGGGGAGGTGACCCACAGTGAGCTCAACCGTTAAGGACATCAAGCCTCACTGGTCGGAGCTGCCGCCTACCTGGCGCTACGTGATTGGCACGGCCATGCAGGCGGGCGAACTAGTGCTCAAGCTGGGCTGCGTGGGGGCGATCGCCACTTCAGTCTGGGTAATGGTGGATCAAGAGACGAACGAAACCTGGGGGGCGAGGTTCAGGAAGGTCAGCGCCGTGGCGGAGGCGGTAGCTGGGTTCTACGACGATGACTTCAAAGCCCCGATCGGCAAGGGCGATGTGATTGCGGGCTACACAGTCAACTCGGGCTTTGGCCTGCGAATGCACCCGATTCACCAGGAGATGCGGATGCACTCGGGTATTGACCTGCCGACGCCGGAGGGGGTGGCAATCCATGCGATCGGCTACGCAGGCGATCGGGTGGCGGTGCGCTGCTGGAGCGACCCGAAGGGCTATGGCACGGTGGCGGATATGACCAGTTCGGCGTTCCCTGAGATCACCTTTCGGGCGGCTCACCTGTCCCACTGCCAGGGGGGTGAGCACCGGGCCGGGGCGGTGGTGGCGAAGACGGGCAACACGGGCGGCAGCACTGGGCCTCACCTGCACTGGGAGCAACTACAAGGCGGCGTGGCCCAGGCTCCGCAGAAGGGCTACTTGGTCTGGGCGTTGAATGGGCGCAAGCCGAATGAGCGGCTGGGGGATACGATCGCGCTCTACCAGGCGATTGTTGCGAAAGAGTCGGGCGGTGACCACAGGGCCGTCAACCCTGACACGGGGGCGCTGGGGCTGGGGCAGGTGATGCCGCAGAATCTCAATTGCTCCTGGGACGGCAAGCCAAAGAGTAACTGTGGCTGGGATTACGAGGTGCTGGGCCGCGATGTGTCGCCCCAGGAGTTTTTGCAGAATCCTGAGATGCAGCAGCAGATCGTGGGGGCCAAGCTGGAGAGTGCTCTACAGCGCCAGATTCAGGCGGGCCACGATATGAATACGGCGGTGAAGCGGGTGGCGGCGGAGTGGTACTCGGGCAATCCTGAGCTGGCCCACGATACGCGGCCCCAGGCGGGCTATGAGTCGATCAAGAGCTATGCCGACAGTGCGGCGGAGAAGTTCCACCGGCTAAGGCAAGAGAACCTGGAGAAATAGGCGCACACCGAGGGATAGTTTTGGATAGGCCATCGTTGCTACGCCCCTATTCGGGGGCTTCGCGGAGAGGCCACACAGTACGCCAAGGTTTGGGTAAAAAATGCAGAGGCCTCCTGCAGCGCCGCCCCCAGTGCGCTGGGATGGAAGTGGTTACTCGACAGCATCAAGGTATCAAAGGTTGCAATAGGCATCAAATGCTACAACCTTTGCCCTGCAAGGATTGCAGCCCTCAGGGAGGATAAGTGTTGTTATGACGCCTAAGCTCAAAGCCGTTGATATACTTAGGTTTCAGCGGTTTTTATACTACTGCCCTTAGTCGGCTGCGTCTGCTTCAGCTCGATTCTGTCTCAGCTGAGCCAGCACCTGCTCGTAGCTCATGCCGTCGAATCGGCCAGACTTGCGCACAGCTAAGGCCCTACGAACGCTCTGAGCATCGCTGTCGTCTTGGCTCATGCGAATCGAAAGGGGCACGTCGCCGGTGGCGATGATTGCGGCCAGTTCTTCTGTGGTCATGCCTAAGCCCCTACCTCCGCCAAATTCTAGACTGCCCTGGGGCTGTCCCTCGCTGGCTCCTCTGCTAATCAGGTTCTACGCTCACAAGCAATACGGCAATCCCTGAGGCTTCAGAAAGACTTACTGAAACAACCTTATCGCCTGCTCGAAGAGTCTTCTTTTCAGAATCGCTAGTCAAAAGCTCGTTCACTGTTTCGCTAAGTTGAGCGTTCCAGTCGTAACCTGGAGCAACCTCATCCAGAAAGGTGACGTTATAAAGAGCTAGTAAATCAGACGGAACTCCCTTTCCAATAAAAGTCATCATGGATGCTTTGGTCACAAGGTTTGTGGATCCGTACAGTTCCATCATGACAAGTTTGTCAGGTGAAGTGCCTAACAGCCTTGGTGTGCCATCCGTCAAAGGCGCGTCTTCAAACAAAAAGGCTGCGCCTAGCTGACTAAAGGTATCTCGAAAATCTGACTTGTTTACCCCAAGGTCGGGTAATCCTGCTAGCTCCGATGGTGCCTGAGGAGCAGGAGCCGCCGTCTTAGCATCATAAGCAGCATCACGCTGGTAAGCCACGCCCTGATTTGCAGTGTACTCAGCGATTTTGGCCTGGGCTTCGGCGTAGTCGGGGTGGTCTGCGGGTACCAGGTTTAGAGAGCCGATCGCCCATCCCCACTTTTCGGCAACACCCCTCTAAGCGGCCTCACCCGCGCTCTGGGCTGCTACTGCTGCCTCGTAGCCCTGCTGCTTGCCCTGGGCCAGGTAATCTGTCTGATCTAGTGGGGCCTCAGCTACCACAGCTGCCTCAGCGAGTTGTTCTGGTTCGGCCGTGATTAAGCCACAACTTGTTAATAACAGACAGGCAACTGAAGTCAATGCGATGGCACGGTTCATGGGGGCTTCTTAGTGGTTTTCCTAAAGATGCCCGATCACAATGGCTACCCATCCGGGTTCTGGAGCAATTTATGGAGAGTTCATAGGTTTGGACGCGAAACTGAGGACAAGGCAACTCGTCGTCTAGGTGGTGTGCACAATGTCTAAGCCTACCGATCGCATTCCGAGACAGCAAGTTGAGCGAGTCCATGGCTTAGGTTAGCTGCTCGGTACGCAATTGGCATAGTTGCGCGCGCAGGCAACTACTCAACGCTGCCCCGGTTGTAGTCCTAGCACCGCTATTGCGAATAAATGTTTCATCTGACAATTTTCAGAGGGCAAGACTAAATCTGAAGCCTTCTGCAACTCGGCCTGCGAAAAATGGCCTCGCTCTGCCATGAGCGGCTGACCTAGCGCATTCTTCAGCCTTGCTTAAGGGTACTGCCCGCTTGCGCCCCTTAGTGCAAACGAGGCGCTTTAGACTACCGCATCGAGTTCTCCAAGGTCGTCATGTTCTCATGCTGAGACTGTGTTCCAAGCCAAATTAAACTTCATTAACCCCCAGTAAGAAAGGATCGCGATGGGAACTCTAGGCATGCCCTTGCGGTTGTCTCCAGTTAGGTATTGCTGTCTATGAATATGTCATGGCCCCCCGAGCTAATCTTTAGCCTGGTTGACATCGCACCGAAATATACAAAACTTCTTACTCCGATCGCCGCTACAGCCCGCGATCGCCTAACGGAGTGGTTTCAGCAAGACGATTTCCTGGCCCAGGCGGCGATTCCCTTTGGGGCAACCAAAGACTCTAACAGTTGGGTCAGCAATGCCCTTGACCTCAAGCAGCAGGTGCTCGATGGCGACTATTCTGCCCGCTTAGAAGTTCGCAGCAGCACTGAACTACAGGGTGCCCTAGGGGCCTACAGTGCCACCGGCACCACCGGGCAGCCCACCGTTTACCTCAATGGCGATTGGCTGAGCGCCGCATCCGCCGAGCAAATTCAGTCGGTGCTGTTAGAAGAGTTAGGCCACAGTTTTGACAATCAGATCAATAGTGGTATTGACAGCACCGGCGATGAAGGAGCCATCTTCGCTACGCTGGTTCAAGGCATTGGCTTAAACGCTAACCAACTGGCTTCTTTGCAGGCTGAGGATGATACCAGCGTCATTAGCTTAGACGGTCAAGACTTGCAGGTTGAGCAGGCGATCGCCTTTGCGCCAACATCTCCCCTGTGGCAAAATCTAGCCCGCACTGGCGACCCGAACAAGGCCATTTCTGACGGTACATGGACGGCCAATGCCTCCGACCTGGTTGGCAATAGCGCTACGCCTTACATCCAAATTCAGGCTGATGGCACCACGATTGCCTTCAAGATACTGGCTGAGCCTCAGTCGGGCAACTTCAAAGCGCTGATGGGCGTTTTTGTCGATGTGGATGGGGACGGTAGCCCTGACCTGACAATTCAGGTGAACGTGGGCAACGTGACCAACGGTTATGCCGTCCTTGAGTACGATTTTATTCCTATCTTTAAAGGTATAACGGCTGATGCCAATACTCGGCCTAACAATACGGTTATACCGGCCTCTAATACCGGTACCTACTACAGCTTAAAAACAGGCAGCTCAACTAATCCATCCAACTTTAAAGTGTACGGGCCAGCGGTGAGAGTCGGCTCAGATGGCATCGTTGAGCTCGATGTCGATGGGGACGGTGCCAAGGAAAACTACTATGTTTTTAGCTTTACCCTGGCCCAGTTAGATGCGTTTCGTAGTTTAGTTGCTAACACCTATAACAGCGGCAATCCCTCATCGGTTTACAAAGAAATTCCCCAGTGGCCTAGCGATCAAACCAAAATTTACGCGGCTGGTTTAACCGCCTCCAACAGCCTCAATGCCGTCAACGGCGACATTGGCGGTGGCCCCTACAGCACCAGTAGCAGCTGGCAGGATATTTTTGGGTTTACGCCGCCGCTGCCCCCGATCGCCGCTAACGATATCGCCACTGTTTTAGAAGACAGTGCTCTGCCGGCCACCGGCAATCTGTTGGCCAACGATACCGACGCCAACAACGATGTGCTGCGAGTCACTCAGTTCGTTGTTGCAGGCACCCCCTATACCCTGGATGCTGGCACCCCCTCCCGCACCCTCAATCTGGCCAGCGGTACTCTGATCGTGAGCCGCGATGGAGCCTATAGCTTCCAGCCCGCCCCTAACTATGCTGGCCCCGTCCCGCTCGTCACCTACACCGTGTCTGACGGTGCGCTGACCACCACCGCGACCCTGTCTATCAGCATCACCCCGGTCAACGACGCGCCAGCCGGGGCCAATAAAACGGTCACTGTCAGCGAAGACAACGCCTATACCTTCTCAGCCAGCGATTTTGGCTTTACCGATGCCAACGACAGCCCGGCCAATAGCTTGCAGAGCGTTGTCATCACTACGCTACCTACCGCTGGTACCCTGACGCTCAATGGGGTTGCCGTTGCTGCTGGCACTGAAATTACTGCCGCTCAAATTCCCCTGCTGGTCTATACCCCAGCGGCCAATGGCAGTGGCACCAGCTATGCCAATTTCACCTTCCAGGTGCGCGACAATGGGGGCACGGTAAATGGGGGCATAGATCTAGACGGCACTCCAAATACCATCACGTTTAACGTGAATGCGATCAATGATGCGCCGATCGCCAGTGCCGATGCTCCCATAGCGCTTGAAGCAGGCGGCGCTAACAACACCACGGCAGGCACCAATCCGACGGGGAATGTGCTGAGCAATGATACGGATGCCGATGGGGCGATCGCCCCTGGGGTAACCCACACCGTTACCGCAGTTTCCCTTAACGGCATTACCACCGCGATCGCCGCCGCTGGTACCACGTCCATCACCGGGGTATATGGTGAACTCCAAATCGCCGCTAATGGCAGCTATACCTACATTGTCAATAACGCTAACCCCACAGTTGAAGCTCTCCGCACTACCGGCAATACCCTAGCCGAAAGCTTTACCTACACCGTCAAAGATGCAACCGGATTAACTGCGATCGCCGATCTCAAGGTAACCATCCAGGGGCAAAACGACGCTCCCATCGCCAATAATGACTTTAATTCCGTTGGCGGCACCACCGCTACCCTACCCAGTACCCCGATTACGGGCAACGTACTGACCAACGACACCGATGTAGATGCGGGCGATAGCAAATCGATCGGGGCAACTACCTCCACCGCCAACGGCTCTACCGCAGCAACAACTTCTGCTGTAACTATTGGTTCAGTTTCACCAACAGGTATAGCTTCTGCAACTATTGGATCGATTGGCCCCAGCAGTTTAGCTTATACAGTATCTACCCTCACAGGAATTGGCCCTGGTGGAGGCAATACAGTCATTGAAAATCTGAACTACGTTTTTGCAATAAACGGGGATAAAAACTCAATTATCCGGAATTCCAGCAATAACCCCATACAGGTATCAGGGGCGGTTTCGGTCAATGGAAATTCAATCGCTTTTTCTGCGGCTCCCGCCACAGCTTTTGTCTCGGGCCAAGTTTATTATTTCGACAACAGCGTTAATTTTAACGGAAGCTCCCAAACTTCTGCTGTACTGAATACGACAACTGTCCCTGCAAATAACGGCATCGAAAACGGTGACTTTGTCCGAATTAGTGGCGGCGCTGCGTTACTAGACGCCAATGGCAACCCGATCACCGTCACGTTAGCCGGTAGCACCATCACCTTCAGTGCGCCGACCGTGACGCCAATCAGTAATGGCACGGTTTTAAGCTTCACGACTGACGCGGCTGGTACCTTAAGCCCAAATACAGCCACGGTTTCAACGACTGGGGCTCCAGTCCCGACCAATAATGGCATTCAGATCAATGACTATGTCTTTATTAACAGTTCTGGGACACTTCTTCGTGATGTTAATAACAATCCAATCACTGTAACCAACACGACTGGCGGAATTACCTTTAGTGGTTCGACAGCAACCGCCCTACCGAGTGGAACAGTATTACGCTTCGCTACAGAGTTAGCAGGCACTACAAGTGTCAATACGGCTTCTACCACAGGGGCAACAACAACAGCCACTAGCAACACCGTCAGCGTCAGCGGCATCAATGGCTCAATTTCGGTGGGCATGACCGTCACGGGCGCGTTAGAAGGCGGCGGTACCTTTACCCGCACGGTGACAGCCTATGACCCTGTTGCCAAAAACATCACGGTCGATGGTGCGGCGTTGCAAGTCAGCACATCAAGTCCAAATCTCACCTTTACCCAGGCGCTCACGGGCACCGTAACCCTGACCGGGCAATATGGCACGCTGCAATTAAATACTGGCACCGGTGCCTATACCTATACCGCTTACAGCAACCTAACTAGCGGCAATAAGGTAGACACGTTCAACTACACCATGAACGATGGGTCGAACGCGACGAGCACCGCGACCCTCACCATCAACGTGAGTGTTCAAGCCAACCCGCCCAACGCGATCGCCGATGCCGTCACCGTCACCGAAGGTAGTGACATTGCCCCAGGTGGCAACAACGCTATTACCGGGGCGGGCACAGGCAATAATGCCGATACCGCCGCTGGGGGTACCCTCACCGTCACCGGGATTTCGTTCAATGGCACGACAGGCACCGTGGGTGCAGCCTTAGCGGGGGCTTACGGTGCCTTAACGATCAACAGTGATGGTAGCTACAGCTACAACCTGGATGATGCCAACGCGACGGTGGATGCCTTAAATGCTGGGCAGTCCCTCACTGATACGTTCCTGTACACCATCAGAGATGGTAGTAACAGCCAAACCGATGTCGCCAGCATCACCATCACCATACAAGGGGCGAATGATAACCCAGTGGCCGTAGCCGATGCCGCCACAGCCACCGAGGCGGGCGGCACTAGCAACAATGTCCCTGGATTTAACCCCACGGGCAATGTTCTGCTCAACGACACCGACAAAGATGCCGGTGACACCCAGATCGTGGCGAGAATTATTGCGGGCTCTGGTGCTCCGACCACCGCTGTTGCTGCTAACACCAATGTTGTCGGCACCTACGGCACCCTCATCATTAACCCCGACGGCAGCTATAGCTATACCGTCAATAACGGTAACACCACCGTTAACGCCCTAGCGGTTGGGCAAAGCGTCACCGATGTCTTCACCTACGAAGTAAGAGACGCCGCTGGCGGCACCCACACCACCAGCCTCACTATCACCGTCAATGGGGCTAACGATGCGCCGATCAATACGGTGCCAGCCCTGCTAACGGCTGCTGAAAACAGCAGCCTTGCGATCGCCTCCATCTCCATCAGCGACCCTGAAAACGCGGTTGGGCAAACCATTGCCAGTGAACTCGCCAGCGTTCAACTAGCGGTTAACAACGGCCAGTTGAGTATTGGCAATCTCAACGGAGCCACAATTTCTAGCGGGTCTAACGGGTCTACTACCCTCACCCTGTCAGGCAGCCAAGAGCAGATCAACCTCGCTTTAGCCACCCTCAGCTATCAGGGCAACCCATCCTTTAATGGAGCCGATGCCCTCACGGTTACTGCTACCGACGGGTTGGGGCTACAGGCCATCAATACCATTCCCATCACCGTCAACCCAGACAACCGGGCCCTGACGGTAACCAGCCCCACCGTCAACGAAGGCTCACCCTACGCCGTATTCACAGTCGATGGTGAGGCTGACCAGTTGGTCAGCCTCACCGTCGCTGCAGGAACGGCCACCCAGGGCAGCGATTTCTCCCCCAACCTCGAATATTGGAATGGCAGTGCCTGGGTTGAGTATGCCGGTACTCCAGCGGCCATTCCCAATACTTTGCCCGGTGGGGCTGCTAATCCCAATGGGCTGCTCTTTGTTCGCACTGCAATTCTCGACGATGCCGCTTTTGAGGGGGCAGAAACCTTTACCCTGACGGCTACCAATAGGGCGGGTACAGCGGCGGTGGGTACGGCTGCGATCGCAGACAACGGCACCGGCCTCACCTTTAACACCAACGGCGTCAGCGATGGCACCGCCGACGGCGCAGTCACCAAAGACGACGATCGCCCCCTAACGGTCAGCAGCCCCACCGTCAACGAAGCCTCCCCCTACGCCATCTTCTCGGTAGGGGGGGCCGCCAACCAGTGGGTCACCCTCGACCTCACCGACGGCACCGCCACCGGGGCCGGAACTGACTACGGCCCCGGATTGGAATACTGGAACGGCACCGCCTGGACGACCTACACCGCCAACGCGTTCATCCAGATTCCGGCGGCGGGCACCTTGCTGGTACGCACAGCAATTCTTCCAGATAGCGTGTATGAAGGGTCTGAGAACTTTGCCCTGACGGTCACCAATACCAGCGGCACCAGCACCCAAGGCCTAGGCACCATCGTCGATGACGGTACCGGGGTCAAATACCCAGGCACCGTAACCGGCGGCACTCCCGATATAGAGACCACTAATTTAGACAGTGATCTCAGTGTCAGCGTGGTGGCTGCCACGCCAGTGAATGAAGCCTCCCCCTATGCCCTATTCACCGTCACGGGTACAGCCGGGCAAAACCTTTTCCTCACCTTAGGCAACACAGTCTCCCCAGCCGACCAGGATGCCACCATCACCGGGTTTACGCTGGAGTACTCCTACGATGGCACCACCTGGTTGACCTACAGCACCGGAGACAATGACTACTCTGTTCCTGTGGTTCCAGGTGCCAGCGGCTCAGGCACTGTCTATGTCAGAGCCAACATTGGCAGCGAGGCAGATATCCTCTACGAAGGGCCAGAAACCTTTACCCTCAAAGCCGATATCATCACTGGGGCCACTGCCACTAGCACCGCCACCGCCACCATCGTCGATGACGGTACCGGCACAAAATTTCCCGGCACTGTGACTGGCGGCGTTCCCGACACAGAGACGACTGCCCTAGACGATGACCGCTTGCTCACAGTGACCAGCCCCACCGTCACTGAAGGCACTGACCCCTATGCCATCTTCACGGTTACCGGAGTTGCTGGGCAGACCGTTTCCCTTTCACCGACCGGTTCGGGGGCAAACCCAGCCACAGCAGAAACAGATGGTGTACTCAACAATGGCGAAGACTTTGGTAATGGTGGCCTGGAATACTCCTTAGACGGAGGGACGACTTGGACACCCTACATCGGAGGTAATGTCACCATTCCGACGGGGGGCAACTTCCAGATTCGCACTAGCATTACCGCTGATTCCCTAGTTGAAACCGCCGAAACCTTCTCGCTGACGGCGACCTACACCAGCGGCGGCACAAAAAACGCTGTCGGTACTGGCACTATTCAAGACGGCAATCTTCCCGTAACCGTCAGTAGCCCCACGGTTAATGAAGCGTCGCCCTACGCGGTCTTTACTGTGGGTGGAGTCGCCAACCAGCAGGTCACCCTCAGCCTCGCCAACGGCACCGCGACTGGAGGCACTGACTATGGTTCTGCCCTAGAGTATTGGGACGGTACGGCTTGGGTCAGCTACACCGCTAACGCGCTCGTAGGTATCCCCGCTGGTGGTACCCTGCTGGTGCGCACCACTATCACCAATGATGGGACATTTGAAGGGGCTGAAACCTTTACCCTAACGGCCACTAATACTGGCGGCACGGGCACAACCGGTGTCGGTACCATTGTTGACGATGGCACGGGTATTAAGTATCCCGGCACCGTAACCGGCGGGATCCCTAATACCGCGACTACCAACTTAGATGATGACCGTCCGCTGACGGTAAGTAGCCCCACGGTTAATGAGGCGTCGCCCTACGCGGTCTTTACCGTGGGTGGAGTCGCCAACCAGCAGGTCACCCTCAGCCTCGCCAACGGCACTGCGACTGGAGGCACTGACTATGGCTCTGCCCTGGAATACTGGGACGGTACGGATTGGGTCAGCTACACCGCTAACACCTTGGTTCCTATCGCAGGAAACGGCACGCTCCTGGTACGCACCACCATCGTCAACGATGGCACGTACGAAGGGACTGAAACCTTCACCCTGACGGCAACCAATACCGGTGGCACGGGCACCACCGGGACGGGCACCATCGTCGATGACGGAACTGGCATTAAATATCCCGGTACTGTAACGGGCGGGATCCCTGGTACTACAACGACGGCTTTAGACGATGACCGTCCGTTGACGGTGAGCAGCCCCACGGTCAACGAAGCCTCACCCTACGCGGTCTTTACCGTGGGCGGAGTTGCTAACCAGCAGGTCACCCTCAGCCTTGCCAATGGCACCGCAATTGGAGGCACTGACTATGGCCCCGGTCTGGAGTACTGGAATGGCACCGCTTGGGTCAGCTACACCACTAACACCTTGGTTCCTGTATCAGGCAACGGAACCCTGCTGGTGCGCACCACCATTGTCAACGATGGTACCTACGAGGGCGCTGAAACATTCACGTTGACGGCCACTAATACTGGCGGCACGGGCACCATCGGCACGGGCACCATCGTCGATGATGGCACTGGAACCAAATTCCCCGGCACCGTAACGGGCGGTATTCCTGATACCGCAACCACTAACCTGGATGATGACCGTCCGCTGACGGTAAGTAGCCCCACGGTTAACGAAGCTTCGCCCTACACGGTCTTTACAGTGGGTGGGGTAGCCAACCAGCAGGTCACCCTCAGCCTCGCCAACGGCACCGCGACTGGAGGCACTGACTACGGCCCTGCCCTGGAATACTGGGACGGTACGGCTTGGGTCAGCTACATTGCAAATGCGCCCGTGGGTATTCCCGCAGGCGGTACGCTCCTCGTCCGCACCACCATCGTCAACGATGGGACATTTGAAGGGGCTGAAACCTTTACGCTGACAGCCACCAATACTGGAGGCACTGGCACGACCGGCACCGGCACCATTGTCGATGACGGCACCGGCATTAAATATCCCGGCACCGTGACGGGCGGAATTCCCGATACTGCAACTACCAACCTAGATGACGACCGTCCCCTAACCGTCAGCAGCCCCACGGTTAACGAAGCTTCGCCTTACGCAGTCTTTACTGTGGGCGGAGTTGCTAACCAGCAGGTCACCCTCAACCTTGCCAATGGCACCGCAATTGGAGGAACTGACTATGGCTCTGCCCTGGAGTACTGGAATGGCACCGCTTGGGTCAGCTACACCGCTAACACCTTAGTTCCTGTATCAGGCAACGGAACCCTGCTGGTGCGCACCACCATTGTCAACGATGGTACCTACGAGGGCGCTGAAACCTTTACGCTGACGGCCACTAATACTGGCGGCACGGGCACCAATGGAACAGGCACCATCGTTGACGATGGCACCGGCATCAAGTATACCGGCACCGTAACGGGCGGTATTCCTGATACCGCAACCACTAACCTGGATGATGACCGTCTGCTGACGGTGAGTAGCCCCACGGTTAACGAAGCGTCGCCCTACGCGGTCTTTACTGTAGGCGGAGTGGCCAACCAGTCGGTCACCCTCAGCCTCGCCAACGGCACCGCGACTGGAGGCACTGACTATGGTTCTGCCCTAGAGTATTGGGACGGTACGGCTTGGGTCAGCTACACCGCTAACGCGCTCGTAGGTATTCCCGCTGGTGGCACCCTCCTGGTGCGTACCTCTATCACCAACGACGGGGTATATGAGGGCGCTGAAACCTTTACCCTGACGGCCACCAATACTGGCGGCACTGGCACCATCGGTACCGGCACCATCGTCGATGATGGCACTGGAACCAAATTCTCCGGCACCGTGACGGGCGGGATTCCTGATACCGCAACTACTAGCTTGGATGATGACCGTCCGCTGACGGTGAGTAGCCCCACGGTCAACGAAGCGTCGCCCTACGCGGTCTTTACCGTGGGTGGGGTAGCCAGCCAGCAGGTCAGCCTCAGCCTCGCCAATGGCACCGCGACTGGGGCTGACTACGGCCCTGCCCTAGAGTACTGGAATGGTACGGATTGGCTGAACTACACCGCCAATGCGCTCGTGGGTATTCCCGCAGGCGGTACGCTCCTCGTCCGCACCACCATCGCCAACGATGGGACATACGAAGGTGCCGAGACCTTCACTCTGACCGCCACTAATACCGGCGGCACGGGCACCGCCGGGACGGGCACCATCGTCGACGATGGCACCGGAACCAAATTCCCCGGTACCGTGACGGGCGGTATTCCTGACACCGCAACGACGGCTTTAGACGATGACCGTCTGCTGATGGTGAGTAGCCCCACCGTCAATGAAGGGGTAGATGCCTATGCTGTTTTCACAGTTACGGGGTTGGCTGGCCAGACCATAGCCTTAGGCACAGTGGGCTCGGGGACAAACCCAGCCACTAAAGAGAGCAATGCGACGCTCAACGATGGCGAAGACTTTGGCAATGGCGGTCTGGAATATTCTTTGGATGGAGGGACGATTTGGCTGCCGTATACCGGAGGCAATGTCACCGTGCCTGGGGGGGGCAACTTCCAGGTGCGCACTGGCGTTACCGCTGATTCCCTGGTTGAGGCTGCTGAAACTTTTTCGCTGACGGCGACCTATACCAGCGGGGGTACGAAAAATGCTGTTGGTATTGGCACTATTCAAGACGGCAATGGGTTGCCAGCTGCGGTAAACGATACCAATAGCATCAGCGAGGATGCGATCGCACCGGTTACCGGCAATGTACTGCTGAACGACGGTACTGGTCTCACCCTGGTTGAGTTGCAGGTAGGAGCGACCACAACCACCAATCCGGCTCAGCCCTTGGTGGGCAGCTACGGCAGTCTTACCTGGGCGAGCGATGGCACCTATAGCTACAGTCTCGACAACTCAAAGCCGACGGTGCAGGCGATTACAGTGGGCCAGAGCTTGAACGAGGTGTTTACCTACACCATCAGCAATGGCGGTGGCGGCAGCGATACGGCTACCTTAACCATCACCATCAACGGCACAAACGATGCCCCGGTGCTGGATTTGGATAGCACCCAGCCAGGGACAGGATATGTCGCGGTCTATGACCCAACCGCTGGGGCAAAGGCGATCGCCCCACCTACTCTCACCATCACCGACATCGATGACCCCACGTTGACCTCGGTAACCTTCACCCTGGTCAACCGATTGAACGGTAGCGACGAACAGCTAGTGGTAGGCACGCTGCCCAGCGGCATTACCGCCAGTGCCTACGATCCGACGACGGGCACCTTAACCCTGAAGGGGCTGGCGTCGCTCAGTGCTTATCAATCTGCGATCGCCGCTGTCGCCTACGAAAACACCGCCCTCTTCCCCAACCGGCAGAACCGCACCGTTGATATTACCCTCAGCGACGGCAAAGCCAGCAGCAACACTGCCACGACCCTGGTGCAGTGGGCAGGAGGTACCAACGGCACCAATGGCAACGATATTATTTATGGCGTCAACCCCGACGGCAGCATCAGCGGCCTGAGTAACCCCGACATTTTCTACGGCTATGGCGGCGACGACATCATTACCGGCGGCAGCGACACCGACGTGATCTTTAGCGGCCTGGGCAACGACGTGATCAGCGCGGGCGGCGGCAATGACTCAACCTACGGTGAAGCGGGCAGCGATGTGATCAACGGCGGCAGCGGCAATGACTACCTCGATGGCGGCGATGACGACGACGTGCTCAGTGGCGGCAGCGGCCATGACTGGCTGATTGGCGGTGCTGGTGCCGACGTACTCAACGGCGGCAGCGGTGATGATGTGCTGATAGGCGGTGCTGGCAACGACCTGCTGATTGGCGGCTTGGGTAACGACAAATTTAAGTACCAGGCGCTCACCGATGGTTTCGATACCATTCGAGATTTTGAGATTGTGGGCGATCGCATCGATCTCAGCAGCCTGGGCGGCCTGGGCTGGAGCAATGTGCAGCGCCAGCAAAGCGGCCTCAACACCCTGCTCTCGATCAATGCAGGGGGGCAAACCCACACCCTAGCTACCCTGCTCGATGTCAATGCCAACACCATCACCAGCCAGCATTTCCTGTTCACGGCCTAGCGGCCTGCCCTCAGACCCATCCCTACCCCCACGCTCTCATCAAGGTCATACCCCCCATGCCCATGACGACTCAAGCCATCAAGTGCCTCAGCCTGGCCCTGGCCAGCACCCTGCTGCCCGGAGGACTGCTCCCGGCAGCGGCCAGTCCCCAGGAGTTGGTAGCTCCTAAACCAGACCTGGCTCAACTGGATTTAGGGTTTAGCTCTGATCTAGTTTTGACCGAGACTTCCCTTCCACCCTCGGCAATAGTTGCCGAGGCCGTTGCTTTTGAGCTGGCGCAGGTGCCCTTCGACAATGCCGCCGAGCCAGATCTGCGAATTCGCCCTCGGGTAGGGGCCAGCTACAGCACCGCCAGCGGCAGTAACCCAGCCCTGGGCCGTTTCGAGGCCTTTGTTCCCCTCTGGCAAACGGTTGGCGACGAGCTGGGCTTTTTAGAAGGACGACTGCTAGTTAACAGCGACGACACCCTAGGGGGCGGCCTACTGCTGGGCTATCGCGGCTATAGCGAGACCGCAGAGCGCGTGCGCGGCGGCTACCTCAGCCTCGATGGTCGGGGCACGGGGGCGAGCAGCTTCTACCAGTTGGGCACTGGCTACGAAAGCCTGGGGCAAGACTGGGATTTTCGCTTCAATGCCTATTGGCCGCTGGGCGATCGCGATCGCACCATCACCGACATCGCCATCGATACCGGACTGCAAACCTCAACTCGCTTCCAGGGCAATCTGCTGCTGCTTGAAACCCAGCGCCAGCGCCAGCGACTGCTTCAGCAAGAAACTGCCCTAGGCGGCTTTGATGCCGAGGCCGGCACCCCCCTCGCCCGCTGGGATAACGGCAATCTCAAAGGGTTTGGCGGCATCTACCTCTACGGTGCCCCCAACTTGTCTAGCTACCTGGGCTGGCGGCTTCGGCTGGCCGCCGACCTCACCCCCAATTTCAACACCGGCCTGGCCCTGCAGGGGGATGGGCTGTTTGGCACCCGCCTGGTCTTTTCGGTGGGGGCCACTTTCCCTGGCATTCGTGCGGCAGCGCCATTTCCAGAGGTCGATCAGGTGCGCGCCCGCCTCGGGGAACCCACCGTGCGCCTGCCCGAAATTGCCGTGTTTGTGGCCTCCCAGACCGAGGCGTTTAGCACTCAAGAGTCGCAGCCCCTGCTCAACCCCGAAGAAGAGCAGGCCTACCGCTTTCAGCACGTGCGCCTAGGCGGCAGCGGGGGTGACGGCACCTTTGAGAACCCCTTTGGCACCGTTGCCGAAGCTCTCAACGCCACCGCCCGCGACGGCAATGACGTGGTCTATGTAGACGGCGCAACGGACGGGCCGATTCCGGCGCTCACCATTCCCGACCGGGTGCAGCTGCTTTCCCAGGGGCCGCGACAGTTGCTCTCGGGGCTGCCCTTCCCCGGCTTTGAGACGACTACCGCAAGGCTGCCCTTTTCCCCCGAACTCAACTATGCCGATGGCATTGTAGTTGAGCTGCCCTTCTCTGGGGATGGCAATTTTCCCCGCATCGACGGCGTTACGTTGGGCAACCGCACCGTGCTGGCGGGCTTTCGCTTTGAGAATACAGCGGGAGAGGCGGCCATTTTAGGACGCAGCATCAGCAACGTTGAGCTGCGCAACAACACCATCACCGCTCCCCAGCAGCGGGGGATTTTTCTCGACGATGTCGGTGGCAGTGCCGTTTTGTTTGACACTGTAGTCACCGATGCCCAGGGGGCTGGCCCCACATCGGGCCAGGGCATTTTTATTCGCAACACCACCACGTTTAACTCAATTCAGGCCACGATCGCAGGCTTCCAGGCCGATCGTAACCGGGTGGGCATTGAGCTTGCCGCCGAGGGAGTTGTCGCGCCGCCCTTCCAGGTGCCGAACCAGGAAGTGTCGATTGGCCCCAGCAGCACGGCCAACACCAGCATTGGTCTCAGCCCCGGTGCAGTGATTACCAACAGCGCCAGCAACAACAGCGCCGAGGGGGTTTTGATTAGGGCCAGCAACCTGGGTGGCCAAGAAATTGATCTGCAAGGCCTAGCCCTCAGCGACAACGGTAGCGACGGCCTGAGAGTTATCGGTGGAGTGCCCGGTGGCTTCTTAATTTCCTTCCAGGAAGTGCGGGTGCAAGATAGCGCGATCGCCCGCAACAGCGGCGCTGGCCTTCGCATTGAGGCCAATGAGTCAGCCACCCAGGAGTTCAACATCGACGGCAACCAGATCGTGGACAACGCCGGGGCCGGCATTATCAGCACCGCCGGCGACTCAGCGCTGCAAGAGTTTGTGGCCAAGCCCGAGCTGGGCTCCTTGGGCATTGGCAACAACATCATCACCGGCAACGGCGGCAACGGCATTGAGCTGACCACCACCGACGCCCAGACGCTGCTGGTGGAGGCCAACCAAAACCAGTTAGCCAACAATGCCGGAGGGCAGGATGTTCAGGTCACCGCCGACGGCACCGCTAGGGTCTGCTTCATTGCCTTCGGCAATACGACTGCCCCGGCAATTGCCCTCGACAAAGTAACCCTTGGCCTGTTTGAGGTGGCCGATCGTGACAACCTATCTTTCAACAATAATGGTGCAACGGTGAACCTTAGTCCTGCGCCCGGTAGCTTTACTAATATTGCCCGTCAAGCCTGTTTGTGAATTTTGCCCAATCACATTGCTA
This sequence comes from Nodosilinea sp. AN01ver1, assembly GCF_050565655.1. NCBI lineage: Bacteria > Bacillati > Cyanobacteriota > Cyanophyceae > Nodosilineales > Nodosilineaceae > Nodosilinea > Nodosilinea sp. AN01ver1. The sequence continues at coordinate 372 of NZ_JBNXVS010000074.1, read as the reverse complement.
TTCAGCAACACCAAATTTAGTATCACCAACCCTTCAACTCCGGCCACGAGCTCACAATGATTTTTACACTCCACTGAACCCGAAAGAAAGCTAATGCCCGGCACATAAGAGGAACCCCGATCCGGCTGCATAGTGGCCTAGGCTAGTTGCCCGCGCCGCAACCACTCCGCAGCAGAATACCTTATGGGAACCCTCTCTACATAAGGTATTCCGGCCAACCGAGAGATTTGGCTGCGACCTTTAGACCTCAGTACAAGGACAAAAGTTGGAGCGCCTGATTGAACTCAGTGCGGCGCAAGGTGAGATCGCAGGAGATACGCCGCAGGAAGTCACAGCCAAGCCGGAATAGACTCTTGGCCCTTCGCCCATGTG
>NZ_JBNXVS010000073.1:0-19505 GCF_050565655.1 Nodosilinea sp. AN01ver1 | reverse complement strand
GTGTATCAGCCACAGTAAAGAGACGTGACCAGTGCAGAATTCCTGAATTTTTGAGTCTCGTAGTCACTGCCCTATAAAGGTTTCAGGAGATGTGGCCCATTTTTACACGAATCGGTGCCATACCCCCGCCAGAGTTGAGGAAGTCGTCAACGCCATCGAACAGCAGAGCAGGCTGGCCGTTGATGTCGCTCATTGTGGGGCGGCTGGCCTCGATATCTTGCTCGGATGGGATAGGGTTGCTGCCCCTGGTTTCTGCGTAACCAACCGTATCGCTTGGCCCCGCTAACTGAGGAACTGGGTTCTCGGTGTAGGCCGTATCGGGGGTCTCGGGGTTGATGTAGAACTCTAGATTGGGCGTGGTCAAGATGGGATCTGACATAGTTACTCCTGGGTGAAGTTTTCAGGCCCTCAATGCTGTGGGCTGCGGCACTACAACAGACTCAGCTGCTGCACTCTGGGCTGGCCTATTTCGGTCGGCGTGGCTGGCCTCAGCTCTGCCAGTAGCCCTTTCCAATCTGCCCCGGCGTCGGCATCAACGTGGCCGTATTTGTAGCCAACCTTCGACACCATTCCAGTGCGGCCATCGGGCAAGACAACGCGATCGCCGTAGGCAAAATCGTGGGGGTTAAGCTGGTGCAATTCGAGTGGGGTGTAAGGGCATTGCCAAGCCATTTTTGGGTGCTCACTTTCTAGGGTTTGTTGTTAGCGTCTGGAGCGGTCTGGAGCGTCCGGTAAGGCGTCCCGTGGGGGTGTCCGGTCAGACGCACCGGACGGGGACGCCGGACGGCACCAGACGCCCATGCTGCAAGGCACCGGACGCTACCGGACGCCTACCCCCGTCCGGTCAGATTAGAGTTAGGGGGTAGGCTGTAGCGTGGGTTCTCCTCGTCTGTCTGGAGCAGCTCACCCCGTCTGGTGAGCCCCGCCAAAATGACAGCGAAGAGGTCTTTATCAACATTCTTGAGTGGGCGTCTTTTGTTTTTGATTTCGTGCGCCTTCATCGGCTCAGATGCCCCGGCCAGTACCTCAAAAATAATCCCCTCGATCGCCTCCAGATTCAGCTGCTCATCCTCATCTGGTTCAACAGTTGTCACCGCTGGTTTAGGGCGGTGAATTGTTGCGGGCTGCGAGGGCCTTGGGCCTGTGTCACTACTGCCAATCTCATCTATTCCTGGCAGCCAGCCATCGTCTTGAATCAGCTCATCAGGCACAGGATGAGAGGCAATGTCAAGGGCGGCCAGCTGCGTTTCGGTGAGGTACGGCAGTGGGAAACAACGCCATTCTCCTAGCAGGTTTGTCAGCACCAGCGGGTGGCGATCGCTTTTGAGCTGGCGACGGGCGGACTGGTATTCTGCCTCGATGCGATCGCGGTGGCGGTCATTAACAAAGCGGTAGTTGCCGATCATATTTTCGATGGCATCGAATCCCCCAAGGCGAGACCCTAGGCAGGCAACCCGGAAGTTTGAGCGAATGCCGCCGCTAAATTTCAGGTCGTCAGCATTGGGCGATTGGGAGATGAGCACCAGCTGCCCACCCCCACCCCTAGCTACGCTGGCCATAGCCTCTACGCTGATCTCTAGCTCGCGGCCATAGGGCTCAAACGCCCCTTTGCGCTTTTTTAGCCCAGTACTGAGGGTTAGGTATTCCTCCAGCACCGTCACCATTTGCGGCCCTTCCCATTTGTCTTGGTCTACTCGCTGTTGAATCAGGTTAAGCAGCTTGTGCAGCCGGTAACAGATGGTATGGGCGTCTTCCAGCGAGGGCCGAAAGTTGATCCGTAGAATGTTTTCGGTCGGCACCCCAGACCAGGCGGCCCCTTTGCCCTCTACCACTTGCAGCACCGTCTCACGGGCTCGGCTTTGGGCACCCAAAAGCAGGTACAGAAATGACGATTTACCAGTGTCGGTGGGGCTGAGTAAGGCTAGGTGGGTGCGCCATTCCTTAGCCGCCGCAATCAGGTATTCCCAGGCGTCGACTACCTCCACCGATTCAGCAGCTTCAGCCTCAGAAATGGCCCCTACCTCTACCGCGTCGGTGGTCTCTTGCCAGAGCAGTTGCTGGCGGCCTGCGTCGGTCACATCCTCGTAATCAAGCAGCACCCGACCAGCCTTAACCGAGTCCTCCACCGCTAGGCGACCCAAAGCCGCGATCGGCAGAGTGGCGGCAATGATGCCGGTACGCACCCAATGCAGGCGGTTGTCGTGCTCCTCTGCTATCAAGGTGGAGCCCAGCAGCAAAGCCCAGGCGGTTAAGCCCATGCCCCAAGACAAAATGCCCCGGCGTAGACGGATGGCCTGAAGCAGGGGATAGTCGGCGCGATCGAAGTTATAGCGGGTAGTCATAGCGCCCTCATCCAAAAGCCGTTAGTTGCGATCGCCAGCGAACCGACCACCATGACCAGCCGACACCAGCAGTCGGCGCGGTGGTTGGGCAGCGACTCAGCCACCATGGCGATCGCCACCACGGGCGGGACTAGGGTGAGCAGCATGGCAGTTAGGCCCAGGTAGTAGGGCAACAGGCCGTCATACATCAGAGAGAAGGGAAGACGAAACAGCACGGCCAGGGTTGTTACCCACATTGCAGAGTCAACCAGCAGGCCTCGAGCGGGGAGGGCGATCGCATTGGCAGCCCGGTAGATGGCCTCAGACTTAACGCTGTAGCGGTTGCCCCCCAAGGCTACGGCAGACTTCCCACCGAAGGCGGTACGGGTAATAATTTCGGGGCGGTTTGGGTCTTGGTTGCTGGTCATGGCTACCACCCTCCTCGAGGCGGCTGAACGTACTGCACATCGGGGCTGCTGCCCGCTTCAACAATGGCGGCAATCAGAGCGATCGGTAGGCTGAGGGCCACTGAGACAAACAGCATGTAGGTGGCCACAAACAGCGGGTGCAGTCGCACGGTCTGGGGCTGCTCTGGCTCTGCGATCGGCGCGGGTGTAGCGGCGGCATGGTGGTGCTGGTGGAGGTGCAGTTCACCGGGTGGGGTCTTCTGCTGGGCCAGGCGGCTAGACTCCTGCTGCTGAACTAACCAGATAGCGAGGGCGTCTGCCCTGGGGTCATGGCTCATAATGGTGTGAGTCCGTTTACGTAAGGGTTCTCGGGCAAGGCCCCCAGCAGGTTTGACGGCCAGCGCTGGGGGTTTTTAGTGGCAGGATTCAAGCTTTGGCGCGTTGGTTGAGGGCCTTGGCAACCCTCATGGGTTCGCCGTCATAGCGAACAGCGATGGTCAAATTGGAGACGTGGCCGTTGTTTACTAGGGTTTGAAAAGCTGGTGCAGCTGAGGCATGGCAGACCAGAACAGCGCAATCGTTCCAGGCATCCCAGTGCAACGTGGGGGGCTGTGGCGGTAGTCCAAGGAAGGTTTGGAAGCATTCGCCCTGCGCGGCGAGCCAATTGAGAAGTTTGGATTCCATGGTTTCAGCTCAGGTAAATGGTTAATGGTTGGTATTGGCAAGAGCGGAACTAGCCGCGAGCGGCCTTGAGGGCAGCCTGGGCAGCGGCGTAATCAGGAATGAGCACAGCCACCTGCGCACCTTTCAGCTCAGGCTGTATCGCCAGCAGCCAGTTAGCAGCCTCAATACTGGGAACGACAATCACAGCGCGGCCAGCAGCGATATCCCAGTGGCTAGAAATGCCAAAGCTGCCTGGGGTTTGCATCAGGGATTGAACAAAGCTAGGTAAAGATTGGTACCAGGCGAAAAGCTTTTCGTGCATGGGATTAACTCAGGTAAAGAACTAAGGACACGGTCATCAGGGCGATCGCGGGCAGGATTAGCCAGCGGCATCGGCAGGGGCGGCGCTGGGCTTTCCCAGGCTTTGCAACTGCGCCAAGGCATCGGCCAGGGCGGTAGTCTCATCACTCTGCGCCTGGTCAATCTGCGCCGTTTGCAGGCGGTATAAGCGCTGCTCTAGGGCTAACTCCTGCGCCTTGGCAGCGATCGTTCCCTGGGCCTGTTTAGTGGCCCGCAACCGCTGCTCACGGGCGGCAATGTCATTGATCAGCGCCCCCTGAATCAGGTCGGCAGTCTGCAAAAACTGCTCAGCTACCGCTAAAGGGTCGTCAATCACCAGTGCGCTGCTGTCTCGGAATTGCCCTAGGTCCACGGTCAACCCCTGATAGTTGGGCAGGTCGATGGTGGTGCAGTGGTTGCCCACGTCGATGGTCATGCCGGCATCGGCGGGCTCGGCAAGAACAGAGGCAGGGGGCAACGCAGCCGGGGCAGGTGGGGGGCAGAACTGCGCGATCGCAGCTTCGACAGCAAGGGCACTTAGGCCGTCGCTGGTGCTGTAGCCGTGGTCATTGAGCCAGCGGCGCACGCTGGTCTTAGGCAGGTTGCCATTCTCTTTGCAGAACGAGTGAAGGCTAACGAGTTCGGTCATAGCTAAAAGTCCTTTAATCCGTTGCGGGTACGGGTTTGGCGCGGATTGGCACGGCAAACAGTGGGCCAAGTAGTGCCAGCCCTGTGCCTATGCCGTTTCGTTGCTATAATATAGTAGTAACATACTTTTAGTAGTAGTGCTACTATTAAGAGGCGAAGATCATTATTCCTAGTTGAGGTAGCATTAGTGGCATTAATTCCCGAAGGCGACACAATGCGGCTCCAGGTTGACGTTTCCGAGGACATCAAGACCCGGCTCAAGGTAGCAGCGGCCAAACAGAACCGCACCATGTCGGAGCTGGCAGAAGAGGCTCTGGCCGCCTATCTGGCAAAGATTGAGAAGGCAGGCAAATGAGTACCACCGGCGACAAAGCCAAGCGCGCCACGGTTGCGATCGGCCCGTTGTCGGTCGATGGGTTTCAGATGCCCGATGGCTCCTATCGGATGAGCATCTCCGGCACGGCTGAATCAGTGGGGTTGACAGCTAGAAACGCTTTCGATTTTTTGCGCTCGAAGGCGGCAGAACGCTTGCTAGGCGGGGGTTATACGGGTTCGGTTTCTGAGGTGGAAGTAGAATCTGCTCCCGATCAAGCCAGGGGGCAAACTCGCATTCAAGCTATCCCGCTGAACATTGTTAGTAAATACTGGCTTTGGCAGTCCTACCGAGGGAATAAGCAAGCTTTTGCCCTGGTAGATGCCTTGCTAGAGGAATCTCTAGAACGTCGCTTTGATGCTGCCTTTGGTGTGGAGCGTAGTGAGAGCGATCGCGATGCGCTGCTGGTTCAGCGGCTAGAGCGAACCGAGGCCGACTTGGCAGCGCTGGGGGACGCCTACGCAGAGCTCGACATCAGAACAGAGCGAGAGGCCCGGCTAGAGCAGCAGCTCAGGGACGCGGGTATTGAGCCGTGGCAGTTGCCGGAGGGGGAATGATGAGCCTGACCGTTGATGAAGTTTTAAGTAGCATGTTTGCCCCTCCGACTCCCCCAGCTGACAACATCTGGCGGCAAGTCTGCTACCGAATCACGGCACCGATAAGATCGGACCAGCAACCACAGTTTTCCAAGGATTACAACCAATTGATATTGGTTGAGCTAATCCGTCGGAAATGGAACAAAAAATTCAGGGTAAGGGGATTATCCCGAGCAACAGCCCGGCAGTTGAAGGCAGTAGGAGCTGTTGCGGAAGCACTGCTTAATCTAATATCTGCGGTTCAAGAGGTTGCTCCAGAAGCGCTGGGTTATCGGCACCAGGCGGAATGGTTTGAGGTGTTGTTGCTCGAAAGCGAAGCGATAGGGTGGGCATTCAAAGGCGACTTTAGCGGGAAGCGTGAGATAGTCAGGCACCGGGCTACGCAGAATCGCAAGGTAAATGCCCTAGAAAATCCCTTCACCTCAGCCTGCACCCAGACGTTCTTCTCTGTAGTCCTACCTATTGCAGAGCAGGACAACCCGTCAGTCCTAAAGGCCGTTCGAGCGTTCACCAAGGCCAGAAGCGCTTTGAATAAATCAGAAAATATTGAGGGAACTGGCTGCTACCGTCTGGCTGCTACCGGGGCAGATGCTTTAGTTAAGCGAGGCAGGAAAAAAGATGTTCCTGAAACCCTTACAGGATAGGGGTTTTGGGATAAAAAGACGTTTCGTATTTTCGAGAAAATACGAGTTTAGACTAGACCCAAGAGCGTTTCCTAAAGTTTGGCGACCGAAGGCGCTCCCCCGTGGAGGGATATAACCCGCCCCTCCAGCAGAAAACCCGCTCACATTCCCTAAAGTTTGGCGACCGAAGGATGTGAAACGGGTTTTCCGGAGGGTTGCACAACTAGCCAGGCAAGGCAATGAACAACCGTTCGATAAATGCTCGCGGGGGTGCGGGCGCATTCAACAATATTGTACACGCCCCAGATCGATCCGCAACAGCCCCAGATATGGCGCTTCGGATCCCAGTCGGGCACAAGCTGCCGCTATTCAGCCAGCAGGGACAACCCGATACCCCCCTAAGGGTTGAGCCAGACCTGCTCCACTACGGCCCTGGTCAGCGGTGGAGGTGCATCGATGGGTACAGCGATCGCAGCTTCGGCGGTAGCTTTGCTGGGCCAGAGATTGACTACATCGTGGCCGAGTTTCGAGACTGGGCAGGGGCGATAAGCCCTGGTCAATTTGAGGTTGTGGCTAAGGCGGCGATCAAGGCTTGCCGGGTGCAGGGGCAGGGGGTGGCAGCATGAGCACCTTCACCGTTGGCATTAACAAAAAGGTTGTCGGCAAGTGTGACGCCGACATGCTCAGCTATGCGAAAGCATGGATTGCGGGCAAGCTGACGCTGACCCAGCTGGCTGAGCACATCGGCGCTGGTCACCCATGGATGCCTGCACTACTGGATGCAGGCCAGCGGCGGTATCAGCGCTATAGCAACCATGCTGAGGTGCTGGCCCTCGACATAGACAGCGGCATGACCATCGCCCAGGCAATAGCTAACCCGGTTGTCAGTCGGCATTGTGGGCTAGGCATTGAATCGGCCAGCAGCACGTCAGAGCACAACAAATTCCGTCTTGTGTTTGTGCTCCCCCGAGCCGTCGAAGGGCACGCCACTATCAGGATCTGTAACCAGTACCTGGCCTATATCGTTGGCAGTGCTGACCGAGCGTGTAAGGATGCCAGCCGTTATTTCTTTGGTGCGCCAGGTCGCGAGCCGTTCCTGCTCAACGATGTAGCCAAGTTGCCCGCGTCATTTGTTGAGGACGCGATCGCATGGTATGAGGCTGCTGTTGCCAAAGCTGAGGCCGAAGCCGAGGCCAACCGGCGGCGATGGGCAGAGATGCCTAAGAGTCAGTCTGGCGATGTTGTCAGGGATGCTCTGAGCTGTGTTCGCCCCTATGCCCCAGGTGAAGGGCGTTATGCCGACCTAATTCCGATGATTGGCGGTGTGCTCAATGAGTACGGCCCCGAAGGCGAGCAGATGCTGCGCGAATGGGATGGCGGGCGCGGTGACTGGGGGCGCGGTGGTTTCGATCGCATCCTCGATTCAGTACGCACCAGCCAGCCCACACGCAAAGCTACCCTGGGCACTCTGTTCTACCTGGCCAAGCAGGAAGGCTTTAGATTCCCAAAGCAAGCAAGGGGCGCGGTTAAGAGGGGGGGGAAAGCTGCACCCATTACTAATGCACAAACCACCAACACCAGCGGCGACGGCGACAAACCAGAGACTGGGGCAACCCGGCGCACTCGAGAAAAGTGGCAGGCAGTAGAGAAGGAGTATGGGCTCTCGTTACCCGTAGATGAATTTGAGGATCAGTACACCGAGGCCCGGGCGCTGGCCGAGATTGAGCGCATCAAAGCAGAGGTGCAGGCCATCTATGAACCTGGCCAGGTTGTACCCGATCGCATCATTATCAATGGTCAGAACGGGTTCTCTGAGGCCGACCTGGCAGCACTCCTGCAGGTCGATGCCCCCACCGTTGGCACTGGTAACACCGGCTGCGGTAAGACCCAGCTTGCGGTGGCCCTCGATGAGTACATGGGCCATCCTTCACTGGCAGGTGAGGCATCCACACAAAACCTCAGCATTGGCCAAGCTGACCGACTGGGCACCACCTCGACGGCATCGGGCAAAACCGTACCCATCGACTGGGCACGGGTTTCAATGCCTGCTGAATCGGTGTATAAAATCGGCAGCAGAACCCCAGAGCTACTAATCGTAGATGAGCCCGACGCACTACTGCCCCGACTGCTGGAGGGCAGCCTAGGCGATGCTCAGGACGCAAACCTAAGCACCCAGCGCAGACTCGCAAAGAGCGTTAAAACCCAGCTCTGGCTTAACGCCAATATGAGCCCGGTCACCATCGACGCGATCGCGCACCTATCCGGCAAGCAGCCCTACATCGTAGAAATCCAACGCGACTACGGGGCGGCATTCCACCCTGAAGATGTTGAAGTACAGATCTACACTGACGACGACGAAGGCAACAGCGGCAAGTATCCCTGGTTAGCTGCACTCTTTCAGGCAGCCAAGGCAGGGCAAACCCTGCTGGTGCTGGAGCCATCTGTACAGATGGCGAAGACCATCAAACGGATGGCGATCGCCCGTGGCATCAGCTGCACCCTGAGAGACGGCACATTCTCTACCATCGACCAGCGACGCGGTTTTGCATTCAACCCCGACCAAGTCTGTGCCAAGCGTCAGATCACCATCGTTACCCGCCTGGCTGAGACTGGGGCCGACATCAAGGCCAAGCCCGATGCGGTATTCGTGCGGCTCTCTCCCAACCAAACCAGTGAGCAGGGGTATCAATTCCTGAGCAGGGCTAGGAAGCTGCTCACCGGAGAAATCCCCCAGCTACACATTCACCCCCCCTCGCTAACGTTCTCAGGCCCTGAGCAGGTCTCTGTAGCGTGGCAGCTGGAGCGCATCAAGGCAGCCAATGCCTATAAGGTCGAACTACTCAAGACTGCGGCTAAGGGCAATAGAGCGCAGCTGGCAGAGGTGCAGAACCGCATCGATGAGCTAGAGGCTGAGTTCACCCTGCTGGCCCGCTATAAGGCTGAGGATGCAGCCCAGCGCATTTTCAGGAGCGAGTATCTACTCAAACGCTTGGCCCAGGTTGGGTTCAACGTTGACCCCAGCGAGGCCATCACCGGCAACTCTGACGCCACCGACCGATGGGAGAGCCAGGTCGCTAAGCACAAGCGCCGCAATGATGAAACGAAGGCGGCATGTATTGCACGCGGGCATCGGCATCTAGGGGAATACACCCCCGACTACCAAGACAAGATCGGCGATATCAGAGAGCAGGGCTTTATCCTCGGGTGCAAGCGTAAAAAGCTTGACTTGGCAGCCAGATTCCCCCTGAGCCCGTTAGAGAATCCCGACTGGATTCTGAGCCAGGTTATCGACAATGAACGCGCCGAACCCCAAACGCTGGTGCTCGGCATCCTACTGCTGACCAAAGACCCAGCAGCACGCGCAGCACTCCAGCAGCACCGAGCGCACCTGGCCGACAGTGCGATCGCAGTGGGTAACCAATATGGCCCACTAACACTGATCCGTAAGCTGGCCCACCGTATCGACCTAGCCGCCCTCGATATTGCAGCACTGCTCAGTCAGTCGGAGCTAGTGCAGGCCATCGTAGACGGCACCCTAGGCGAGTTCTGCAAAGCCGATGCAGCGGTGCAGGAATTGGCAGCGCTACTCAGGGCCAATGAACAGCGTCTGAGCGTGTTCTGTCGGCTGTACCTCGACCACGAGATGAGCTGGAGCGAGAAAAGCGACACAGCCCTAGTTTGTAAGGCGCTGAACAAGCTGCTGGGGCTGCCCACGGCTAAGACCACTCAGAAGCGCGTCAACGGCAAGCCCTGCCATTTCTACGAGTTGGGCAACACCGACACGGCGATCGCGGTGCGGGTAGAAAAGATTGTGGCCAAGTCTCACGGTATGGCCGACCCCGATGACGTGCGCCCCCAGTTGCTAGAGGCATGGGGCAAGCACTGGGCCATGGCTGAGTCGGCAGCGGAGGGCTGGTGCCAGTCAGCGGGTGCAACCCGTGAAGCCACGGCAGAGCCGCCCCTTGAGCCCTGTCACACTAAATCCAAGACCTTAGAACCAGGTACTGGATTTAGTGTGACACCCCCCCCGCCGGAGATAAGCCCAGGTGACTGGGCAGAGCTTCAGGAGATGGTTGCTTGGGCCCAACAGGCTGGTGCAGATGCCCTAAACGACCTAGCTGCCACATTAGCCCCACAGGTAGGGCGCGAAACATGGGAGGTGCTGGTTAATGTCTAGCAACCTCCCCCAGCTGCGCGACTATCAAGAGCAGGCGATCGCAGATGTGCAGGCAGCCTTTACTCGCACCGACCGGGTGCTGCTGCAAATGCCGACCGGCGCGGGCAAAACCATCACATTTGCACGGTTGGCTCGCCTGGCTGTGGCAGCCGGGCAACGGGTGCTGATTATTGCCCATCGTGAAGAGCTGCTGTCACAGGCCAGCGACAAACTGCACCGTGAGACAGGGCTCACCCCCGGATTAATTCAGGGCGGGCGCAAAGCCGACTACACAGCATCGCTGCAGGTGGCGGGCATTCAATCCCTTACCCGGCGGCTGGCTTACCTACAGCCCCCGGACCTGATTGTTATAGACGAGGCGCATCATTGCACCAGCAGCAGTTACCTGAAGGTGCTCGACCAGTACCCCGACGCCAGGGTGTTAGGAGTGACCGCTACGCCAGCCCGCACTGACAAAAATGGCTTCGACCATATCTTTGATGAGTTGGTGACTGGCCCCACCGTTAAGTGGTTGATTGAGCATGGGTATCTGTCACGTTTCAAAGTATTTGCTGACCCACAGCCCATGCAGACGGCAGGCGCACGGCGCACCATGGGCGATTACTCGATCCACGACCTGGCCGACCTGAACGACGCCATCACCCTGAGCGGCAACCTGGTTGAATCCTACCGGCGGTACGCTGACGGGCTGAAAAATATTATCTTTGCCTTGAATGTTGAGCACTCGATCGCGATCGCCGAACGTTTTAATGCGGCGGGCATCCCTGCTCGACACCTCGACGGCACCAGCAGCAGGGAAGACCGGGAAGGCACCCTAGCCGCTTTCAGGGCGGGCGATATTCGAGTGCTGAGCAACTGCATGTTGTTTACTGAGGGCTTCGACGTTCCAGACGCGGCCTGCTGTCAGATTGCCAGGCCAACCGCCAGCCTAGGGCTGCATCTGCAAATGCTGGGGCGCGTGCTGCGCGTGGCTGAGGATAAGCCCTATAGCGTCATCATTGACCACACCTCGAACTGGACGAAAGGCTTGCCCGATTCACACTTTGAATGGACGCTTGAGGCACCACCGAAGGGTGAGCCCCCAGCGCTTCAGCGAGGCGAATCGGGCGAGATAATTCCAGCCCCACCCCGACCACAGGCGGTAGAAGTTGAAGCCCAGTTGGTTGAGGTGGCTAACCTCGACGGCGACGCCCTAACCGCCTGGCGCGGCATCTGGCAATACCTTGTCGATGTTCAGCAATCACGGGGTTACAAAAAGAGCTGGCTAATGTTTCAGCTTCAGAAAGAGCGTGACGTACCACTAGAGGTATGGCGCTGGTGTGCCCATGCACTGGGATGCAAGTCCGGGTGGGCCTTCTATCGCTGGAGGGATCAAAATGCTGCCTAACCGCCACCAGCCCCGGCCACCGTGAGGCGCTGTAGCCTGTAACACGCTCGATTACGAACACTACAATAAGGTAAAAGACTGAAAATCCTATGCAGACCCCACCTCCCGAGTTCAACGACGTAATAACCCACGTGGCCGAGCGCATGGCCCGTGTGCTGCTGCCCCAGCACCTCCAGGAGCACACCGACACCGACATCGACGCGATTAATGCCCAGTGGGGCGGTGAATCTGCGGCCCGCCTGGATACAGTCGATGATGACGATATCGCCACAATCAATCAAATTTGGGGAGGGCAGCGCTGATGGCTACCCCAACCCTGACCCAACAAAGCGCGATCGCTCAACTGGCCGACGCGCAGCAGCGGCACGAACTACTGTCGGTGCAATTCTCGCGGCTTCAGTCCCAGTTATCTGGGGCAGAGGTGGGCACCGTTGAGTTCACCGACGCGGCCACCCGAGCGGCCACACTGAAAACCAAGCTAACGGCCCTCACCGGCGAGATCCGAGAACTTGAGCAGGCGGCCAAGTCTGAGCAGCAGACGCGGAAGGAGCAGGATGCGGCCGCGGCCTTGGCCGCGGCAGAGCTAGAGCGACAGCTGAAGCAGGACGAGCAGGATGTTGATGCGGCGATCGCGCGCATCAATAATTTGAGCGACCAACTTGACGCTGCGCTCTCAAACTACTTCGAAAATTGCAAGTCGGCCAAGGCCCGGCTCGATGCGGCGAGGATGCGCAGGTTCAGCGAGTTGGCCTTTGATTCACGCTCCGATCGCGGCAAGCTGCCCTGGATTCAAGCTTCTGCCCAAGTCGCAAATCGAACGTCGCGCGACGGGCGGAAGCTGTTGGGGTGGAAGGGTTAACCATGGCCACTGACCCAGCAGCCCAAAACGTGTCCGACAGGCAGGCCCAGTTTTGCCGGGAATACTTGCGCATGAATAACGCTGCTGGGGCTTACCAATCGATCTACGGTTGCTCAACGAAGGCGGCTGAGTCTGGGGCCAGCAGAATGCTAAGGAGTGCTAAGGTGCAGTCCTATCTGGCCCAGCTGCGGCAAACGACCAGCCAGGCGGCTAACGTCACCCTAGAGCGCACCCTCGAAGAGATCGGCGCGATCGCATTCTCGAATATCACCGACGCTCTAACCTGGGGGCCGCACGGGGTGCAGGTGAAGCCTAGCGATACCTTACCGCCGGAGGTGCAGCGGGCGGTTGAGTCGATTACTGATAGCGGCGGGCGCAAAACCGTGAAGATGCACTCAAAAATGCAGGCGCTGGGGATGTTGGCCAAGTATTTTGGCCTCGACGACGACTTTAACAGCGCTAGGCAATGCCTCAAACGCTACGGGCTGGCACTGGTCGAAGATTCTGAAAACCCCACCGGATGGAGCGTTCGCCCCTATGAAGGCTGAGATTCCCGAGCTAAAGAATGACCCCGACCTACCCCCATCGACCCAAGGCGTTCGCCCTGCTGAGCTCGACTTCAAGGCGATGCTGGAGGAGACGATCCACGAACTGCACCGGGCACTGGTGGCAGCTCAGGGCACCCGAAAGGCACCGCTAAGTAAGGCTGAGATTGAGGCGATGAGGCAGTACAGGTTGCTATTTCCGCAAACGGTCGAAGAGTTTGTAGACTCGCTGCTGGAGGTGCCAAACTTTAGCCCCCAGGAATTTGCCCGCGTGCTTAAGGAGCGCTACAGCAAGCAATGAGCCCCAAAGTACCTATCCCCCAGCTACGGCCAATCCCAGGGTTACCCGTGCCCCCAGACTGCCCCAACTTTGTCACAGTTACCCGGCGCATTGTGGGCACAGGCAAGGGCGGCCCTGTGCCCACGGGTGAGGTGAGGTGTTACCAGGTGGATGCCAGGAAGGGCGATTGCTGCTGAGAAATACGGTGTAACAAAGTGTCGCACTGTGGGCGCATTGTGTTGCATGGTGTCGGCGTGCCTCAGGCAAGGTAGAGGCGAGTCACTAGGGCATTACTTGCCTTTTCGCCTTGGCGAAATTTTGCCCATCAGTCTGTCTGAATTTTCACCTTGCCGCCACTTCAACCAGGCATCCAGCAGGCTGTTCACCAATTCAGACTTATCCACTTCCACACCTTGGCGGCGCAATAAGGCTAATTCCATCTCTACATCAATATCAGTCTCTTCCTTGACGTAGTAAGTTCTGCCAATCCAGCCAGGGTCTGATCGTTTCCCGGTCGCTGGCCGACCTCGTTTCCTGCCTTTTGGCTGAGAGGCTTCTACCGACTGCTCCTGCTTTACCTCTTCTCGCTCTGGGCCTGCTTCTGCTGTTTTTTTTGCCCGATGAGCTAGCAGGTCTTTGAAGGGATTTTCATCAGCCATTGTCTACAGCCTCTAAAATCTCTTTGCCAACTCGCTCATATTCGCCCCAAGCGATTTTGGCCATGCGGTCTTTGACCTGGTAGACGGGTACGCCCTCAAGGCTGGCTTTCTCGTAGCAGATGAGGTTTCTAATGTCCTGGCGAAAAAGAGGAAGTCCTTCTAAAGCTTGCCTGGCTAGCCCCGCCGTCTTAACCGGGCGCGATCGCACCATCGTAAGCAGAATCCTGTATTTGCCGCTGCCTAGTGCCTGTAGCAGGTCAACGGTTTGCATCATGGCGTCTAGGTCAAGAGCGGCGGGGGTGGTAGGGAGTACTAGTAGCTCACACCCATCGGCCAGTGATTCTAATTCAGATTTATCCGGTCTAGCTGCGGTGTCTATGATGACGTGCTCATAATTCCGGCTATGCCTGGGTGCCGCCATGACATCAACGACCTTGAAGGGGAGTTCACCTCGCTGACCCCAACCAGTAGCACTGGAGTTAGGGTCGCCATCGACGAGCAGGGTCGGCCCGTGCTGCTGAAAGAAGCAGGCCAAGTGAACGGCTGTAGTCGTTTTGCCCACACCTCCCTTAAACCCGGCCACAGTGACGTACATTTATGCCCTCCAACATATAGGAGGAACTCTAAACCGCCTGGGTGCCATTGTCTATTTTCATCAATAACCCTTGGCGAAAATCTATAAATTCGTATTTTCGCCAATTCAAAAAGGCGGCTACCATCTAATCTGATTGGCAGATAGATATTGCCCTACCATCGTCAACAGCGTCACCTATGCCCCATTGGCAACCGCTACCCTATCCCTCATGGCACCGGCGCGATCGCTACGTGGCCAGAATCAACCGCTGGCACCTCGATCGCTGTCTCAAGCTGAGTCTAAGGCCTGACCAGAGAGATAAGTAAAAATACCTTGTGCCAGTTGCCGAAAATCCTGGCCTAAATTTTGGACTTTTCGACCTCGATCGAGGTGTGTGCCAGTTGCCGGAAACCTTGATTCTGTCGTAGTTGGTTTAGTCCACATTAGAAACGGCTGTATCGCTTATGAGGCGGGGATTCCAGACGTTTTTAGCCCATTGAATAGTTGCCTACCGAGCAGATAACCATGGCGGTGGACTAGGGTAAGGTGCTGTCTCATGGCAGTCTCACCGACGGCGCGGCATGGGTACTGCTGTCAGGAAGATCAATCCATGATGTGAGGCCCGCCAGCGTCATATCGTCCTAGTATTTTCTCTCTACCAATATCAACAACGAAGACCATTGTTTCGTTTGGCTTACTTGGGCTTCTCTGGTTTGCCCAAGCCTTACCCGCCTGAGAGAGAAAAAGCTCTTGCGTTTCCTGGGGCATGCGTGCCCAGGCAGTGGTTACAGCGATGCCAAGATACCGGTCATCATCTCCAATTATTTGAGCGTCTAAAAGAAATTCTTTGTCTGGGTCAATGACGAGCAGGTACGTTTTCATTGCATCAACGGCTTCGTCAATCTTTTTGGCAGCTGCTGCAGCTTCATTATCTTTGGCGGTGGCAGCGTTTTTGCTTGCATAGTCGTAGTTCGCTTGGTACTCAGGTATCTTTTGCTGCGCCGTTTGGTAGTTTTCGCTGGCGGCTGGGACGGCTTTTAGTGAATCGATCGCGGCAGCCCATCCATCAGCAACCCTGACCCAATCTCGCGCAGTTCTAGCTGTCTGTGCGCCTTCTGCTGCGGCAGTGGCTGCATTTACAGCCTCACCAAAGGAATTGTCACTTTTCGCTACTGCCTCAGCTGCTGCGGCCTGCTCTGGCTCATCATCCTCAGGCAGGGCGGCATCTAGTGCCCATAAGCCTAGGCACCCATTGAGCCCTAGCACCAGCGGGGCAAGCAGAATCGTGTTCCAAAACTTCATGACCCCACCTCGGATGTCTCTCAAGTAACCACTACAAGAGTGCCCAGCGGTATCCGGGTGTTGTACCCAAGCAAAAGCCCCCAGCCGTAGCCAGGGGCGTGTGAAATTCTCAGCCGATTCTACTGCTCAGAAGGTGGGGCAGTGCCCTGGGGCTGCTCTAACTCCCGTTCCCGCCGTTGCCTTTCTGCAATCATGCGCCGCAATAGCGCCGCAGTTCGGGGGCTGATGGTGGCTGGTTGCCGTGGGTGTGGTGTGGGCCATGGTGGTACGCGGTAGGGTGTGCAGGTGGGGCCAGCGAGGGCCAGCCCCAGGGCGGTCTAGGCGGCGAACGGTCGGGCGATGGGCCAGGTATCTACCACCTCACAGCCGGGGTGGTGCTGGGTGACGTAGGCAGCGATCGCAGCCTGCTCTCCCCAGCCGAAGTAGCCCCCGCTGGGCACCTCGACGTTCACCCCATCGATAACGGTCTGCCCCTCAATGGTGCAGGCAGTGACGGCGCGATACCAACGGGTGCGAGTGCGACGGCCAGAGCCGCGGCCAACGTCGGCGGAGTGGGTTGGTGCTGTTAGAATTGCGGTCATAATCGTTTCCTTCAGATTCGGTTTACTGCCCCTGCCATGCCCTTGAAACATCGGCGGGGGTTTGTTGTATCTGCCCTCTCTTAGCGCCGTGGGCTGGCAGCGCGGCCCTATGCCAGGGCCTCAAGCATTTCTCCCTTGCGCAGGTGTTTGCCCTTGCCGTGGGCATTCCGCCAAGCGATACACCGGCGTTGGCATTCCTTCCGCAGCTCGGCGCTGGTCATCGCGGCGATTGGCTTGGCAGATACAGCGACCTCGACCCTTGCGATCGCTACCGGGGTGGCGATCGCAGCAGCGACAGCGGGCACAGGGCGGGGTGGCTCGGACTGCGGGGCAACATCGGGCACTGGCACCGTGGCAGGAGTGGCCTCGCTGGGCTCACCTACAAACCAGAGAACGGCGACGATGGCGACGGCGTACAGAAAAATATCGAACATGGCGAAAACTCCGAAAAACGATAGCCCCGTGTAGTGGGTGGGGCTAAGGCCAGTGGGAGGCATTGCACCTCCCCAGCGGCGTGGTTACCGGCTGGCGTTGTGCAGCAGAATGGCCTGCTGCTGGTCGGTCAGTCCGTAGCGGGTGGCAGCCTGGGCGACCCAGTAGGCGGGCGCTGCCTTGTAGGGTTGGCAGCGTAGCCATTCAGCGGCCTGGCGTAGTGCGAGCATGGTCGGTTCCTCCGTAGTGGTTGCGTGGTCAGCGTGGTTGGCCCGGTCCCATCCCAGCGGCAGCGGGGAGTGTTGCCCGGTTCGGTGGCCCTGCCCCACCTGCCTTTGGGTTTTCTCCCCCCTCGGGATATCCTTAGTATTACAGATACCTGGCAGAAATGTCAACAGATATCTGATACAGATTGACAGATATCTGTAAGTTTATGTTAGATTAAGCGTATTGAGTTCTGGTGATGAAAGTGAAAAGCAATTTGCCGGTTTTGATGGCCAAACATGAGCCCCCGCTAAACCAGGCGGAGGTGGCCAGGCGATCGAAGGTCAGCCCAACCACGATTAACCAGCTCTACAACGATGCATTGCAGCGTATGGATAAGAGCCTGTGTGAGAGGCTGTATGGTGCCTTCGGGTGGACGCCTGGCGATATATGGGTGGTTGAGGTTGATAACTTCGACCATGCGGTAGAGGCCTATGCCGACTACTGCGATCGCATTGGGGCAGTGTTTCAGCAGCCGTCGCGAGTGGACTCTGAGGAAAAGCGCGGTGTTGTCTACCTGCGCAATGTTGACGGCCTGCTGGCACGGTACTCAGTGAAGCGTGGGGATATTTTAGGGGGTGAGGGCCATGAGTAGCCTGGCATCCATCATCTTGAAAGACATTGAAGCGGTACTCGGTGCATCAAACATCTTTGGCGTAGATGATGACGGGGATTCTTTGTCCGTCTGCATGATGGGAGACTATATGCTAGGCCTGTGGCCCATGCACCCATTAGAGAGCGAGAGGCCCGGGCAAGGCGTGGACGGCTACGACGATTCGAGGGATGTACCCTACGAATATTGGGAGGCTGCAATTGAAGAGCTGGAATCTCAATATAAAGAAGCGGCTAGGCTGCTGTCTGAAAAGCTCCCTGAGTTTGAGATAACAATCGGCCACAGTTATGAGGGGCCAGTAGCACCAGGCGACCCGCTACACTGGCACAACGAATATTTCAAAGAAGTTCCCAGCAGCTTTGAACTGAAGCTAAAAACAGCCTAAGCCACATGGCCGATCGCCCCCCTGCCCCGATACCGTCCACGCCGACCAAGGGCACCATAGGCCCAGCAGCGAGCGAGAGCTGATGCAATTACCCATTAATCAACCCCCTGGCCAGCGCTGCGGTCGGGGGTTTTGTTTTGGGCGCCGTCAAGCATGCTTGACGCCATCCCCCGCCATTAATTGCCACAGCAGCTCCTGCACCATTGCACCGGCGCGATCGGGCGTCAGATGGCGCGGCTACGCCCTACGGGGCTACGCTCCGAACCGTTCAGACACTACGCCATCCCTGGCGGGGCGCAACCAGCGTAAACCTTATGGCGCGGGCGGTTTAGGGTGCGATCGCAACAAAAAGCCCCGGCGCTGGGCCAGGGGCGTGGTGAAATTCCATTGGGCCTATTGTGCCTCAATCATGGCCCTGGCCTTGGCCTCGGTCGGTGCCCAGCCCAGATAGTTGCCCTGGCCGTCCCACACGTCGAAGAAAATCCCGGCGCTGCTCACTACAGCTTCGATGCTGCCTCGGTCGGTGCTGGCGATCGCATGGTGTTGGCTCATAGCGTTTTGATACCTTGCTGACGTGGTCTAACCTGATTTGTCCCACAGCCCTGGCCCCGGCGCTGCTGGCGGCCTGCAGATTTTTTACCCAAACCTTGGCGTACTGTGTGGCTCCCCCGCGATCGCCCCGAGTAGGGGCGTAGCAAAAGGGCAGTATCCAAAACTATCCCTGGGTATTGGGGCGATTTCGTTTTGGCGCACTATAAAAAAGCCCTGGCGATCGCGCCAGGGCTTGGTGTTGTCATCGTGGCCAGGTTAGCCAATCCCTAGCAGCGCCATCCAGTGGGCCTCTATCTCCTGAATTTTGGTTAGGGTCTGCTGCGCCATAAAGGCGGTGAAGGCTTTCTTCCCGTGGAAGTATTCGCTAGACCCGCTGGCGATCTTCCCCTCCGTCATCGGGAACGTATGGTTGGCGCTGCTGGGTGTACCGAAGCTGCCGAAGTTATTTGGTAGCCCCACGGCACCTCCATTGATGCGCACTGTGGGAGTATTGGCCCCGTCGAAGTTGACGATAATCAGAAATGGCCCAGTGCCAGCCAAAGCCCCATTAGCGCTCTGTAGGTTGCGGAAGGCTGCCCCTGATACACCCCGTGCAATGAAGAGCCCCAGTCGGTCTGTGGCAGGGATAACAGATCTATTGTCGTAGTAAAGGGTGAATCCAATGTTTAGGCTATTGCGCCCGCAGGTGTCGATGAACGACATTGCTACATTGCCAGGGTTGGCCTGGGCTTTCTCGATCGCAGTAACCAGCGTATAGCCCGTGGTGTTGTGCAAAAAGTTGAAGTCACCAACCACGCCAGGGGTATGGCACCGATTCGTGTAAAAATGGGCCACATCTCCTGAAACCTTTATAGGGCAGTGACTACGAGACTCAAAAATTCAGGAATTCTGCACTGGTCACGTCTCTTTACTGTGGCTGATACAC
>NZ_JBNXVS010000072.1:0-19652 GCF_050565655.1 Nodosilinea sp. AN01ver1 | reverse complement strand
CTCGGGGTGGGTTTGGGGAACCGTAGCAGGGGATGGAGGAGAAAGATGCATAGAGCCTAAGGAAAAGATGAATCAGCCTGAAACTCTAGCATCTT
Source organism: Nodosilinea sp. AN01ver1 (assembly GCF_050565655.1). Classification (NCBI taxonomy): domain Bacteria; kingdom Bacillati; phylum Cyanobacteriota; class Cyanophyceae; order Nodosilineales; family Nodosilineaceae; genus Nodosilinea; species Nodosilinea sp. AN01ver1. The sequence goes on along the minus strand of NZ_JBNXVS010000072.1, from coordinate 19,557 downwards.
CAGCCTTCCTTGAGAATGAAATGGCCCTGAGTGACTATCTGCTTTATCAAAAATGCCCTCGACAGTACATGCTGTTCCGAAAATATGGCTTTGTCGCGTCTCGTTCCCAAACTCAGATGTTCGGCAACATCGTTCATCAGACCCTCGAAGACCTCCACCATTTGTTGATGTCAAGGAGAGCCCAAGCATGACCGATCAAGAGATTGAATCTGCGATCGCAGAGATGTTCGAGCAAAACTATGAACTGCTTCAGGCTGAGGGGGGCCACTCTCTTACCCAGGACACCAAACGGACCGCACTTCAACAGGTAATGCTTTACTGGCGCAAAATGCGGGATATAGCTGAACGGGTTACAGAGACGGAGGTAAAGTTGACGTTACCCGAACAGCAAACTCCAAAGGGCCGCAAGTATTCCATTCATGGGGTTGTAGACATCGTGCAGGAAGACGAACGCACGGTGATGTACGACATCAAAACCCATGATGCCGAGTACGTTGAATCGAACATCAGCGACTACGAGAAGCAGCTCAACATCTACGCTCATATTTGGCAGAACCTCCGAGGACAGCCCCTAGACCAAACCGCCATCATTGCAACGGCTTACCCCAAAGAGGTGAAGCAAGCGCTCAATGCTGAGGACGATGTAGCCCTAGAGGCAGCATTAGAGCAGTGGGAGCCCTTAGTAAACATCCCATTTGACCAACAGCACGTTGACGACGTGATCTCTGACTTTGGTGATGTTGTAGACGCTATTGAAGATCGACAGTTTACGCCTCCATCTGCGACCCACTTAGGGCAACAGTACAAGACCAAAGGCAGGGAAAGACGGTTTGCCACCCAAATCTGTAGCAACTGTGATGGCCGTTTCTCCTGTTCGTCCTATCGAGCCTATACCCAATCCAACCGAGGCAGCGATGCCAGCTTCAATCGCTACTTCAGGGAATTTGATTCGACTGACCAGGAAGAATGGCTGAGTGCCAACCTAGAAGCCGATTTAGAAACCTAAGCCTACAACCATTCTGCCGCTAAATACAGGACTACCTCAAGCTATGAAAACAATTGCGGTCTATCACAACAAAGGCGGGGTTGGGAAAACAACGCTAACCGTTAACCTAGCTGCATCCTTTAGCCGAAAGGGCTATCGAGTTCTACTCATCGACCTAGATAGTCAGGCGAATTCGACCTATGCTACAGGGCTGATCAAGTTTCATGATGAGCTTCAGGATGATATCAAAGAGAACTACGTTTATCACGTCATCCGAGAGCGGAATGCTTACTTCATTCCTGATGTAGTAAAACAATCCAAGTTCACGGATCCTCCCTTTGATGTCGTGCCCAGCCATATTGATTTGATGCAGCACGAGAAGGAACTTATTGAGATTGCCCCTGCCCGTACGCGGTTGTTTAGCAAGCTCCAAAGAGATGCCGGTGCCTACGATATCGTGATCATAGATACCCCTCCTTCTCTAAATATTTACTCCCAGATAGCACTTATTGCTGCCGACTACCTGCTCATACCCTCTGACCTAAAACCCTTTGCCAATGAAGGTTTGAGAAACATACAGAACTTTATTGCTGAAACTAACGAGTTTCGGGAGCAAATCGGACAAGATTCTCTTCAGATTCTGGGGATTGTGCCATCCAAAATTGCTACAGCCCATCGTTTCGTAGAGTTTGTCTTACCTCGAATGGAGGAAACCGTCAGGGGACGTTACGGCTTTCCAGTACTAAAGAGCCGCATCTTCGAACGTAGAGACGTATCGGCGGCGATAGAACGCACTTTGGAAGTGGGTGAAATCGACATTCCAGATCCTCAGTCCATCTTTGATTACAAACCGGACTCACAGGCTGCTGAGGAATTTGAGGCACTGACTCAAGAAGTGATGCAGTTGGCAGGGATATAGGAAAGACTATGGAACTACAGACTTCCCAGGTAGACCTTGATAGCATTGAAGTCAATAGCGACTTTCCCCCCACCGATCCTGAACAGGTGACGTATCTAGCCCATGCCATCTCATCCGTGGGTGGCCTGATTCAGGTGCCGGTAGTAAAGCAGCTCGACTTGGAAACCTATGAACTGGTACATGGCTACTTCGAGTACCAGGCGTACCTGAAAGCACGGGAAATCAGCCCTGATCTGCCGGATCGGATGCGGGTGTTCGTCATCACTAAGAAGAACCAAAAGGCTATCCAGCAGCAGTTGGAGGTATTTGAGACACTGGCTGGCGGAAAGCCATCACCTGATAGTAATGGGACAGTTCCCCCTGACCTGGCGATTAAGCTGAACAACCTGGTATCAGCCGTAGAGCTGCTTCAGAAAGATGTGAAGACCTCGGCAGCAGAGAGCAAAGAAGCTATTCTAGAGGCCATCGATGAGCGGTTGCCCAAACCATTGCCACCGCTAGAGTCTTTCAACCAAATCAATGAGTCCCATGTAGCTCGGCAGACACTAGATAAGCTGAAAGCTGCTTTGGGAGACAGTAAGGCTCAGCAGATTGTCCAGAACCTCCAGAAATATCGGAAGAAGAAGCCGGAACAGCTGCTCAGTAGCTTTGCTGAGGTGATTGAAGCTGTTGGGAAAGACAGCAGGGGTAGACGCTACCTGACTGAGAACAGTGTGCTCAAAGTCATTGACGGTTGGTAAAATCAACCAATTTATTTCAAATACAATTTGCTTTTCTTAAGGAGAAAGAAAAATGTCTGAACCCAAAATCTCTAGGGCTAAGGCTGACTTCCAAATGATGCTTTGGGAAAAAGAAGCTGAGAACACATCAAGCGTTGATCTCTATTTGAAACTACAAAAACTTGAGTTACCAGAAGAAGTTGCTTCACGGCTTCATGGCTTACTTAACCACACACATAAAATCGGGAAAAAAGTTATCCAAATCGGCAAAATCGTTTTGTTAAGGATAATCGATTTTGTAGAAAAGAATTTGTTTTTGGTTGCTGGCATTGGTGTTGGCGTTTTAATAGGTGGAGCTGTATCTAGTCTTATTGTCTCATTACCCATAATTGGGGCCATGCTAACTCCACTTGCGGCAATCTTACAAATAACAGCTGTTGGCAGTGGTATCGTATTGGGCCATGACATAGATAAGGTTTTACCAAATGTTGGCAAAAGTGTTTCTGAAATTGCAAGAGAATTTTTCCATTTTTTGGTCGATGTGTTCATTGCAATTCTTGATTCTGACAATACTTCCCTTATGCAGGCATAGGTGCCAACTATGAGTCAAGATAAAACAACTAAGAAAGAACTTCTTCAGGCGATTGAAAAACTTGAGAAGAATCCCCACGATAGGATAAGAATTCTAGGTGAGTTGGGAATTGCAGGTATTGGTGCTGGAGCTGCTGGGGCAGCAGCAGCTATACTTGGTTCTACTTCTATTGCAGTCCCCGTCGTTACTGCACTCACTGGCTTTACTGTAGTTGCTGCTGCACCTGTAGCTTTAGTCGCTGGTGCGACTGTTGCTGGCGCAGCAGCAACATATGGGCTAGCAAAATTAGCCTTTGGGGGAGCGTTTCAAGAAGGGAAGCGTTCTGAAATCAAGAAAAATTTAATTGCAAGGCTGAAAGAAATTGAGGCTAAGGAAAGGCAAGATGAATTGGGTGAAATAGACAAGACTAATTTCATGGTCTTTTTGAAAGAGCCAATTCAAAGCAATTTTATAACTACTGAACAAGCAGAGAGCTTAATGCAGCTTGTCGAGTCTGGACGAATGGAGATTCAAGAGGCTTACAATCATCTATATTCACTCATAAGCGAAGAAGAAGCAACGCCTGAAAAAGACAAAAGCTGATCAACCCCAAGGAGTTAAAAGTTAATTCAACAGCCAATAGAAGCGACCCTCACCATGAGTGCCTCTATGCTTCTATCTTTCTGATTTCTTTGCTGAGTTTCATGAGTATTTATGGATGAATTTGTTCGCAAAGCAGCTGGTATTGGTCTGCCTATCATTGTTCTACTCATCACAATGGCGACAACTGGCCTGACGGGAGCCGCCGCAATTACTGCCTCCCTCGCGTTGTTAGGCCCAGGTGGCATGATTGGAGGCATTATCCTACTTAGCATCATTGGCTTAGCAGCCGACATGCTCTCTAAGTTTGGGCTCGATGCTTTACTGGTTGCCATCTATACAGAGCGTCAGAGAAATGGAGAATCTACCCAGAAGTTACTCAATGAAATCAAAAAGTTGCCTATCTCCGCTGATTTGAAACGGAAGCTGAGAGAAGTGCTCACTCCTCAGCGAGCATAAGACTTACTTAGGTTGAAGGTTAGGTATGAGGGGTGGTAACCAGTGGGATGATCTCTTAGTACAGGCTAAGACAAAAGCTGTTATATTAAGTCCGGTCAATTAACCTAAGAATTATAGGTCGCTAATCCTTGTCCACATTGAGTTCATAGTAAGGTCGATTAAGCGAACTTGATATTAGAGGCGTTGCGATTGTTGATGGAATAACCTGTCACCTGATTAAGGATTATGGGGCAGTGCAAGGAAATTATTTGGAATTATTAGAACAACTAAATGTAAATGGCACCCAACCTAATTATCATTGACACAGAAACAACTGGTGTTGACTATCAGAAGGATAGCGTGATTGAGATCGGGGCAATACTATACTCGGGTGAGCTTCAAACTGTAATTACCCAAACTTCGTTCTTACTCTATGCCTCTGACAACCCTGCTGAGGCAATTAACCATATACCATCTAAAGCGTTAGTCAATCTTCCAGAACTGATGGAAGCAGGAATGCTTTACTTGCTTAAAGCTCTTGCAGTTCAAACATCCTATGCTGTAGCACACAATGCGGAATTTGACCGTCAGTGGTTCGATGGAGAGAAACTTCCCATTTTAATAGGTAAAGATGCCAAGCCAATTCGGTGGCTCTGCTCAATGAATGATATGACTTGGCCTAAACAAACAAAGCCCAGAGAGTCTTTAGTTAGCCTTGCTTTGCATCATGGAATTGGCGTGAGCAGCGCTCATAGAGCTTTAACTGACTGTCAATTGATAGCTGAGCTCTTTAACCGAGTAACTCATGATGAGTTTGTCAATCTTGTCGCTCAAGCATTACGACCGAAAGGATTATTCAAGGCAGAAGTTTGTTTTGAGCAGAAACAGTTGGCTAAAGATGCTGGATTTCAATGGCACCCTGAAAGTAAGGAATGGAAGAGATTAATGGCTATTGAGGATGCAGCAAGACTTCCATTTAAAGCTATCCTGTTGAGTACTAGTACCATCTAGCTCTCTGCCAAGAGGCTCTGTTATATAGTCTGCACTAGGGCAATGGCTCATCTACTGATTAATGGGGATGGGTGGGGCCAACCATCCTATGAGTTTTTTGGATTACTTGTAATCCACGATTCTTATTCTTGGAGTTTGCGAAAACCAATGGCTCAGGAACGTAACCATCAAAATAATAAATTTATCAATATCGGATCTATAGGACGGGGACTTTTAGTAAGTTCTATCTGCTTAGTAGGCATAGCCGCAATATTAGCTTACTTGCCTAAAAAAATAAACCTTCAGAACAATTCATATTGGACTAACCTCTTTTATAATCTCTCATCTGCTTTTGCGGCATCAGCCGTATTAACTCTTACCTTGGAATTCGCTAATAACTATCAAAGAAATAAAGATTTAAACGAAGCAATTGATGAGATGCAGCGAGCAACTACAGACAGTATACTAGAAGAAATGATTGGAGACAAATTAATTTTAGAGGAGGTTAAGACTCATATTCTCAAGCAGAACTTGATTCGCAAAAACTTTCGAATCGTTATTTCCCTAAGTCAAGACACTGGCCCTTATAATTTTTTGATGAGAGATTTACTTTCAAGCTATTCAATTTATAACCTGACATCCCAAGTAGTCGTATATTCTTTCAAGATCTTAGAAACAAAGGAAAATGAATTTTTAAGGCCAGGTTCAACAGCGATCAAGAATGCTTCCTATTACATAAAAGATTCTCAAGGAAAAACATTCAAGTCTCGAACATATAATGAGTCAGAAATTAAAGGCTTAGCTGAAATATCAGATGCTTTGCTGAAATTTGAGGAGCAAGTAGAGATTCCACCTAGGTGTTATGGAGAGTTTAAGTTTTCTAGTCAGTCACTCTTGCGACCTGACGTGATTGATCCTATTGTGACCTTAGTTTCTACAACAGATATGGAAATTGATCTGAATTTTCCTTTTAATACCGAGGTTGATGTTTTTGGAATACATCCAGATCCAAAGAAATTTGAAATGCAGTTAAGCCAGAATAATTTTAAAAGATGGAGAGCAGTCGGTTTACTTCCTGGCCAAGGAATTCTCTTGTCATTGAAGAGTCTCAATTCTCAAGAAATATATCCTAAATTGCCGCCGACATTGGAAGATATGATGGAAGAGGTAAAACAAGGTGTGATTGGCTCTGAGTGAATTCAGAGAAACTTAGTATTTATTTAAGGCAGCCTACACTATTCTCAAAAGCCAAGGTTAGTGTTCTAAGTACTTCTATCCTTTAATGCACAATCCTGAGCAGTTTTTGACAGGTAATAGTAAAGTGCAAGTTGTGGCTTCTTCCGGAGTGGTCTAGCCAACAAGGAATCAAGGTATGATTCACTGGCCACTATCCAAATGCCCAATTCCATTCAATCCCACCACCTCAAACCTCTCAGCCGTCACCCCAAACACTGACACCGAAGCATTCTCCAGGTCGTAGCGAAAGCTTGACTCCCTGGGCTCATTCAGTAGCAGCGGAAACAACGCCCGCAGCAACCCTCCATGAGCCACCACCGCCACTGACTCAGATAGCCCCCGCCAAGCCTCAACACAGCTCATCAACCGCTGCTCCATCTGCTGCCAGGATTCGCCCCCAGGAGGCACAAAGGTAAATCGTTCCTCCAGCGACATGGGCTTCAACCGTTCATGGATCTGCGACCACGCCTCCCCTGACCATTGGCCCCAGTTGCGCTCTCGCAGTGCCTCAGAGCATTGCAGGGGCACTACCAGGCCATCAGCGACGATCTGGGTTGTCTCTAGTGCCCTGGCCTCTGGAGAACTTAGCAACGATCGCACCCCATACCCCCGACACACCTCCACCAGGCGCGAGGCTTGCCAGCGGCCTGTCTCGTCAAGTCCTGCACTGTCCTGCTGACTGTGAACTCGGCCCTGGGTGTTGAGGGCGGTTTGACCGTGGCGAATGAGCAGTAGCTTTGGCCGATTAAGTTTTCCAGTCATCACACTTCAGCAGAGGCTAGGGTTTCAGCCAGCTTGCGCTCACGGGCAAACAGAAACAGCGGGAAGCCAAACCCAAAGGACACCAGGAAGATAGAGGCAATGTAGAGGCCCCACAGTTTCATCTTGAGCCGTCGCCCTTCTGTGACGATCAGCACAATCGCGCACAGGGCTGCAACCGTCACATCCACCCCAATGAAGCTAGAGGCAGGGTTGGCGTACACCTGGTCGATGAAGGTCGGTAGGTCAAAGTTCAGCAGATTAGTAGCGGTAAACTCCCCTTTAGTAGCAATGGTGAACTGCACCAGGTAGTAGTTCGTCCAGACGAAGCCGATCACAGTCAGGGCAGCATAGATGATTTGGCGAATGAGCGTTCCAGGCATTAGATCTTCGGTTAAATCAACGCCTCTATTGTCACTGCTTTAGCCCTGAAACTTCGCTATCCTCGCTAGAGCAGCCTCAATAAAAAGCATGGCAGATTGGGCATTCAAAACCGAGTTTGATCTAGAAGAATTTGTCTGGGCCAATCTAGAGCCATTGTTCAACCTCAAGCCCTTGGCCCGCCAGTACAGCATCAGGGGGCAAATTTGCGACATCTTGGCCACCACCCCAGAACAGCAGCTTGTCGTCCTCGAACTCAAGAACGTCTAAGATCGCTATGTGGTGCAGCAGCTCACCCGCTACTATGCCAGCCTGCGCCAGGTTCAGCCTTTTGCCGAGCAGGTCAACTACAGCCAACCCATCCGCCTGGTAGCGATCGCTCCCACATTCCACGCTCACAACCACATCGACCGGGAGTACAGTCGTCTCGACCTTGAGTTTTACCGCTTCAATATTGCTGGCGACGGCGATCGCTTCAGTTTCCAGCTTGTCAATGCTGACTCAGCCACAGGGACAACGGTTGAGGTAGACCCCAAGTTCCATCCCTATCTACAGCCAGCAGAGGCAGAGCCAGCGCTAACTACACCAGCGCAGGTCATTGGGCGGCCACCCAAGTCTTTGCGGGCACAGCTAGAGCAGATGGCTCCAGAGCAGGCAGAATTGGTATCGGCTCTGCGACTTCAGATCCTTGAGTTTGATGAGCGTATGAAGGAGGTAGGCCGCTCCAGTCGAACGCAGTACGGCTTGGCTAAAGGTGAGAAGGAGATCTACAAAACCAAGCTTTGTGCTGAATTTTTGCCATTGATGGGGGGTAGCTTGCCCGAGTTGTACCTAATGCTGCCTTATCCGAAGAAGGAGTTTGGGGCACCAGGTCGTACATACAAAAAAGAACGAGTTAAGGGGTTGGCCTGGGCAGGTATCTCGCTATGGTTTAAGGAGAAGAATGTCACCTTTTATCTAGGGAAAAGCCGGATGAGCTTTAGCTATCAGTTTTCCGGTAGTGCCCTTATGTAAAGGACAGAGAAAAATAGCCTCAGTCTGGCAGCTTTCCGGTTGCAAGCTTCTGGCAAAGCCTGATTATTCTCTATCCTTTAAGAAATAGGACTACCAGTTTTCCTATGGAAGCTATGCCAAGCTCTGTGAGCCGTTGCTAGGCTATCTGCCACAGCTTGAGTCTTGTGAAGATCTGGTTGCTCTGGCCTTAGCAGAATGGAGCCAGGTAGTAGGAGAGTAAATCTTCACCTTCCTACTGCGCTGGAAAACTAAACATCTGCACCGCATAGATCTCAGTCCCTGTAGGCGAGGCCACGATTCCATAGCCAAAGGTGGTGTAATGCGGGGTCAGTAGATTCTCTCGGTGGCCAGGGCTATACATCCACCCCTTCTGGTATTCCTCGACCAGGCCAAAGGAGAGGGCCATCGGCATTCCTCCCTTCTGCTGCATGATGTTCTCCCCTGCCCCAGCCTGACCCCCCAGCGCTCGAAAGCGGTCTGAGGGGTTTTGACCATCGGGGTTAACGTGATCATAGAACTGGCGGGTCAGCATGTCCTCAGCGTGTCTCTGGGCCACCTGAGAGAGCAGCGGATCTTCGACCAGGGGCGGCAGACCATTCACCTGGCGATCGCGGTTCACCAGCGCCAGCGCCAATACTCTAAGTTCGGGCAGCGGCTGATGGCCCAGGCGAAAGCTCCATTGAGTCTGGGGTTGCCCAATCGCCCAGCCAGGGCCACCCGCACCATTGCTCTGAAAAAACAACTGGTGTAGCTGCACTACGGCATAGCTGCCAAACACCAGGGCAGAGAGAACTACTGCCCAATGAGGCTGAGCAGCGGGATAGTGACGAACTATTGATCGGCTGGAACGACGATACTTTGGCATCTGCTTCTCATCAATTGAGTGTTAACGGAGCAGATTTCGGTAATAAGTATTCATATGCTCACGGGCTGCTGGATCAGAGGGAAAGCTACGGGTGGTAAAGTCCATACCGTCGCTTGATTTGATGCGTAGATATACATCTCTAGCGTTGACGCGCCAAACTTCCATCGTGTATCTCACGTTGCCACGGTTAGCTTGATTGTTAAAGATTCGGTTGCCATCCGTCCTAATTGTGCTGGTCAAATGCTCACAGGCTAAACCATCCCTATCGTCATCTAGAGAAGCTGGTGCAGTGCCCATATAGTAATGCCATTGGGCTTCTGGCTGAGTCGCAAAGGCAGAGCAGGTTGTACCTGCATAGGGAGGTAGGCTTTGAGCATTAGCCACTGCTCCGCTGAGAAAGGTCAAAGATAGAGAGGATATCTTTAATGCACTAAACAGTATATTTTTCACTAGAAATGTTCATGAAATGCTTCTGTCTTATTGTTCCCAGAAAGAACAAACTATTCTCAGCTTTTGATTAATCGGAAAGATTTTTACAGATTCAAAAACAAAACCTCTAAGATCAGCGGCAGTCTCGGAGGTTGCGAATTCAGGGTGCAGATTTGTATGGGTTGCAATCTGCTGTTGCTTGCTGTAGCTCTATAGTGCCCAGGTGCAGGGGTGTGATCGCACAGCCTAGATTATTTCTACACGATTTACTACCGACATTCCATAAGCGGATCTAGATTCTGATCTTTGTGGGCTTAATTACAGTGAGAGCCCTGGGAGAAGTAGGCAGGACGACAAGGGCTTATAAACCTAGCTACTAACGGAACGGAAAAACTAATAGAGTGTTTCCCTGACGACCAATAATCACAACTTTTTGGCCTTCCGAAATGTTTAGCGCCTTGTCATTTAGATGCAGCTTTGCAGGCCAATTAACCGCTTGGAATTCAACCCTTCCAGAACTACTGGCGGTGATGGACTGGGTCGCTATCCCTTCGACTGGATAAGTGAAGAATTCTGATCTTGGAGGCCCAAAGAGGTTCATAGCAGTTCTCCATAGAGTAGTTGAAGCTTTTTTAGAGGAATTTTTGAAGACCTCATTAAAAGGGCAGACCCATCGCGCTAAATTAAACCCCAATAGTAGTAGTAGAGTCTCTGCAGCTAAAAGTTGAGAGACCAAACTAAGGGATGATCACGAGTCTTACCATATAAAGGATCTGCCTTGAAAGAAATCCTATGAGCACATAGGGTGCAAAACGAAGCAATAGAAGGTTCCTTTCATTTAGTTCATTTAGCAGAAGGGACATCTTCTTCTCTAGAATTAGAGGCCCAATATATGCCAAGACATATGAGACCGTAAGAGTCGTCCAGAAAGGGTACTTGTGTCCGCTTTCAAAAGGGTTAAACAGGATACCGACTTGGATTGAGGCAACCATTAAAAGCTGCTCAATAACAAGCCATTCCCGCCAAAGTCGATTTCCAATGTCTTTACTAAAGCTTGTCCTTAAGATCTGACGCTGCCCTACTAAAACACTCCAAGTTCGAGGACCGCAGACGCCGTCGGCCCGCAGAGCATGAGCTACCTGAAACTTCTTTAACTCTATTTCAGTCTGGCGGTTGAAGTGACCATCCACTTTGACCTTAAACCCATCTTTCTTCAAGAGAGACTGGAGTTTAACGACATAATCGGCAGCATCTGCTAAGTTAGCCCGGTTACCCATATACAAAGTTGGGAATAAGATCGCAGCCCATGTCAGTGGCCCTACAATTCCGTCTGAGACAAGGTTTGCAGATGTCTGAAATGACTTCACAGCTTCCTTTGTCTTTGCATCAAAACAGCCAGTCTTTGCGTCAAGGAGACCTTTGCTAATCAAGATGTCTTGGAGCTCATCTAGGGATCTTCTGAAAAAATCATGAGTATATTCTTCATGCAGGATTGGACGCATCGTAAAGCATGGTACGGACTCCGTTTTTTGACCGAATTGTCGACGGCTCTCTACAAGAGCCCTGATGATATTTCTCATATCGAAAGCCCTCATAGGTAAAACAGTTGATCCGAGCTAACCAAATTAGTTGGTGGCTCGGCAGTTATATCAAGACTTTTATAGATAGAAGATGCACCTGATAGTTAAGAAGATTGAATCTTCTACAAGAGAAAGCTCCAAACCCCACGTTTGCCGTGTATTAAAGCCTGTATTTCCATGACATTCGCATATCCTCCGGCATACTTGCGGTATAATACGCAACTTTTTATATAGGATACCTGCATTTCCTTGTGGGTATTTTACACTACTAGCGCGAGTAGCGAGCACAACTTTTTGTGGCTAGCTGTCCAATTATCTTGGCCTTGTCTCATTGTGCTGACTGCAGCGTATTGGTCTGGCTCATAATTCAGCACACCTCAGAATTAGTCAGAAGTGACAATGGGGAAGCGCTGTAATCCATGCCTGCAAAGGCTTTAAGTCACTTTCTATTTCCAGGTCGAGGTATAATTGAGGTTCAGGCCACAGATAGTTGTGGGTAAAAAGTAGCAATCAATACAAGTGAAGGGGGTATGAAGTAAATAATTGATCTCTGGATTGTTGTGTTGGGTCTTTGTAAGTTGTTAGGCTCTGCTTATCATTCGAGGGCTAACTGTGCTAGTTTGCTCTCAAATATCTCAAATAATCTAAGTCCCTCAGCTCAGGCGGGAGTGGAGACAAGCTTGATGTCAAACAATTATTCCTTCGGGTTGTCCAAAGCAACAAGATAATCAGCAGCATTTTCTCTTTGACCCTGTACTAGGATCCGGTTTGATGAGCAAGAATTCTAAGAAGAACCAAGTCATTGCCCAGATGAGGACAAAAGCGGGGCTGACCCAGGCTGAGCTTGCCCAACTTGTAGGCGTCTCTGAAAACACCATCGCTAACTGGGAGCGAGGCTCTGCTTCCAAGTGGATCAGCCACTTGATAAAGTTGTGTGGTGCCCTTAATTGCGACTTAGAAGACCTCGCTCCAGAAGAAGAGAGCCAGCATGCTGAAGTCTATAGCTTGTCAGGTCGAGACATTGAAACAGTAAGGACTTACTGTGAAGCCGTCCTTGTAAAAGACCATAAGTCTTCTTCCAAGATCGCCTCTTACGCAACTATTCATGACCCACAGCTCCGTTACTGGCTCGACCAGGCCGACAAATTAATCTATGACTTCAGAGACAAGGGGATAGACATACCCGATGTCGAGTCGTTGATAGGAGGGCTAACTTTGTGCAGTCTGACGAACAGGTTAGTCTACAGTCAGAGTGAACTCGGTACTCTGCCTAATGAGGCGTACAAGCTGAGTGCTCAGCAGTTTATGGACTGTGTAGAAAAAGTACAGTTGAGTCAAAGCTTTGTTGATAGGTATGTAGACTTAGATGAGGAAAACTACAAGAGAGGGCTAATCTTTCAAAACTGGATTCTGTCAGTCTATGTGATTGGCTGGAAGCCTAGCCATGAAGTCCCAATGCATCACCATGGTAATTCCCTGGATGCTATTAAAGTCGTACAAGGAGAAATGACCCACTGGCAGCTTTCAGAGAAAGAGGCACATGACCAAAACATTCCTTTTGAAGGCATTCAGGGTTGGTGGGAGGATGAGCGGTTTGATGCTGTTTCTCAAGTGTACAAGGCTGGTGATCTTGTCTTAGTCAATAGGCGGACAGCGCACAAGATTCAGAATTGTTCTGATGATAATCTTGTAACTTTGCACTTCAGGTTCGGAGCCCCTGCCGATGACAAAAGGTGGAAGCTTAATGTCTTAACCTTTGGCTGTGACTCATTTGGGCAGTGCCGTGTTTTTAAGCCACAGCCTATAAAGTCTCCGGAGCTAACCCCTGTCTGACTTTACTCGGGGACATTGATGTCGTGCTTGACTAGAACTACGAAGGCATAGATTTTTTAGAATTGCGCGACGATAATGGCTGTTGGCGAGACTACTTGTGTGATGTAGGTCAAGGGAGTTTATCAACGGCAGCGCGTGTATCCACTCACATAAGTTCCGTTTTTCCTGGTGTAACCACTGACATAATGGCAATTTGAACCAGAGCTGCTGGAGCCAGAATAAGATGAACCACTACCCCCTAAGCTTCCTCCAGGTCTAACGCTAGCAGCCCTGTCTCCGCAGCGATTACCAGCTCTATCTGTTTGCCAAGGGTAGTCGCATAAACCAGATCCACTACTCCCTGAAGAACTGCTGCTTGTGGTGTAGCTAGAACTTCCCCCTGAGTAAATACTGGTGGTAGATGTTGTGGTTGTCGTTATTGGCTCAATTGCAGGAGGAGTAAAAGTCAATGGCGCTGGAGCAACCGGGGCTGCAACAGCTATAGGAGCAGGGGCTATAGGGCGATTGGCCTGGAGTTCGGCATAGTTCTGGTTGTTGGCGTATTCACTCGCCTTCTCTTGAGCTAGCTGATAGTTCTCGGCAAAATCTGGCACCTGACTCATGAGAATACTTGCCTCTCTCCACTTCTCCTCGACATTGCGCCATTCTTCGGCTGTAAGGGCTTGCTGCGCGAGCCGGGAAGCTTCAGTCGCGGCGTTGACAGCCTCTGAGAAGGTGGCGGCAGCATTGGGGACAGGCTTGCCCTGCCGAGCGTAGGAAAGCGCTAGAAGGTATGCCTCTCTTTTTTCCTGAGCTTCGCCATAGAGAGAATCAGATTCTGGAATTTGCTCAATGATGTAAATTGCCTCCTGCCACCGTGCAGTTATTAACTCCCAGTCTGAGGAGGATACAGCGGATTGGGTAATATTCTGAGCGCTCTCGGCCTTCATAACGGCACTGTCCATCACCTGGCTGTAAGCGCTCTGCCCAGAGGCTTGTGCGTTCGCCTCTAGCTTTGGCTCGGGTTGAACCCCTGGCTCGGGTTGAACCTCTAAAGTCTTTTGAACCTCTAGCTCTGGTTGAACTTCCGGCGTTTCTGATGTTTCCGGAGCTATTTGGGCGATCGCTGCTTCGGCATTAACTACTTCAGTAGGCAGTGGTGGTCTTGATGACCCGGTGGCCAGCGTCGACAGGATAATAGCTGTCAGCAGTCCTACCCCGCCTACTATGGCATAAATGGCTTTGCTGCCTATGGGAGCTTTCTTTTGCCCCACAGTCGTCCTAGTGTTTTTGCGAAGAGGTTGTGGGGCCATAAATCAAGTCTTTGAGAGAATCTGACTCTACCTACTTCTTCAGTGAACCCACCTTTCCATCAGGATCATCCCCAGAACATCAAACAATTGGATAACTAGATTTTTAGCCTATGCTTTCTTCATCTAACGAGCCACCACCAGCTCATCCCACCGAGTGGTAAACCTGGGCGATCGCCACTCAGACCGCATCCTCCACCCCTGCTGAAATCCCTCCGCTGCCCAGCGCACAGTTCCCACCCCAAACCGCCGATTGAGTGAGTCCACAGCATCCATCAGCCGCCAGGCCATCTCGCGCCTGTCCTCATCTACGAACAAGCTGCCTTGGGCAATGCCAGCGGGGCTCAACTCCATCAGCATCACCCCGGCCTTGTGGTACTGGTATCCAGGTCGATACAACCGCTGTGTGGCCCTCAGCGCCGTTTGTACGATCGTCGGGGTATCGCTAGCAGGGTAGGGCAGCACCAGCGTCTCTGAGTTGGTATACTGCGGTTCACCGGGCCGAAAGCGGCTGGTGGTAATAAACACCTGCATAGTCTGGGCCACCCGGCCATCGCGCCTCAGCTTTGCCGCTGCCCTGGCTCCATAGCAAGCGATCGCCTCCTTCAGCTCAGCTAAAGACTCTACAGGCCGCCCAAAGCCCCGAGAGACACAGCAGCTCTTACGAGGCTGCGGGCATAACTCTAGGGGCAAGCAGGAGACGCCGCGTAGCTCTAGAACCGTCCTAACTCCAACGATGCCGAGCAGCTGCCGGATCAGGGTCAGGTCTGCTTGCTGCAGGTGGAGTGCAGTGGTGATGCCGTGGGCCTCCAGCCATTGAGTGAGCCGCCGCCCGATGCCCCAAACTTCAGACACCGGCAACTGGGCCAGTACCGGCTCAGGTTCTCGCAGCACACACACGCCCCCCTGCTGCTTGGCCTGGTGGTTGGCGATCTTGGCCAGGGTTTTGGTGGTGGCCACCCCGACTGAGACAGGAATGCCCGTCCACTGAACTACGGTGGCTCGAATGACCTGTGAGACTGTCTCATAGGACTGTCCCGCAAGACATAGGAAGGCTTCATCAATGGAGTAGACTTCAACCTCGGGAGTGAACATGCCCAGAGTCTCCATCACCCGCCGCGACAGGTCGCCATAGAGAGCGTAGTTACTGGAGAAGACCTGGATCTGGTGCTGTTCGATAAGCGATCGCATCTGAAACAGCGGGGTGCCCATCTTCACGCCCAGAGCTTTGACCTCATTGGATCGAGCCACCACGCAGGCATCGTTATTAGAGAGCACCACCACGGGCCTGCCCTCCAGCTTGGGGTTAAACACCCGCTCACAGGACACATAGAAATTGTTGCAATCTATGAGAGCAATCATGTGCCCCCCAGGAAGTGAATGGCCTTTGTCACTACGCCCCAAATAGCAAAGTCGGTATCGGGGTCAATCACAATGGGGGCATAGTCCGGATTCTCGGGCAGAAGCAGAATCCGCCCTGCCTCTTGGTGCAATCGCTTTATGGTTAGGTCGCCATTGACGACAGCAATGACCACGTTGCCAGGGACAGGATGCAGCGCCCGATCCACAATCAGCAGGTCGCCGCAGAAGATTCCAGCCCCGGTCATGGAGTCGCCCTGGACCCGCACAAAGAAGGTGGCAGCAGGATGGTGGATGAGATAGCGGTTTAGATCTAGCGGACCCTCAGCAAAATCTTCCGCTGGAGATGGAAACCCAGCAGGAACAGTGACGATAAACAATGCAAAAATTCCTTCAGCGCAACTGCGGTAGAGCACCTGTAAAGCCGCATGTGCTGAGGATTTGAACCTCGGAGTGGAACTCGTTAGAGCAGTATAGTACAAGCGAACCACAAAGGCTGAACTGATAATAAAAAAGCCTCCGACTAGCGGAGGCTACTTAGGGGAGAAATCGTTGTTGTAGCTTCAGTCGTAGAGGCGGCAGCGGCTGAAGTCTATCTCTGGCCCCGTGGAGCACTGTACCAACCCACGACCCGCCGCCAGAGCAGCTTTACTGGTGGGGTAGGTTTCGCCATCGGTCAGGGTAGACAGCTCTGGATTAATCACCCAGCAAAAATACTCTGTGGCCCGGCGATGGGTAACAGCCACAATCCAGTCAGAAACGGCGATGAGTTGAACTAAAGAGTCTTCTGTCATAGCTTGACCCTCCTCCTCAATTCTGGACTGGAGGTTTAATTCCAGTTATCCCGACCAAGATAGAGAACTACCTATCGCGATTTGGAACAAGTGTACTAAACTGGTTCACTAAAGACAACTGTTCTGGGGTTCAGGGGTCTTGTTCTGTACCACCGAGGGAATCATGGCAGGCCGGAAGAGCAGCAAAGCGGACGATACAGCATCCAAGAAAACACCCGAGCAGGTGGAGAAGGCAAAAGCGCTGACGATGGTGCTGGGCCAGATTGAGCGCAACTTCGGTAAAGGCGCGATTATGCGCCTGGGCGATGCTGCCCGCATGAAGGTTGAAACTATCCCCACTGGGGCGTTGACCCTCGACCTGGCCCTGGGCGGTGGCTTGCCCAAGGGACGGATCATCGAAATCTACGGCCCTGAGAGTTCGGGTAAAACAACTCTGGCTCTCCATGCTCTAGCTGAGGTGCAAAAGCTGGGCGGTGTCGCCGCGATCGTTGACGCAGAACATGCGCTAGACCCCATCTATGCCGCTGCATTAGGAGTCAACATTGACGAACTGTTGGTATCCCAGCCCGATACCGGGGAGATGGGCCTGGAGGTGGTGGATCAGCTTGTGCGCTCGTCTGCTGTTGATCTAGTGGTAGTAGACTCGGTAGCGGCGCTGGTGCCCCGTGCTGAGATTGAAGGGGAGATGGGCGATGCTCACGTGGGCCTACAGGCCCGACTGATGAGCCAGGCGTTGCGGAAGATCACCGGCAGCATTGGCAAGTCGCAGTGTACGGTCATCTTCTTGAACCAGCTGCGGCAGAAGATCGGCATCTCCTACGGCAACCCCGAAGTCACGACCGGGGGCAATGCGCTCAAGTTCTATGCCTCTGTCCGGCTCGACATTCGCCGCATCCAAACCCTGAAGAAGGGCACCGAAGAGTACGGCATTCGCGCCAAGGTGAAAGTGGCCAAGAACAAGGTGGCACCGCCCTTCCGCATTGGCGAGTTCGATATTCTCTTTGGCCAGGGTATCTCTACGATGGGCTGTCTGATTGACCTGGCTGAGCAGCACGGAGTGATCGTGCGTAAGGGGGCCTGGTACAGCTACGAAGGCGACAACGTGGGCCAGGGGCGCGACAACACGATTCAGCGGCTGCTTGAGGATGCTGAGTTTGCCCAGAAGGTAGAAGCTCAGGTGCGAGAGAAGCTGGAGATTGGCGGCGGTGCTGTAGCTGAGGCTGACGTGGAGATCGAGGTTGAGGGCGAAGAGGAAGCCTACCTGGACGAGGACGAGTAGACCCTTTTTGTCACAGTTTTTCCCCTAAAGAAAACCCCTGCCGTGGCTACCCAATAGCTCTCAGCAGGGGCTTTTAAGTAAATGGCATCTGCCTGGGCTTAGTTTGCCCAGGGGCAGGTGTGCGATCGCCTGGGCAACCCTGATAGTCATTTTTGTGCGGTCGGTATAAGAGCGAAAACAGATAATAAAAGACCTCTAGCCATAGTTAGAGGTCTTGCATACTCCAGCGAAAAAAAGGTTTAGGAAGAGATTTTAGGCAAGGAAGCCAAGCCAGTGACCGTTGGACTTGGCTTTACGAATCAAAGCTTGCCGCTCCTTACTAGAGATGCCGAAGCGATTGCAGAAATTCGTGATGATCTTAGAGTGGAGGGCGATCGCTTGTCCCCGGAGCTTATTGAATTTCGGTGTTCCCATGACATTACGAACTAACACAACCAGGGGTGCAAACATAGTGACTCTCCTCAAAAGACTTTCAAGAATTTGCCTGTAGCTTGATGGCTTAGCTCACAGCTAAGGAAACCAGTAACAGAGCCACCACAAAGATTGAAGCAAAGGCCGCTTGTGTGGCGTATCGCTGTTGCTGCTCGGGGGAGGGATGGGCGGCAAGATACATGTCAGGCTCTACGGCGTAGTTGTTGAGAATGCCGTTGTCGAGTTGCGTGGTGGTAAACATTTCAGGACCCTCCAGGGGGTAAACATTTCCTTATGTAAACTAATGTAACAGTAATGTAACAAAACAGCAACGATTTCTTGCATATTTTTTGCTTATGCGTTAACCATGTATCCGCATCAAAGCTAATTACCCTTCTGTGCTCAAAGGGACTCTTGAAGATCAAGCCCATGACAGAAGCCCCATCGAGAGTTCCACCCTCGATGGGGCTTTAGCGGGATGGGTGCCGGATTCTCGGGTGTAGAAAGGCCTCAAGTGGAACGCTGACTGCGCCGATAGACCCAGGGCATAACAGGATTCGGCTGATTCCAAACGTTCAGCTGCTGCTGCTGGGCCTGGGCCTCGGCGGCGAGTAGGGCATCATCTGTGTCGGGGCAGCTCCGTAAAAACTGCTGGGAGACAACGGTATGGCCCTCGCTGACCATCTGGAGGTTTACGTCCTGGCCACCCGCATAGACCTCGGCCACCATGCGCCCGTAGCGATCGGTGTCGGCCTCGCGGAACTGAATGATGGAGTCTCTAGGGGTGAGTTGGCCTAGGCGTTCGGTAGCTGCTGGCCCCCAAGGCGTTTGTGTTGTCTCTGGGTTAACCTAAGCCGGGAGGTCACCCTCCCGACTCGGCTTCAGAACCGTGCGTGAGATTTTCACCTCACACGGCTCCTCAACGTTAGGACTCGTGACATGAGCACTTCTACAAGAACCGTCCTGTGCAGTTTTATTGTTGCGTATTTGCATAACTTCGGCACCTAGTTGCATCAACTTCGGCACCCCCTCGATTGGCGAGGGAAAAACAGCATAGCTGGGCAGGTCAGATTCATTATGCAGTCTGTGAATAGATCGTGAGAATA
>NZ_JBNXVS010000071.1:0-20050 GCF_050565655.1 Nodosilinea sp. AN01ver1 | reverse complement strand
TGGGTTTTTGGGGGGGGGGGGGTTTGGGTTTGGTTGGGCATTGCCCACCTTTGATGATTGCTAAAAACGATCGCCCCTGCTTTGGTCGATTAAGAAGAGGGTGGGTTGTAGAAATGGGTGGGGGGAATTGGCCATTGGAGAGTTGGGGGTGAAGGCCAGATCGTAGGGTGGGCACGGCCCACCCTACGATCTGGCCGCCAGTAGTAAGCCCCTCTCGGCGGTGGGCTGAGAGGGGCTTTTGGGGTTAGCAGCGCTCGTGGAAGGTGCGGTTAACGACATCGAGCTGCTGTTCTCGGGTGAGTTTGATGAAGTTCACCGCGTAGCCCGAGACCCGGATGGTGAGCTGTGGGTACAGCTCGGGGTGATCCATCGCGTCGAGCAGGGTTTCGCGGTTAAACACGTTGACATTGAGGTGGAAGCCGCCGTCGCGGGTGTAGCCATCGAGCAGGGCGGCCAGGTTGCTAATGCGATCGCTCTCCGTCCTCCCCAGCGCCCCCGGCACAATCGAAAACGTGTTCGAAATGCCATCCTGGGCATCGCGGTAGGGCAACTTGGCCACCGAAGCCAGAGAGGCTACGGCACCGTTGCTGTCGCGCCCGTGCATGGGGTTGGCCCCGGGGGCAAAGGGCTCGCCGTCGCGGCGACCGTCCGGGGTATTGCCGGTCTTCTTGCCGTAGACGACGTTAGAGGTGATGGTGAGGATCGACTGGGTGGGCACCGCATCGCGGTAGGTTGTGTGCTTGCGCAGCTCGGCCATAAAGGTCTGGACGAGTTCGACCGCAAGGCGGTCTACCCGGTCGTCATTGTTGCCGTACTTGGGAAAGTCGCCATCGATGACGTAGTCTACCGCCAGGCCGCGATCGTCCCTGAGCACCCGCACCCTTGCGTGCTTGATCGCCGACAGGCTGTCGGCCACCACCGACAGGCCCGCCATGCCGTAGGCCATGGTGCGCAGCACGTCGCGATCGTGCAGGGCCATCTCCAGCCGCTCGTAGCAGTACTTGTCGTGCATGTAGTGGATGACGTTCATGGTGTTGGCGTAGGTTTTGGCCAGCCAGGCCATCATCTGCACCAGGCGGGGCCACACCTCGGCGTAGTCGAGCACGTCGCCGGTAATGGGCGCATAGGCTGGGGCAATCTGGTCGCCGGAGTGCTCGTCTCTGCCGCCGTTGATGGCGTAGAGCAGGCACTTGGCCATGTTTACCCTGGCCCCAAAGAACTGCATCTGCTTGCCAATGCGCATGGCCGAGACGCAGCAGGCAATGCCGTAGTCGTCACCCCAGTAGGGCCGCATCAGGTCATCGTTTTCGTACTGAATCGAGCTGGTTTGAATGGAGACCTCGGCGCAGTAGCGCTTAAAGGCTTCGGGCAGCCGCTCAGACCACAGCACCGTCAGGTTGGGTTCCGGCGCAGGGCCGAGGTTGACCAGGGTGTGCAGCATTCTAAAGCTGGTTTTAGTCACCAGGGGCCTGCCGTCGAGGCCCATGCCGCCAAGGCACTCGGTCACCCAGGTGGGGTCGCCGCTAAACAGCTCGTTGTAGTCGGGGGTGCGCAAAAACCGCACCAGGCGCAGCTTCATGACGAAGTGGTCGATGATTTCCTGGGCTTCGGCTTCGCTCAGCCGCCCGGCTTGCAGGTCGCGCTCGAAGTAGATATCGAGAAATGTGGAAACCCGCCCCAGAGACATGGCCGCCCCGTTTTGCTCTTTGACCGCCGCCAGGTAGCCAAAGTAGAGCCACTGCACCGCCTCTTGAGCGGTGATGGCGGGGCGAGCCAGGTCGCAGCCGTAGGCGGCACCCAGTTCCTTCAGCTCGTTGAGGGCTTTGATCTGCTCAGAGATCTCTTCGCGCAGGCGAATGGTGGCTTCATCGAGGCTGTTGAGTTCGAGGTTGTCTTTTTGGGCCTGCTTGTCGGCCATCAGGCGATCGCAGCCGTACAGCGCCACCCGCCGATAGTCGCCGATGATGCGGCCTCGCCCGTAGGCATCGGGCAGGCCGGTGATAATGCCTGACTTGCGGCAGCGGCGCATTTCGGTGGTGTAGGCATCAAACACGCCGTCGTTGTGGGTTTTGCGGTAGCGGGTAAAGGTTTCTTTGGTGCCTGGGTCTAGCTCGTAACCGTAGGCGTTGAGGCTGGCCTCGACCACGCGAATGCCGCCGAAGGGCATGATGGCGCGCTTGAGGGGCAGGTCGGTTTGCAGACCGACGATTTGCTCAAGCTTGACGTCGATATAGCCCGGCGCGTGGCTGGTAATGCCGGAGGGCACGGCGGTATCGGCATCGAGCACGCCGTTTTCGCGCTCTAGCGCCATCAGCTCTTTTACCTGACGCCAAAGGGTTTCGGTGCGAGGGGTGGCGGCGGCCAAAAAGGTGCCATCCCCGGTGTAGGGGGTGTAGTTGCGCTGAATGAAGTCGCGCAGATCGATAGATTGTTGCCAGAGACCAGGCTGGAAGTCGGTGAGGGAATCTAGCGAGTTATCCAGGTTGGCCTGGGTGAGGGAAGGCAAATGACTGGCAATCATAGTGAATCCTCGTGGTTGTGGCGGCAGCTGGCAAATGTTAAGTCTGCGAAATATGAATTGGCACCTTTGCAAATAGCCTATGGAAGAGCCTTTTGTACCTGGGAAAGCCCAATCGTTTACGGCTAACCAAAATTTTCTAAAAGTATTAAAAGAATTCTTCCTGCAAATAAACTGGACAAGAAGGTGTCTGGCCTTTGACAACTTTTCTGTTGTTTTTGTGTGCGGCTTTTCCTTTGAAATAGCCTTCTTTAGCTCGGCCTCTTCTATGATTATAACTCTGCTGAAAGGCCTCTGAATGGAACGTTTTGTGACGTTTCTGAGGGCGATCGCAGCTTCAGGTTTTCATGTTTTCTACAGATTTTGCCGCAGGCGAACGATAGTTTGAGCTATTAAATAAAACAACCCGTCTGTTGTTTTTCGTTCATCGTCACGGCGCGACTTTTCTCTGTCTGTGTCTAAAAGAAAAGCAGCAGGCGGAATGCGGCTGAGGGGCTGAGGAGCTGGCTGTGACGGAATGGATGGTGATGATGACAGTGGTTGCGCCGCCGTTTTTCTAGCGGGTATAGCCGCGCCCAGACTTGGCGTAGTGGGGGCCTCTCACCCGCCAACAGGCGCTGTTGGCACCCTGAAAAAAGGCCCGTAAGTACAATACCAACCTCTGGGATTTTGATTACCCCGGAGCAGGGCGAGGTGTTTAGCCTGCTGAGGCGCGATGGTCAAAGACCGGCCCCTTAGGGCCATCGAACAGCTAGATTAAGGCCACTAAGGGGTCAGGTGCCTTTGCTGCTATGACAGTTATCTGCTGTAGCAGCAAAGGCACCTGACCCCTGGCTTAAAGCGACTCAAAAGGCACCTGACCCCTGATACGTGGAGGCTTGTTAAGCTTTGGGTCAAGATCTGGGGACTACCGGAATCTGTGGTTAAGGTTTGAAAAAAGGAAAAGCCCCGCCGCCTTGCCCCATGCCCCCCGACGACTCCCAACGCATTCAGGCGTTTATCGCTAAATGGCAGCACTCTGAAGGCAACGAGCAGGCTAACTCTCAACCCTTCTTTTTAGATCTCTGCGCGGCGTTGGGGGTAGATGGCCCACCCAGCCCAAAGCCTAACTCGCCGCCATTCGCGACCTGCTCCGCACCAGCACTGGCCACTGGACCGTGCCGCAAATTGCCGCCCAGTTCACCGGCAAAAACACTAAGAAAAAACTGGATGCGATCGCCGCCAACCTCGAACGTCTCGAATGGTTTGGCTACGTCATCGCCACCACCGACAACGGCCCCACCACCTGGCACTACACCGAAATCGCCAAAGCCGCCTAAAGTACACAATCCATTGCGGCCAATCAGCAGACCTACCCCGATTGGGAACTGAGTTAATGTAAGTACAACGAGAGCAGCCTACTCAACAAGAACCCTAGTTTCAGCGCATATTGACTATTTCCGAAGCGCTTCGCTGTTTTCGGCGTTCTTGCAAAGACTTATCAATTAATTTTGCAACCAGCCAAGAGACAGATCGTTCATCTGTCTGTGCCCACTCCTCCAGTTCTTGCTTTAACTCTGGAGGAACGTAAGCAACCACTCGCTCCAAGTCTGTTTTGCCACCCATTTTGAGTTTCATGCCTGGTTTTCTTGCTTCCAAGATACCAGTAATAGCCTAGCCTGTGTTGTGCTATGCCGTGCTGTGCTAGCATGGCATAGCATGAATGATCAAGGCTTTATCCATGAACCATCAGAATGTGCTCTCGATCGCCGGAGATTTTGTCCAACCCCAGGGCCATACAGGCCTCGTCTTGCTTTCGAGTAGAGAATTAGGCAAGATGCGGCGGGTTGGACAACTTGCTGCGAACCTCCTCAAACATCTGGAATCAATGGTGCAACCTGGAGTGAGTACGCAAGCTTTAAACGATGAGGCAGCGCATTGGATGCAAGCCCATGGGGCAACCAGTGCCACCCTTGGTTACGCACCCCCCGGTCATTCCCCCTTTAGCGGCTCAATTTGCACCAGCGTTAATGAAGTGGTTTGTCACGGAATTCCGAATCCAAAGCAGATTCTCAAAGACGGAGATATTATCAACATCGATGTGACGCCACGCCTAGACGGTTATCATGGCGACACGTCTAAAACATTCCTGGTTGGTAATGTATCCGCAACAGCCCGAAAACTGGTTGAAGCCACTCAAGCATCGATGATGCAAGGCATTGCTGAAATCAAGCCTGGGGCAAGAATTGGTGATATTGGCGCTGCAATTCAAGCCTATGCCGAGGCAAAGGGGTTCTCAATTGTTCGAGATATGGTTGGGCATGGCATAGGCAAACAGATGCATACAGAGCTGCAAATTCCTCACTATGGTAAACGAGGCAGCGGGTTGAAACTGCGTCCAGGCATGGTTTTTACGGTTGAACCAATGCTAAACGAAGGAACTCATGAGCTTAAATTCCTCGCGGATGGTTGGACTGCGACTACGAAAGATAAAAAACTTTCTGCTCAATTTGAGCATACCGTTGCTGTGACTGAGGAAGGGGTAGAAATTCTGACTCTTCCTTGAATTTCAAGACACAACTCCTTGTTTATTCTTTGAGAGAGAGGCACAATATTGCTCTAAAAATAAACCGTTGCTCAGGGATCCGGTTCCTATGGGGATAGCCGACTTCTAACATCATTGTCAAGGGATCGGTGACCTATCTAGCTCTTTCCCTAAGTTTTTATCATTGGGTGTGGCGCGCCAGCGTCATGGGTAATTGGCATGAAAAGTCGTTACAGCAAACTTTTGAGAGCAAACTTACCAGCTCTAGCTGAGTCTCGAAAATCTTTGCCAGTGGTCGGTTTACGCCGTAAAAGGGGCGACAGATACTTTTCAATAAAATCGCGCCTGATTAGTGGCTACCTATATTTATAGCGGTTCTCAATGGAGTGAGGTACACAATTGCTGAGGTTTAGATCCCCCAGTTCCTGGCTGTTTAAGTTTTACTCTGTAACCCCCCTTATTAAGGGGGACAGGGGGGATCATCGCGATGTACCTCACCCGAGTGAAACCCGCTATAGAAGTTTCGAAGAATTCTGAAATATCGTAAGAATCTGATAAATCACGATAAGAATCTGAAAGAACTTGAGCATTGGAACTCATTACACTCAAGTTAATTACACCTTTACCGCTTTGCACACTGCGTTAGGTCGAGTGGGTCTTCCTGATGATACCGGCGGGGAGTTACCGAAGCTTGCCAAAGGTATCGCATCTTTATTTTCTGAAGACAACCGTTGGGTAAATGTTCAGAGAATTGAAGCCTCTGGCAGCATGTTCTTTAATTCATGCTGACTAAAACATAAGGAAACTAAAACAAAGGGAAAACTCACCATGTTGAATGTAGAAAATAAAGTAATCGTCATTACTGGAGCCAGTAGCGGTATCGGTGAAGCCACCGCGAAACTGCTCGCCCAAAATGGCGCAAAAGTCGTTTTGGGAGCACGACGGATAGACAAGCTAGAGAAGCTAGCCAAGGAGATTCAGGCATCCGGCGGCACAGCAGAATTCAAAGCGGTCGATGTCACCGATAGCGACGATGTAAAAGCATTTGTGGAGTTTGCCAAAGACAAACTTGGTCGCGTTGATGCCATCTTTAACAATGCAGGCGTGATGCCCCTATCGCCGATGAATGCCCTGAAAGTCGAGGAATGGGACAACATGATTAATGTGAATATTCGGGGCGTATTGAATGGTATCGCAGCGGGGCTACCGATTATGGAAGTGCAGGGCGGTGGGCAGTTCATCAATACCGCATCGATTGGGGCTCATGTGGTCGTTCCGACGGGGGCCGTCTATTGCGCCACGAAATATGCGGTTTGGGCTATCTCTGAAGGACTGCGCCAGGAATCGCAAAATATTCGCGTCACTACGATCTCTCCGGGTGTCGTTGAGACGGAGCTGGGCTCTGATATTACAGACAGGACGGCGAAAGGTGCTTTGCAGGAATTTCGCAAAATTTCGCTCAGCCCAGAGGCGATCGCGAGAGCGGTGCTGTATGCCGTATCCCAACCCGATGATGTTGACGTGAATGAAATCATAGTCCGACCGACAGCCAGTGCGTTCTGAAGAGAATCGGTCGAAGCATAGGAGCGTTATCACCAACACAAAGGACATTGTCGTAATGAAACCATTTCATTTTTTAGCTGCTATGGCGCTTATTCTCACGGTTGGCTGTAACGCTGTCGGACAAACTTCTGTTCCCAATGAAACACCGGCACCAAGTAAAAAGGCCGTTGTCGAGGCGAGTTTTCAGCAATGGCAAGATGGTATCGGCTCTCCTTTCGAGCTTTTATCAGAGGATATGCGCTGGACGATTAGTGGCTTTAATACATATGCTGGCACTTACACACGCAAACATTTTGAAGAAGAGCTGATTGCGCCTTTTAATGAGCGTGTAAAGGAGCTTTTAAGGCCAACACAGTGGCAAGTTTATGAAGATGGTGACGTTGTTATTATTCATTTTGATGCTGAAACAACCTTGATTAATGGAGAGCAGTATAGGAACAGCTATGCCTGGTTCTTCACATTTGAGGTTGGAGAAGTGGCTGAAGTTACCGCATTCTTGGACATGCCAGCTTTTGAAAAAGTTTTGGAAATAGAAGTTAGATAACCAATGAATTAACTTGTGGAATTACACCTGAGGAGCTAGAAGAGGTACTCATCGTCCCAACGCACTAGACTCGCAGGGGCTTCCTGGGAAGCCAAGCGGGTGCCACAAATTTTAGCTCATTGCTGGGCCTACCTAGGCTAGATTATTCATGACAGTTGATGTTAATGAAGTGATTGTCTGCCCGGTTCGCCAGATGATGTAGACACCGGATGATATCACTCTGTCTCGTCACTAACTTATTCAAGTCTTCAGTCCACTATATCGACTCGCTTTAGTGCGGTGCTCAGTTCAGTCATAAACATCGGCAAAACGCGAACTTTAGCCAAGAGATGACGGTTTTGCTGGTACAACCCGGCAATCGCACCCACCCCATCTCTCCCAACCGCTCTGTTCGCCTGATCGAAATGACCGTAATCCTCATCTTGCCAAACGCGAGAGGAGAAATGAGACGGTCTAATGACGCGGATAATCATGAGTTAAGAGGAAAATCTTGTGTATGTAGTTTTTGGTGCAACTGGACAGACGGGTTCTGCGGTTGCTGATGCTTTGCTTGAGAAAAATCAGTTGGTGCGGGTCGTTTTGCGATCGGACAAAACAGCTGCCGCCTGGCGGGCAAAAGGCGCAGACGTTGCGTTTGCGAATCTGAGCGATTTAGTAGCGATGACCAGAGCGATGGGGAATGCGGACGCGGTTTACGCGATCAATCCGCCTGCCTACAACGTCGCCGATATGTTTGCGGTGGCGAGAGGAATCGGTGAGCGTTACGTCGCTGCCATTAAAAGTTCCGGCGCGCAGAAAGTCGTGTTGCTGTCTTCGGTCGGCTCGCAACACGCCTCGGGCACGGGTAATATTTTGACGACGCACATTCTGGAGTCAATATTCGGCGATTTGAAAATTCCCGTTGCATTTTTGCGAGCATCGGCGTTTTTAGAAAACTGGAGCAGCATGGCGCAGATTGCCGCTGATCAGGGCATTTTGCCGAGCTTCTACAGGCCGCTTGAGCGCAAGATTCCGATGGTTTGCGCCGCCGATATTGGACGTGCCGTTGCCCAAGCGATGACCGCAGATTGGACGGGCAAGCGCATCATCGAACTGCACGGCGCAGCAGATTATTCGCCAAACGATGTCGCCGCCGCTTTTGCAACCGCTCTTGGACGCGACGTACAGGCTGTTGCTGTCCCCGAAAGCGATTGGCAGGCAACGATTTCCAGCTTTGGCTTTTCGCCTGAAGCCGTCAACTGTTACAGCGAGATGATGCGCGGCTTTAATTCTGGTCACATTGAGTTTGAAGGGGGAAGCCACGTTCAAACAGTCAGGGGGCAAACACTGCTTTCAGATGTCGTCAGCAAACTGATCGAAGCACAAGCTTGAGTCAACAATTTCATACCTAAAGGAGTCCATCATGACGACAACACTTGCAGGCAAAGTTGCCCTGGTTACGGGCGGTTCACGCGGTTTAGGCGCGGCGATCGCTAGTTTTACCCGTGGACTCGCCCGCGATTTGGAGACTCGCGGTATCACGGTCAACAATATTCAACCGGGTCCGATCGATACCGATATGAATCCTGCAGATGGGGACTCTGCTAAAGAAATCACTAACATGATTGCCCTTGGTCGCTATGGACAGGACAACGAGGTGGCTGGCATGGTTTCTTATCTCGCCGGCCCTGAAGCCACTTTTGTCACGGGTGCGAGCCTCAAAATTGATGGCGGCATAACTGCTTGAACAAGACGTAAGCAGTCACAAATCAGCATTTCATCGAGAAAGATCCCATGAAACGTTCAGTATCACAATGCAAGAATGATTCTGAGTATAAGATTACACCTCAACCTGATTATCTCTGTGACTCTCCAGTGAATGATGCCCTGACTGCGATCGCGCAAGAAGTTGCTGAATTGCTGAAACAATTCTATCCAGTACAAGCTGATGAAAGCGACAGCATAGAGAGTTAATAAGTCAGGCGCAATTTTGCTGAATAAACAATCAGCGACTGAGTTAGAAAAGTCTGTCTAAGAAGAGAGGCGTTAGTTTCTAGCTTGTGATTTGATCCGCCAGTTATTGTTTTTGCTTTCTAACTGGTAGACGCTTTTTCTGCGCCAGAGCAAGGCCGAGAGGTATTATTTTGTAACTGCAAGCAATCGGTGAGAGCAAGCTCTATGGCCAGCAACCAGCTCAACTCGCTCGAACTCAGCCAACGGTTCAATAAACCACTGATGATCTCCAGTCGTCAAATGAACTGGAGTGGCATTTTGGTTGAGCAGTGTCAAAGTCTTGCTTCAACCTATGAGGCAGAACTCCCAGCCCTCTCAGACCACTGGCTCAGCTTACACCTAGGGAATCCTACTCATATCATTCAAAAACGGGATGATCGACGGCATGAATCGATCCTTCAGGAAGGGGACAATCTCTTTATTCCGGCTGGACAGCCAAGCTACTGGTGTCAAGACAGAAGTGGTATCACCTGCTCTCCACTATTCATTTGCTTAAAACCAGAACTGATTCAACAGGTTGCTGAAGCCTCTGATATGGATTCAAGTCAGTTCGAGTTTATACATTGTTTTGGCCAGCAAGATTCGCAACTTCACCAGATTGGCATGCTGATATTGGCTGAGTTGCGATCAGGCGGGATGATGGGACAACTCTATGTCGAATCACTCACTCAAGCCCTAGTGATTCATCTACTACGACACTATTCGACCCTAACGCAACCGATCGCATCACCCAACAGCAGCTTCTCTCGTATCCAGTTGCAGCAGGCGATCGATTACATTCACACTTACTTGAATCGAGATTTATCCCTGGCAGAACTGGCCAGTGTTGTTAACATCAGTCCAACTTACTTTGCGAGTTTGTTTAAGCAAACCATGGGAGTTTCGCCCCATCAATACGTAATTCAACAGCGCGTAGAACGGGCAAAAGTCATGTTGATGAAAACGGATCTGGCGATCGCAGACATCGCCCTGCAAGTCGGCTTCTCTAGCCAAAGCCATTTGACGCAGCAGTTTAAGCGATTCACTGGCATGACACCGAAGCAGGTGCGGTAACAGGAAGAATCTGACAAATTAGGTTAAGAATCTGAAAGAATTTCGGCACAAGAACTCAGTACATTTAGAACACTCAGAATAGATAGAACGGCAGGATTAATATCTCCATTTAATTCTATCTGGGAGTATACCCGATCGTCTTTTATTGGAGAAATAAGATGATGACCCAAGATAAACCCAAAATTGCTCTAGTGACCGGAGCAAGTCGAGGGCTGGGAAAGAATACTGCGTTGACAGTGGCAAAGAAAGGAGTGGGCATAATTGTGACCTATCTCAACGGTGAAGCAGAAGCAAAATCCGTTGTTTCTGAAATTGAGGCAATGGGCAATAAAGCAGTGGCCTTGCAGCTCGATATCGGCAGCATCGAAACCCTTGATGCGTTTGTGATACAAGTCAAGCAAGCCCTGCAAAACACTTGGGGCACCGAGCAATTTGACTTTCTCATCAATAACGCTGGAATTAGTGGCGGTTCACTGTTTGTAGAAACAACAGAGGAAGAATTTGATCGACTATTCAGCGTTAACTTCAAGGGTGTCTTCTTTCTCACTCAGAAGTTGCTGCCATTGCTCAAAGATGGTGGACGAATCGTGAATGTTTCATCGTTTCTGACTCGCACCATAAGCCCAGGACGAGCGATCTATGCCAGCATGAAGGGCGCGATCGAGGTTCTGACTCGCTCCTTAGCAAAGGAATTAGGACAGCGGCAAATCACGGTGAATGTAGTGGCTCCAGGCGCGATCGCCACCCAGGGCAGTGTCGTGCAGCACAATTCAGAGATCAATCAGTACATCGCGTCCCAAACTGCTTTAGGTCGGGTGGGTGAACCCGATGATATCGGCGGGGCGATCGCGCTGTTGCTGTCGGAAGAGAATCGATGGATTACTGGACAGCGTATCGAAGTCTCCGGGGGGCAGTCTCTCTAGCTCAAATCAACATCAGTCGGTAGACAAATCATGTTAGCCAATTAACTGATTCAGAGCATCAGTTCCAGATTGAGCTATTTATATAAGCGCCTCACTGAACTGACGCCTAAACAGCCGCGCTAGCGACCTAAGAATCTGGTAAATCACCGTAGGAATTTGAAAGAAGTTGAGTGTTGGAACTCACTACACTCAAGCTAGCTAAGGCAAAGATAACCGGTACGGAAGGTATATAAACAGCGCCTAACAATCACGCTGGCAGTGTCTGTTGCGGGGGTGGCCTCACCCCTGCCGCCTGTGGCGGAGTCTCTCAGGTGCTGTTCCCTGACCAGTTTCCAGAGTTTGAGTCGCTACTGGCTCAAATTGAACGTGCTGATTAGTCAAGCAACCCCTTGTCGATGGTGTCACTAAGTGTTATATTGTCACTTAGTGACAGATTCCTGAAGGGAAGACTGCTGTGGGGAGTGACGATACCAGCGACACAACGAAGAACGAGCGCAAGCCAGGGAGGATGAGTGAGCAGCGGCAGCAGCGAATACGTCTGGAGATTTCGCGGGAGGCGGCGCGTTTGTTCTGGGAGCAAGGCGTCGCTGCCACGACCGGCGAGCAGATCGCAGAAGCGGTAGGTCTCTCAGTGCGCACCCTCTGGCGGTACTTCCGCAACAAGGAGAGCTGTGTCGAGCCGGTCTTGGCGCAGGATGGCGAGGAGTTTGTGGCGCTGTTGCGCCGCTGGCCTCGGGATGTCTCCCTTGAAGATCACCTCATGGAATGGGCGGTGAATCGGACTCAAGATCCCGATCAGCAGTCCTTTGATCAGGCTGTGATCAAGATGACGGTGCTGGCCGAAAAAGAGCCGGATCTGCGGACGGTCTGGCTGATGACCAACGACCGAATAGAGCGCGCTCTGGTCGAGATCTTCGCCGATCGCCTGCGGCGATCGCCTGACGATATCGAGGTGCGGCTGCACGCCGCCGCCGCCACCGCAGTCGTGCGCGTTATCAGTGAAGACATCAGTGCGGCCCTGATGGCAGGAGCCGATCCTACCTCGCTTGGCAACACGCTTGGGCAGATGGCCCGCGCCGTGCATATAGCTACAGGTGGGGCGATCGGCGATCCTGTCGATCCTTAAACCCATTAACAACTGAAATCAGCAACAAGAGTAAAGGAGTTAATCCTCATGTCTAAATTTTCTTCTAGCCATTCGCAAAGGCTGTTCAGAGTATTTCGCTTAGACAATTGTGCAAAACATTTGAGGACATAAAGATGAATAAGGCAACCTTCTTACAGCGGGCTGCTGCATGGTTGATTGATCAAGCTATTCTCTCAATCATCTATTCACTAGCAGCGGTTGCCATTGGAGTGATCATCGGAGCTTACGCTGATAGCGGGATACCTGTACCAAATTTAATTGTGGCTCCGAGTGTGATTGGATTTTCACTCGCTCCCATGCTTGGAAATTTTTTGTATTTTGGTTGCCTTTGGAGTCAGCGAGAGCGATCAATTGGCATGGGAGTGATGAACATCAGAGTAGTTCAACCCGATGGAAAATCGTTGTCTTTTGTGATGGCTGGTCTACGCGGTTCGTTGGGCTACTTCCTGAGTGGGCTAATCTTTGGGTTAGGCTATCTCTGGTTTTTTGTAGATAAACAACAGGAAACATGGCACGACAAGATTTTTAATACTGTTGTATTGAAGTAGCGGTGTGGGTAATAGTTCAGGCAATTTTTAAAGACAGAAATTAACCAGAAAGCCATCGTAGTTTGACCAGGGGCAAGCGCAGATCTAACGATGCTAAATCTGGTGTCACCAGAGCTATCCGAGTCGCCATTAAATCCTGAAACTATCGACAACTGTAATTAGCAACTAGATCAAAGCACTACAGAATTTACCCATAAAGGGAACGGAGATGAAGATGCAAAATACCGAAAGAACGCAGGGAATCATCGCAGACGCGAAAAAAGTTACCTACCTGGAGGCTGCCCGGTGGGGTAAGTATCGGGGGTGGCGGTATGTTCTGGGGCTGATGATCATCCTCTTTGCGTGGCTGATCGTCGGTAGTGGTGCCAGCGTACTCGTCGCGTTCGCGCTCGGCGGCCAGGCAGACCCCTCGGGGCTTGGGCCTGTGGAATACTACCTATTTGTGATGGCGAGTTTCCTGTGCTTCTTCGCGGGAGTCCTGATTGCTGTCTCCCTCGTCCACCGCCGCCACCCCCAAACGCTCGTCACAGCGCGGAAGCAGATAGACTGGCATCGGGTCGGTCAAGGATTCGTGGCGTGGTTTGTGCCGTACGGCCTGATCGGTGGGCTGGGGCAGTATCTGTTCTACCCGGATACCTTTTCCTTCAACTCCGGCCTCATAACATTCGCGCTCTTCGTTCCGATCGCGCTGGTTCTCACCGCTGTCCAAACAACCACCGAGGAGCTTTTCTTTCGCGGATATATCGTGCAGGGTGCGAGCCTCATCTGGAGCAACCGTGTGTTTCTGGCGATCGTGCCAGCCGTAATATTCACCCTGCCGCACCTCCTTAACCCGGAGGCGCGCGCGGGCGGGTGGCTCACGATCTTTTCCAACTACTTTCTCGTGCCGGGTCTAGTGTGGACTGTGGTTTCGTTGATTGACGGCACCACTGAACTCGCCATCGGCGTACACTTCGCGAACAACATCGGTGGGGCACTCTTGTTCGACGTCACTGGAAGTGCCTTGCCCTCACCCGCTCTGTTCACCATCAGCGAGTATCACGCCACCTACGGGGCGCTATCAGCGTTGGTGGCAGTACCCGTGTTTCTGGCGATCGCCTACGGAGTGTTCCAGCGTAAGACCCCAACCCGTTTTCCAGAGCCATCGCGCGATCGTGGGTGATCTCGTTAGTTCGCAAACCTATAACCACAAGACCGCGAAGGCTTGAAAACAATTCTGGAATGACATTGAGGATAGAGTCATGGTTAAGCATAGAAACGCTAGGCTGCGACTGTTTGGGCTGCTGTGGTTGGCAGGCATGGCTGGGGTGATGACTCTGGGGTTGCTGCCGTTGCCCCCACTTCCAGAGGGTGCCCCACCTGCCGCCGTGGTCAGGCTCCTGGTGCTGGTGCAGCCTGCTGTTTTGCTGTCAGTGGCGGTGCTGATAGGCGTGCTCTTGGCCCATCGGCTAGGGCTAATGGCACCGGGGGCAGAGGCGCTGGCCGTGGGGCGATCGTGGCGGCAGGCTATGGTTCCTCAACTGTTACCCGGTGTGGTGGGTGGGTTGATCAGCGGCGCACTACTGACGGCGATTACCCTGCTGTCTCGCCCGCTGCTGCCACCAGCCTATGGAGCGGCTGAGCCCACGCCGCTGCTAGTGCGATTTCTCTACGGCGGTATCACCGAAGAAATTTTGATCCGCTGGGGACTGATGACGCTGCTGCTGTGGCTGGGCTGGCGATTTGGGCAGCATCGCCAGGGTAAACCCCAGACCCAGTGGGTGATCGTCGCCATTGCCGTCTCCTCCCTGGTGTTTGCTGTAGCCCACTTGCCCGCTGCGATCGCCCTAGGGCTGCCGTTAACCCCACCCCTGCTAGGGCTCTTGCTGATCCAAAATGCTTTGTTTGCAGTGGTGGCGGGGTATTTGTTCTGGCGCTACGGGTTAGAGGCCGCCATGATTGCCCACCTGGTAGTTCATGCTGTGCTGGCCCTCATCGGCTGAGGCATCTTCTGATGACCGCACAGGGTGGACATGGGTATCGTGGCCCCAAACACCTTGCCAGAGGGGCTGGACGGCAAAGCGTTCACCATCATGGCTCAAATTTTTTCTAACAGCTCACGAAATCGTGACCGACTCACGTACGACTCAAGACCAACAGCTTCCATCAGGAGGAGAATTATGCGCGTTCCCAAGACCTACGTCAGGCGCTTATTAACAGGCACAGCAGTGATGTTGCTTGTCCTCGCTAGGGCACCGGCCGCATTGACGCAGTCAGAGGCACCCCCGACTGCTGCGGTTGCCACCGCCGACAAAGCAGTCACGCAAGCTGAGAACGACCGCGTTCCCCAAGGCGCGGCCTGGACACAGCACTACTTTCCGTCCTCAGACGGCTCCGACGTTGAACTGCACGCCGACGTTCTGTTGCCCGAAGGGCTGTCCACAGGCGAGCAGGTGCCGGTGATCCTGTCGGTCGGAGCGTACTTCGGTCACTCCGGCCAACAGGCACTGGAAAACCACGCGCACACCGGCCCCTCGAACCGCTTCAACGACCTGGTCGAAGGCACCGATCTATTCAACCGCGGCTACGCCCTGGTGATGGTCGACCTGCGCGGCTTCGGCGGCTCCACCGGATGTCTAGACTTCATGGGTCCCGGTGAGCAGGCCGACGTGAAGGCCGCGATCGACTGGGCCGCGAGCCAGCCCTGGTCTACGGGTGCCGTCGGCATGTATGGCAAGTCCTATGATGCCATCACCGGTTTAGTTGGCAACAACCTCGACCAGGACGCGCTCAAAGCCGTCGTCGCCCAGGAGCCGATCTGGGATCTGCACCGCATGGTCTGGTCGAACGGCGTCCCCCGCTCGACCATCGTGGATGTGTCGCGCACCTACAACGAGATTGCTATCTTGCCGCCGCTGCCCGACGATGACGAGCGCTACCGGAGCAATGCCGCCTACGAGCAGATGAACCCGCTGTGCCTGCCGGTGAACTCGCTCGGCTACCAGGACGCTGACCCGAACTCTGAGTTCTGGCAGTTCCGTAACCTGGCCGAGCGCGCCCAGGGCACCGACACGCCGCTATTGTTCACGCAGGGTTTCCTTGAGTGGAAGGCCGAAGCCGAGGCGGTGGAGGCGTTCCTCACCAACCACCAGGGGCCGCAGCGCGGCTGGCTCGGCCCGTGGGAGCATTACCGGGGCAACGAGCGCACTGCCGATGGGAAACTGGAAATGGGCCGCGAGGGCTGGTTCGACGAGGTGATGTCCTTCTACGACCAGCACCTCAAGGGCATCGAACCGACCGTGGACTACCCAGCCTACGTCGTGCAGGACAGTACCGGCACCTGGCGCGCCCAGGACACCTGGCCGGTTGTGGAATACTCCGCCACCATCCCGCTTGGCGGCGGGTCGTACCTGGACGATGGACTGACCGCCGACCCGGCAACCGAGGCTCCCAACCGCTTCTTCGTCTGGTCTGAGCCGCTTGGGCAGCCAATTCGCATTACCGGCACGCCACGGGTGTCGCTTGAGATCGAGGGCCACGGCAACGCCATGGTCGAGCTGTACGACGTCGCCCCAGACGGCAGTGCCGTTGCGTTCAATCGGCAGGTAGCGGTGGTGAAACCCGGCACGACCAGCTTCGACTTCAGATCAACCGACTGGACGCTGCAGGCTGGTCACGCATTGGCCGTCGAGATTGGCACCATTCAGCCCTCTCTGGCCCCCGACAACGACTGGATTGATACACCGTCGCTTGAAACAATCACCGTCAGCGACGCCCGGCTCGAGCTTGCCCTAGACGACCCAGCCAACGACACTGTCATCCCTGGCGATCGCGCGCCGTGGCTGGACAGCTATCGGCAGGGGTACACAGAGCAGCTATCTCCCAGTACCCCGAGCTTCACGCTGCCGACGGCAGACCGCTGACCCACATCCTCTGCTGGGGCTTGCTGTACGCACGCGGAGTCTAACGATGCAGATTGAAATCTGCGCGACTGCAATTGTCCCGTAAGTTTTGCATCAACAAAAACGCTGCTCTACGCGGCGGTTCTCACTCCTACATCATCACTACATCTATCACCAAACATTGGAGCTAAAAATATGTCACGCAAAGCGATCGCCACAAAGCGCCCTATTCACCCGAATCATGAAGCAAGACACATCCACTTGCTTCGCAGACCCTTCCAGATCATTCGCGCCAATTTTCGCGCTTATCTCATCATCAACGCCATTGTGTATGGCTTAGTCATCGCCGGGATAGTAGCAGCGATGGTCTTCCCCGCCCTGGGCGCAGCTCAGGCGGCCACCCTGGAAGACAACGGAACGGCAGATCTTGTTCGATCCCTATTCAATAACCCCTGGCTGTTTTCGACGACCATCCTGGGAGTCAACGTCATGACCGGCGCGCTGTGGATCGTGATCCCTTCGCTGATCGTTCCCTTCACTGGCATCGCCCTATTTGCGTATAAAGCATTCACGTTAGGGTTAGCCATGGCCCCGTCTACCGAGATTATGGCGGTAGCCCTGATCCCGCACTCGCTGACGGTACTCATCGAACTCCAAGCCTACGCCCTCTTGATGTTTGGTGCATACATCCTGGGTCGATCTTGGGTTCGCCCCGCCACCATCGGTGCTCGAAACCATCGTCAGGGTTACGTCCGTGGGCTGCAACAGCTCGGTTGGCTGAGCCTGGCCACGCTCCCACTGTTCATCGTCGGCGCGATCTGGGAGGCGTTCTCGCTCCGCTACCTGGTTCCTCTGCTAACCCAATGGTTGCTGTAGCGCTAAACAAACCAAATCATGATGGTTTCTTGAATCGATTGTCAGCTCTGCAATTTTAAGATGGTGAATCAAATGATTAATCACAAAGATTTCGCGCCTCGAATTACCGAACGAGGCCCCTTTGGTGGCCCCTCCGAGTATGAATCGTTTTCGGAAGTCGTGAGTACTGTAAATCAGTGGATTGAAAGTACAACGATACAGGTAATCAATGTTGAAACGGTTGTTTTACCCGATCGGATTGAAGGCACCAGTGATGATGTCTACGGAGTGACGACCAGTAATGCTTTCTACCCAGTGATGATCAGTCAGGGTCTTGCCATCAATTGCTTTCAATGTGTGCGTGTTTGGTACCGAGAATAAGCTTAACCGGAGAAGAAATAATGAAACGATCTACCTTGTTTACTTTCCTGTACCTCGCGCTGGGAGTCTGTCTGACGGCGATCGCGTTTGGATACCCAAACCTGCCTTCGGGTCTTCAAACCAGCCTGCTCATCAGTGCAGGAGCGTCCTACATCGCTTGTATTTTTGAGCCATTTTGGCGGGAGAGGACAATCCGCTTCTATCGCCGCCGCAATTCATCGGTCATCCTATCCTCGTTGGTGATTGGATTCACTATTATTTGGATGATCTGGCAGGTTCAGAGTCAGAACTGGACAGCGGAAGCCATTTTACAGGTGCTTCCGTGGTTAATCGTTGTTTTACTGTTTGCTGAAAACATTGTGATTATAAGGCAAGTGAATTCTGAACATTAGGGTCTAAATCGAAGGATGCCGAGCAATAAGTAGGTAGCCCTAATTAAATGTTGCTGTAGGGTGTGTTGTGGCGAAGCCCAACGCACCAGTGGGTCTGGGCTTGGTGCGTCACGCCAAGCGATGACACACCCTACGATAATTTAGGCCTTCTACTTATGCCTGTACAAAACGTTAATTCGAGTCCTTGAGGCATCACTTTTTTAGTCAAAGCTGACTACAACACACCCATCAGGAGGTTTCCAATGAACCGGAAGATTTTAGTAACGGGCGCAACTGGGAGCAACGGTACAGAGATTGTCAAACGACTCGCGGCGCAGAACGTGCCAGTCCGCGCCATGGTTCGTAACTATGATCGAGCCAAAAAAATTGCACTCCCAAATATTGAAGTAGTGGAGGGGAACTTTGATCGCCCTGAGACACTGCTGGAGGCGCTGACTGAAGTAGACCATGCCTTTCTCTTAACGAACTCTACAGAACGCGCAGAAGCCCAACAACTCGCGTTTGTTGATGCGGCTCGTCAGAGTGGTGTCAAGCATATCGTCAAACTATCGCAATTTGCAGCCGATGCCCATTCGCCCGTGCGCTTTTTGCGTTACCATGCCGCAGTCGAAGCGGCAATTCAAGCATCAGGAATGACGTACACGTTTCTGCGTCCCAACCTCTTTATGCAGGGCTTATTAAGCTTTAAATCGACAATCACGACCCAAAACGCCTTTTATGCAGCGATTGGCGATGCAAAGGTCAGCGTGGTAGACGTGCGCGATATTGCGGAAGTTGCCGTAGTTGCTCTAACAGAAACAGGGCATGAGGGAAAGATTTACAACCTCACCGGACCACAGGCATTGACTCATGCTGAGATGGCAGAACAACTCTCGGCTGCACTCAATCGTCAGATTACATTCGTCAATATTCCATCTGAAGTAATGCGCGATCAACTGCTCAACATTGGGATACCAGCTTGGCAAGCAGACGGGCTGATTGAGGATTACGCGCACTACCAACGCAATGAGGCAGAAGCGGTTTCGTCTGGTATACAGGACGCAATTGATAAAGAGCCGCTCAGTTTTAAGACATTCGCCTGCGACTATGCAACCATGTTTGGCTAGACGCAGCCCAATCAGCCCAGGTCGAATAGTACAGATATGGAGCCGAAGTGAAACTTTAGGATTGGCATTATGGTGCAGCATGAATGGCACGATGAAACACGACAGTTGGCGATCGCGCCTCGCCTGTGGCTCTGGTGGACATTGGCGACTACAATCGCGGGGGCGATCGTTGGAGCACTGGAAGCGTCAGGCTTTCAGCTTGTAGCAACTATATTTTTTACAGGTTTGTTTATTGGCGCAGCCCAATGGCTCGTTTTGCGCCAGTACATTTCTAAAGATTTTTGGTGGATAGTGGTTAGCACACTGGGATGGACTTTTGCACTAGTGCTGGTAAGTTATTACGAAAGCCTTTTTGAACCGATTATTCCATTCCTAATTATGCTGGGCATATGGCGTGTTTTTGGGATAAGTTTGGTCTATGAGCCGATTGTACTGGCTATTCTTGGTGCGGCTCAATTTCCGATTTTGGGACGATTTGTCCGTAAAGCGCATTGGTCAGGGCTATTTCATTCTAAAAACGGTCTTGAGTGTATCTAGGCCGAATTTACAGAATCGTTCAGCCTGAGCCATATTGGAGAAGGCGTTGGAGCGGTAGAGATTGAGCGCGAAGTTACGAGCGACAG
>NZ_JBNXVS010000070.1:0-20331 GCF_050565655.1 Nodosilinea sp. AN01ver1 | reverse complement strand
CTCGTTCATGAGGTGGTGATGGTAGGGGTGTGGTAATTCCTAGCTCACCGCCTCTCCCTCCAATTTGTCAAATCCCCGTCAGCTCTAGCCCTCTGCGCTCATTCGAGTTTTGTCCCTGTACCTTGGTACTTTGGTCTTGATGAAT
Source organism: Nodosilinea sp. AN01ver1 (assembly GCF_050565655.1). Taxonomy (NCBI): domain Bacteria; kingdom Bacillati; phylum Cyanobacteriota; class Cyanophyceae; order Nodosilineales; family Nodosilineaceae; genus Nodosilinea; species Nodosilinea sp. AN01ver1. Next base: position 20,186 of record NZ_JBNXVS010000070.1, on the reverse strand, counting down.
CTAATCAGGAGCGCTGGGTTCCAGGCTTTGGTATGGTTGGCGCGATCGCGTTAGTCACTGGCTTACACATGACGTTTACCTGGCCTGTGATTGGTAGTTTCAATATTGCCTATGGTGAAACAAGTGTCCTGTTTGGCATTCTATTTATTGGAACTTCTCTAGCTCTGGCAACGGGTTGGGATTTGCTCACCCTAAGTATTTATGGATTTTTTGCAGGCCTAGTATCACTTATCATTGGCATTCGCTTCATCAACTTAGGGTTAACACCAACACCTTTGCGGGTAGGAATTGCGTTCATTTTGGTTGGCTTAGGCGGAGTGTTTTCTGCACCAACGCTTTATTTCAAAAAAAATCGGCTTTTACGAACGATTGGAGCGATTGTGTTACTTGTAGCAGCTCTTATCTTTACTCACATCGGACTGGATGCCTACTGGTCACATCTTGAAACCTTCTCGACGTGGCAACCTGGGTCGTAGCACAAAAACTGATTAGTAGTAAAGTAAGCAGGCTCAACAATCATCATGTTCAGAGTGTTAGCAACTACAGAAATGCAAGAGAAAATTTAAGTGACAAAAGAGGTGAATCGGCAATAGTGTCTTGCTACGCGATCTGTAAGTTCAATCACAGAATCGAACTTTGAATGAAAACACCTCTTTGACAGTAAGAATCAGGGAAACTCATCATTACGGTTTCAGAAGATTAGGAACTAAGAAAATCATAAGAATCTGAAAGACGCTAAGCATTGGAATCAATACAGTTGAGATAGAACGAACTAGGAGAATCTAACATGGTCAAAGAGCAAATTGCAGACAAACAGGCAGTACAGGCAACCCCCAACCTGACACCTGCTCAGGAAGCTTTACAAGCGGTCTGGGAAGAGCATATCGGGTACGAGTTTGGTACTCACAGCCCTGAAGATGCGCTCGCTACGATGGTTGAGGACGCTTACGTGAATGGCATTCCGGTGATGACTGGGGGAGTTGGAAAAGCAGCAGTGGGTGAGTTTTATTCCAAGTACTTCATTCCACAGATCCCGCCAGATTTCGAGCTAGTTCCGATTTCGCGCACGATTGGGACGGATCAACTTGTCGATGAAATGGTGGCTACGTTTACTCATACCATCCAGATGGACTGGATGCTACCCGGCATTGCTCCGACCGGGAAACGGGTTGAAGTGCCAGTGGTCGCAATTATTCGGTTCCGTGACGGCAAGTTAGCCCATGAACACCTCTACTGGGATCAGGCGAGTGTATTGGTTCAACTCGGCCTGCTTGATCCGGTTACACTGCCCATTGTAGGGGTTGACAGTGCGCGCAAGGTACTTGATTCGAGCTTGCCCTCAAACGCACTGATCGATCGTGCCAGCGATCGCGACTAAAGGTTAGAACAAGCTTTCCATCAATGCTTAAACTGCGATCGCTGGTCTAAATGTTCTCAGCGATTGGCTGGAATGACATTGAAATAGGTTTGCGATCGCGTTTGGTGCGGTGGGTGCAAAATTAGTCTTCTCTAGTAGACGCGAAGGAAATAGGAACACCATGAATAAGCCCAAGTTTTTGTTACCCCCGGCTATGAGGAATACATGCTGAATAACTTGCATTACTCGCAAGCGGTAAAAATTGGCGATCGCGTGGAGACATCAGGTCAAGGGGGTTGGGATGACAATCTGCAAATTCCCGAATTGCTCGCGGACGAGATTGCTCAGGCGTTTCGGAACGTAGAGCGAACCCTGGCGACTGCTAGGGCGGGCTGGGAGCATGTTGTCCACGTCAATTCTTACCATGTTGGCGGTTTGCCCTCAGAAGTTAACGATGTGATGGTCAGACTATATCGCCATTACAGGCACAACCATGCCCCCATTTGGACGCAGGTAGGAGTCGCGGCGCTCGGGTTGCCAACGATGCGGATTGAAATTCGCGTTACTGCAATTGTTCCATGAGTTTTGCATCAGTGGCAGCAGAGACGGCTCCGTTGAAGCATCCACCTGAACAAAGGAGAAATTCAGATGTCAAACAATAACAAAGCCATTTTAGAAGCGGCAAATGCGGCAAACGCTGCAGGCAACTATGAAGAATTCTTGTCATTCTGTACTGACGACACGCAATGGACATTCGTAGGGGACAAGACCCTTAACGGAAAAGAAGCTGTTCGCCAATATATGGCAGAGACATACATAGAGCCGCCGAAGTTTACGGTCGCCAACTTAATTGCTGAGGGCGATTTCGTCACGGCAGTTGGCGACATCACACTGAAGGACGCAGACGGGAAGGCGGATCATTACTCGTACTGCGATGTCTGGCGCTTTCGCAGCGGCAAGATGGTCGAACTAAAGGCTTTTGTGATCAAGGCCGAGTGAGATCACTAGGGACGCGGTGCGCATGGGAGGAGTGACAATGGCCATTAAGCCAGTTAATTACAAATCAGCATTTCATTGAGAATAATCCGATGATGCACTCAAGATTACAGCACAAGAATGTTTTTAAACTAAACACCCCGCCCACCGCACCCTATTCAAAGTTTAAATGAGGTTTGTCATGCACATGTATACGCCCGCCCGCCTATGTCTTAGCTCCTCATGAGGATCAAGCCCTTAAGGCGCTGATGGATCTGCTAACGCCTTTCAGCATTCAGCCGTTTTGCACCGATAGCTGGGGCGCGTACTTTGCGGTTCCTTGACGCCGAACACCATACGGTGGGTAAAGCCAACACCCAGCGGATTGAACAAATCTCTATTCCTTGGCGGCCCAGCCGAGCTGGGCTCGGCTCTCGGTGATTTTCGCTTCAAGGGTGCGTTTTAGGGCCAGCACTCCGTTTGCAGGCGCGGGGAAATCCACCCGCAAAGGCTGCACAGTATCACCACCGATCGCCTCTAGGGTAATCCCTGCCGCGTCTAAACTGACGACTCTGACCTCGTTGGCCCAGTCTAGATTGGCGACCTTAGCGCAGGCCAGCAGGTCTTCGCGATGGTCTTGGTTGAGGTGATTGGCGATCGCTGTCAGCAGCTTATCCGTCAGCGGCGCACCATCACCACGGTTTGAACGTTCAGTATTCATGACAATTCACCTCCAATTAAGCGGGTTTGCAGCCAATGACCGTGAATCCGGTGACAGCACTGAAGAAAGTACCTTCGCCATCGGCTTGCTGAAGATCTGCTAGCCAGGCAGAGATTTGAGGACTTAACTCCGGCAGCTGTTCCTTCGCACGGGCCGCCGCATCCTCTAAACCATATAGGCGATTAGCCGTAGAAAAATCCGTCAGGATCAGAGTCGAGGTGTCTGCCACGGCCACCCGTTCGAGTCCAGCCTGGCGGAACAGCCGATACAGTTCTCCTCCCGAAGCACTGTGGCGGATGGCGTGATCGAAATGCTGCTGGAGAATCTGTCGAGTTAAATCTCGCTGGGAATGATCGACCACCAGGGTATCCCAGTCGGGCTCGCGGACTAAAATGCGTCCGCCGGGCCGAGTCACTCTGATCATTTCAGCCAGGGCTTGGCGGCGATCGGCCAGGTGCATGAACAGGCGATCGGCGCGGCAGCCGTCGAAGCTGTCATCTGCAAACTCCAGCTGATGTACATCCCCCACCTGAAACGTAAGGGGCAGGTGCTCAGAAGCCGTCCGGTGCCGCGCCTCTTGGATTAAAGCATCGCTAGAGTCCAGGCCAATCACCTGGCCGCTGGCTCCCACTCGCCTGGCCAGGGCCACCGCATCCTCTCCGGTGCCGCAGCCGACATCAAGCAGGCAGGTGCCGGGTGCGGCCCCTAGAAGGTCATAGGTCTTTTGCTTATACCGCTGCATTTCAGCTTGAGCCGTCGCGGTATCTAGATAGTCAATAAAAGATTTGGGCTGAGCCGTGTCGATTTGGCTCCAGTTGAGGGCTTGAGTATTCATCAGTTATCTCCAATTGAGGTTGTTTTTGAGGGTTAAGGGATAGGCTCTGATCACGGACTGGCCAGATGAGCGGCGATCGCCTGAGCGACGGTCGATAAACCGTTACCTGTTAGAACCTGGCCATGTTCTGCGTCCAGGTTGTAATTCTCAATGAAACCTGTCACGAAGGGCTGCCAGGCGGCGTGGGTTAGGGTGCTATCCGTTCGCCCCCGAGTCGCCGTGAAAAAGAGCAGATCGCCGTGATACGGCTCAGGCACAGGTGCCTGACGGGCCAGTTCGATGTTGCGACGGGTGATTTCCAGCAGGGTGTTCAACCTGGGTAGATCGAGCTGAAGGCCTGATTGCCTCTGCCTCAGCCGCTTCAGAACCGCCTCTTTGTCCTGAAGCGGGCCTGAAAGCGGTTGTCCTGTTGCCTGAAGTAACAGAGCCAGGACTTCCGCGTCATCGGGACGGTCGCGCCGCTTGAGCTGCTGGCTGGGATACGCATCGAGTAGGATCAGCCGCGCGACCTCATCTCCCTGCTGCTGCAGCCGAGTTGCCATGGCCTGCGCGATCATGCCCCCAAAGGACCAGCCCAACAAGCGGTAAGGACCCTGGGGCTGAACCTGGCGAACCAGCGCCAGATACTGGTCTAGGAGCTGCGCCCAACTCTCCTGAGCAGGGATGAAAGCAGGAACCCCCGCCTCCAGATCAGGAGACTGCAAGCCATAGAGCGAGTGCTGGGAACCGAGGCGTCTCGCTAACCCCATATAGCACCAGCTGATGCCAGCGGCCGGATGCACACAGAATAAAGGCGGCAGGTCGCTCTCAGTAATCGGCAGCAGGGGGGCGAACAGCGGTTTAGAGGGATGCGGTTCGGGGGAGGTGCCCTCTGTTTTCCAGGGCTCGTGGTTTATCTGGACGGTTGAGGTTAATGCCTTAGCGAGCTGTGCAGCCGTGGGGTAGCGGAAAATAGTGGCGATAGGGATCTCACAGTTCAGCTGAGTGCTGAGCCAGCTTGTCAACTGAATTGTCTGTAGCGACTGTCCCCCCAGCTCAAAAAAGTCATCCTGAACCGTCAGTCCCCGCTGCCCCAAAATATCTTCCCAGGTCCGCAAGATCAGGGCTTCTAGGGGAGAAACCGCAGTTAGGTCAGGTTCAGTGAGCCATTCGGGTGGGCGATCGCACAAAGCCGCTCGATCTACCTTGCCCGAGGAGGTTTTGGGTAAGGCTTCGACAAAGCTAAACCCAGCCGGGATCACGGCGGCGGGCACAGCCTGGGCCAAATGCTGGCGCAGCGATTGAATGGTCGGGTACGGCGGTTTAGCCACCAGGTAGGCACCCAAACGCTTAATCCCCTCCGGTAGGCCATAGCCCACCACAGCTACCTCCCGAATGCCGGGTATCGCCGCCAGTACCGACTCCAGCTCAGCGAGGTCTACCCGATGGCCGCTGATTTTGAACTCTGCATCGAGGCGACCGATAAATACGAGCTGGCCATCTTGACGAAGCCGCACCTGATCGCCCGTGCGGTAGGCTCGGGGTCGGCCCAGCAGTGATTCCAGGGACACAAACCGTTCCGTGGTCAGCTGCGATCGCCCCAAATAGCCCCGAGCCAGGGTTGGCCCCAACACATACAGCTCACCCGGCTGGTCGATCGCCACCGGATGGCCACTGCCATCCAGCACGGCCACCTCGACCCCCGGCAAAGGACGACCGATGGGAACGGCCCCTGGCTGGACAGCTCCGGGTTCCAGGGTGGCCGCCGTAGCCACCACCGTGGTTTCACTCGGGCCGTAGGTATTGAGCAGGGTCACCCGGTTGCCAACCGCCGCATGCCACTGGTGAACCCGCTCCGGGTGGGCCGCTTCCCCACCGATGATCACCATTCGCAAGCCGTTGGGCAGGCTGGCTTGACCATGGCTCAGGCAAAAGGCCAGCTCATGCCAGAAGGCGGTAGGTAGATCCAGCACCGTGATCTGCTTCTTTTCGCAGGCTCTCAAAAACCCTGGAATAGACTGCAGCATTGACTCCTCCCGCAGCACCAGGGTTGCGCCACTGCAAAGGGCCGAGAAGATTTCTTCGACGCTGGCGTCAAAGTGCGGCGCGGCAAACTGCAGCACCCGATCCCCAGGCTGAACCCCATATCGCTGGAGAGCACCGGCCACAAAGCTGGCCAGGGCCAGATGATCGACCATCACCCCTTTGGGATTTCCCGTAGAGCCAGAGGTGTATACGACATAGGCCAGGGCGTTGTCTCTGGGAGGGCTGACGCTGGCCGTGGTGGGGAACTCATCCAGGCGATCTAGCCAGATCTGGGGCGGCAACTCTGGAATTGACTGCGGCTCCTGGGCTGTTGTGGTGATTAACACGGTGGGCCGTGCATCCTGGAGGAGACTGGCGTTGCGAGCGGGTGGGGATTGAGGATCGAGGGCCAGGTAAGCCGCCCCAGAGAGCAATATCCCTAGAATGGCTGCGATCGCATCCCGACTGCGGAGCAGGTAAATTGCCACTATCTGCCCTGGTTTTACCCCGGCCGCCACCAGTCTCGATGCAATCTCCTGAGCATAGTGGAGCAGTTCGCTGTAGGACAGGCTCAGGTCACCGTCTACTACCGCTTCCGCCTGAGGCTGGAGCTGGACCTGTTGAATGAATCTATCGAGCACAAATTGAACGGGGGCATTGAGCGGCTCACCCTTGATCACGCTATCTGTAGCCCCATTCGGCCCTGAAATCAACGCGGGTGCAGGCCCGATCAGCTGGTCCGGATGCTCTAAGGTCGCGTTCAGCCCAGTCAGCCAGTTCTGCTGATGATTCACCAGATCTTCCAGGGAATAGCAGGCCGGATTGCCGTCTACCTCAAGCTTGAGGTCTTGGCCCTGGGTGCGAACATTGATGGCGAGATCTTCCACCGGCCCGGCGGAGACATTGTGAGCGATAGCCGGTGCGTTGCCAAAGCGGATGGCGTAGTCGAACGGCATGATGTTGACCACTGGCCCAAACAGTCGGCGGCCCCCGCCTACCCGCCTGAGGTCTCGCCGCAGCTGCTCATAGCGGTAACGGTGATGGGGACGACTATCTCGCAGCTGGTCGCCTATCTGTTCCACCAGTCTAGAGAACGGGACGCCAGGACTGACCCTTACCCGCAGCGGCACGATATTCATTACCATGGCGGGAACCCGAATGGCCGCAGAACCCAGGCGGCCCATCATAGGCAGGCCGAGGGTGTGATCTGAAGCTCCTGTGGCCCGATACAGATAGGCCACGATCGCCGCCAGCAGAACATCCGGCCAAGCTCTCCCCAGTTCTTGGGCAACTCTCTGCAAGTACTTGAACGTCTCAGCGGAAAGAGTATCGCTATGGCGCAGACAGGTGGCACTGGCCGGGGCCGTTTGAGCACTGAAACTGACGGGTTCGGGCGCATCTGCCAGGGATGCGAGCCAGTAGGCGCGATCGCTCAACCGCTGCTCAGAGGTCTGGTAAGCAACATCCTCTTCTAGCACGGCCTGTAGGCGGCCAAAGGGGCAGGGGGGGGCGGCCTTGCCTTGACTCAACGCCGTGTAGATCTCGGCCACTCGGCGCACCAGCAACGAAGTACCGTACCCATCGATTGCAACATGGTGAAGGCGTTGGTACCAAAAGTAGCGCTCTGGTGCAATGCGAATCAGGGCTTGGGCAAAGAGCCTATCGGTGCTCAGATTGACCGTCTGATTCAGGTTTTGCTGCATCCAGGCCTGGGCCGCCTGTCTAGGATTGACTGTCGTACTCAGATCGAGCTGCTGAAGACTCCAGGGCAGGCTGGCATCTAGATACTGAATCGGTTCCTCCTGGCTACCAAAGCGGAGGTTGAGGGTTTCAGCCTCCGTGACCATCTGGCGCAGCGATCGCTCAAACAGCGCCACATCTAGAGAACCACAGATCTCCAGGCATTCTGCCGTGTTGTATAAGGGGCTGTGGGGATACAGCTGCTGTCCCAGCCAGATGCCCTGCTGGGCGGCAGAGAGGGGCCAGATGCCCTGTAGCGTATTAGCCATCGGTATATTCACCTCCTAAACGCGATCGCTGGTGACTGGCTCGCTGGCTTGAGCTTTGGCTAAAAGCTGCGCCCAGGCGGCGATCGTTGGCCGCTCGGCCAGATCGGCAAAGCTCACCTCCGCGCCGCGACCCCGCCAGATCTCCACCAGGCTCATCAGGCGCAGCGAATCGAGTCCCCAATCCAGCAGATTCTCTTCCGCTCCAAAGGTTTGAGGCGGCTGTTGCAGCAGCTCGCCCAGCTGTTGCCGGAGCGCCTGGGTGACCAGAACCTGAGCCCGATCGCCCATCAGAGAGTCGGCCTCTGAGGGTTGAGAACCTGGCGAATCTGCCAGCATGTCAATCAGCTCCTGCCCCGATACCGTCATGCCGCAGCGCTGCGCCACGTAGTTCATGGCCATGTGGTGGTGATTCAAGGAAAAATCTGCGATCGCATCCCCCACCAGAAACGGTTGAATATCGTTCATAAACGCATCACAGGCCGTCATCAAACAGCCGATATGGCCGTACACCCCGCAGAGAATCAGCTGATCGCGGCCCATTTGCTTGAGCAAAGCGTGCAGCTCGGTCCGCTGAAAGGCGCTATAGCGCCACTTCGTCAACACCTGTTCGCCCTCAGCGGGCTGCAAAATCTCTGCGATCGCGGCTTGTTCGGGGTGAGCGCCCAGGCCCGGCCCCCAAAAGTCATTCAGCAAGCCGCGCTCCGCCTGCGGCTGGTCGGTCGGCTGCGCCGTGTAGAGCACTGGAATACCCTGCGATCGACAGCAGTCTCTCACCGCTACAACACTCTGCATCAGGTCTGGAATCGGGGACGTCTGGACATCGAAAAAATTGAGGAAATAGCTCTGCATGTCGTGGACGAGCAGAGCGGCTCGCCCTGGGTAGACCCGCCAGTCGACCCGATTGAGGGGAAACACTTCCGCCGTGGGCATGGGGTAGGGCGAGATTTTGGGAATCGTCATTAGATACCTCCTGAAGCAGATGGGTGAATAGATTTAGCCGCAGCGCTTAACTCGGCCCGCAGCGCTTTCTTATCGACCTTGCCGGCACCGGTTGAGGGCAGGGCCGTCAACCATGCAATTCGATCTGGAATTTTGTAGGGGGCCAGGCCGCGATCGCGCAGAAACCCCTTCACCTGCTCAGCGTCGAGTGCAGCCCCGTTACGGACCACCAAACAGGCACAAATCAACTCCCCTAAAAAGGAATCGGGCAGCGCAATGACAGCGGCATTGTGGATAGCTGGGTGGGCCAGAAGATGGTTCTCTACCTCTTCGCCGCTGATCTTTTCTCCCCCCCGATTGATTTGATCCTTAGCTCGCCCCTCCACCACCACGTATCCGGCGGGGGTTAACCGCACCAGGTCACCGGTCCGGTAAAACCCATCTGGGGTGAAGGATTTCTGGTTCTGCTCGGGGGCGCGGTAATAGCCGCGAATGGTGTAAGGCCCGCGAGTAAGCAGGTGGCCCATCTCTCCAGGGATAACATCTTGATCCGCGTCATCCACCACTCGAATCTCATCGGCAGGAGAAAGAGGCCGACCCTGGGTGGTCAGAACTGTGTCCGTGGGATCGTCTAGCCGGGTGTAGCAAACCAGCCCCTCCGCCATGCCAAACACCTGCTGGAGTTGGCATCCCAGGGTGGGAGTAATGCGCCGGGCCGCTTCCAGCGAAAGCTTAGCTCCTCCCACTTGCAGCACTTGCAGACTCGACAGATTCCGGCTACGGGTGGCGGTGGCCTCCAGCCAGATGAGCACAAGCGGCGGCACCAGGGCTGTGATCGTCACCTGTTCTTGGGCAATCAAGGCAAAGGCGTCATCCGGATTGGGATGGCGGGCCAGCACTACCCGTCCCCCGGCGCAGAGTGTGCCCAGGCTGCCTGGAGAGCTAAGGGGAAAATTATGGGATACCGGCAGGGCCACCAGATAGACGCTGTCGGGGGTGAGGTGGCAAATCTCGGCACTCAGCCGCACACTGTACAGGTAGTCGGCGTGGGTTCTGGGAATGAGCTTGGGCACTCCGGTGCTGCCGCCGGAGAGCTGGAAAAAGGCCACGTCTTCAGCCTTGGGTTCAGACAACGTTGTCGGAGGCCGGTAGAGCCGAGCTAGCGGGCAAAATTCCTGGGCTTCCCCCACCACGACAACGTGCCGCAGCGACTCAATCTGGGGCTGCAATCTGCGGGCCAGTTCCCGATAGTCAAAGCCCCAATCGCGATCGACAATGACGTAGGCCACCGCCTCGGTTTGGGTGAAAAAACTCTGAATCTCCGCCTGACGATGGGCGGGCAGGGCCAGCACGGGCAAGGCCCCCAGCCGCGCCAGGGCAAAAAAGACGGCAAAGAACTCGGGGATATTTGGCAGCTGCACGACCACGCGATCGCCCGCCGCAATGCCCAGAGACTGAAACCCCGCCGCCAGCTGATCGGCTCGCTGGTCCAGGTCGCCGTAGCTCCAGCGCTGTTCGCGAAGCGTCCCTTTTGAAGAATCACCGCCGACCAGGGCCAGCCGCTGACCGTACCGCTGGGCCTGCTGCCGCAGCATTTGGCCAAAGGTCTGGTCTTGCCAGTACCCCAGCCGACGGTAGCGATCGGCATAGTCCGGGGGCCAGCGAGGGCAATCTAGAACCGGCTGCTGGAGAGCCGATTGCATATTCTCACTCATGCCGTCACCTCCAACAGGCACTCTAGGCCCAGCGCTTTCAGCATGGTGCGAAACTTAGCCGAGGTTTCGGCTAGCTCTTTCTCAGCGGTCGAGCCAGCGACGACGCCTGCCCCCGCATACAGCCGCAGGCGACAGCCCTCGGCTTCTCCACAGCGAATGGTGATGGCCCATTCCCCATCGCCCTGACCATCGACCCAGCCCACAAGACCCGTAAAATAACGCCGCGCAAAGGGTTCGATGTCATGAATGGCGGTGTAAGCACACTGGGGAGGATAGCCACACACCGCCGGGGTCGGGTGCAACGCTAGCGCCAGAGACAGAGCACAGGCATCCGCATTGCGCAGCGTGCCGCGCAGGCAGGTAGACAAATGCATCATGCTGTCGGTCTGGAGAATGCAGGGGCTAGAGGGAATATCCAGCTCACGACACAGGGGCCGCAGGGTTTCTGCGATCGCGTCAACCACCAGCGCATGTTCGCGGCGATCTTTATCCGAATTCAGCAGATCTAAAGCTCGCTTGCGATCGGTCGCCAGATCGCCACTGCGGGGGGCCGACCCCGCTAGAGGGTTGGCCTCCACCTGCATTCCTCGCCGCCGCACCAGCAATTCAGGACTCGCCCCGATCAGCGTCTGCACACCCTTTGAGCGGCTCTGGAACGGCGGTAAGTTGAGCAGGTAAGTATAGCCGTGGCGGTTATAGTGGGCCAGATTAGCCAACAGCCAGCCCAGATCGAGCGCCTCCGGAAACGACAGCTCTAGGGCACGGGACAGCACCACCTTGAGCAGCTCAGAATGCTGAATTTGCTCTAGCGCCTGGTCAACCCCCTGCATGTAGCGGGCGGGCTCTGGAATCATCTGCCAGCATGGATTCTGGTTCAAACCTCTGGGTTTTGCGGCTGCATGGTGCTTTTCTATCGGCCCGGCTCGATAAATGTGCTCCGGTACAAACAGGTGAACGGCGGCACTGTCGTCAAAGGGCACGGCCCCCATTAGCGGTGCGGGCGGCAGCCCCAAGCGAGACTGCCGTTCGAGCAACTCCACTGCCTGCCTGGGCAAATCCTGGTACACAATTTCTGCCTGGGCCGTGGGCAGCACCGCTCGAACACCCTGGGCTAAAAGCGTTTGGGCAGGAGTGGCAAAGAAACAGGAGGTCTGATCGTCGTAGGCTTCCAGCAGCTGCCCAGCATCCATTAATGGGCTTGGGCAGCTCAATGGAGACATGATTCTCATGAGTTCTTCCTTTGGCAAGTTATTCAACGAGATAGAAAAGGGGTTGAGGCTCAATGCCCCAACGTTGCGCCACCGTCAATGCGCAGGTCGTGCATCGTGATGTGACGCGCCTGGTCAGAGAGCAGAAACAAAACCCCGTCGGCAATGTCTGCGGGGCTGGCGATTCGGCCCAGGGGAATGCCGGTGCGAAACGTTTTCAGCGACCCCATCAACACCGCCTGCTGCGCGGCGGCATCGGTCCAGAGGGCGTGCTGCATGGGGGTGTCGGTAGACCCTGGCGAAACGACATTGCAGCGAATGCCAAAGTCAGCCAGCTCCAGCCCCAGACAGCGGGTGAAGTGGGTGGCGGCGGCTTTGGAGGCGGCATAGGCGGCCATCTGCTGACGGGGCACGCTGGCGGCGTTGGAACTCACCGTGACGATCGCGCCGCTTCTGCGAGGAATCATGGCCTTAGCCACGCTGCGAGACAGGTTAAAAACGCCAGTAGCGTTGACGGCAAAGGTGCGTTCCCAATCGGCATCTGTGATGGAAACCAAGGGCTGGTGGCTCAAAATGCCAGCTCCATTAACTAAGCCTGCAATCGGCCCCAAATCTTGCTCGATCTGCTCAACGGCCTGGTTCACCTCCAGGCTACGGCTGACATCAACCCGGTAGGGGCTGAAGCGTTGCGGCTCCAGTTCAGCTTTGAGGGCATCCAGTTTGTCAGGTTGAAGATCCAGCCCGGCCACTCGCGCACCTGCCTGCACCAGCGATCGCACGACGGCGGCACCAATCCCTTGAGCCGCACCAGTCACCAGCATTAACCTGTCAGCAAAATCTAAGGACTGCATAGTATTGATACTCATCCGGCAAATAGGCGGCAAATTTAGTGCTCAAGCCCAGGTTTGTAGTTGGGCTCACGGATCACCTTTGTCGCTAGCCACACGCTGGCTAGGCAAATGACAAAACCCATTAGAAAAACGCTCGTATAGCCCAGCGCGGTGGCAATAAACCCACTCAGGGCAGGCACGCCAACGTGGTGGCCAATAATGAACACCGACGACTGCAGGGTGTAGTCGCTGCCTGCGGTTGCTGGGCGGCTTTTGTCCATCATTATGGTGAACAGGGCCGTATTGGCCAGGCTGCGGGCAAACACCTCGCCCGTGCTGACCCCGTAGAGCACCAGTGGATCGCGGACGCCCATGGCCGGTAGGGTGAGGGCCACCACGGCGATCGCCTGGATTACCCCAAACAGCACCAGCGCCCGCTGCCGCCCCAGAGGCTGAATCAGTCCCCCCGCCAGCAGCGAACCGACAATCGCTGCACCCGACCCAACGATGCCGGTCATCCAGCCAATATCTGCCATAGAAAGCCCCAGATCGACCAGCAGCGGGCGAAACATGGTGGCGGCCATGCTGCTGCCGGTCACGTAGAGCAGAATGAAGAAGAGCCAGATCAAGGCGTCTGATTGCCGCAAAAAACTCACCAGCGTTTCTAGGTAGCGGGCGATCGCCTGCGCCACACCGTTAGATCGGCTCACCTCAGCCTCGACCGCTAAGCGCTTTGGTTCCCGGTACCAGAACAGGGGCAGCAGCGCCAGCACCACCCCCGCCGCTAATATCCACACGCTGCTCTGCCAGCCCAGCTGATTCAAGGTCAGCAGCATCACGCCGCCGCCCAAAATACCGCCCATCGCCCGGCCTGCGCTCTGAATGCCGTTACCCCAGCCCCGCTCGTGGGGGGCCAGCAGCCTCACGGCCAGGGCATCGGTGGCAATATCCTGAGTAGCGGCCAGGGTAACGACTAGGAATACCCCCTGGAACAGCAAACGGGCATTGTCTACGACGTTAATCGAGGCGCAGGCGAGCAGGGTCAGCGCCAGCAGGCCCTGGGTCGCCACAATCCAGGATTTGTAGTGGCCCCAGCGGCGAGAGCCGTAGCGATCGACTAAAGGAGCCCAGAGAAACTTCAGCATCCAGGGCAGGGTCAGCAGCCCCAGCAGGCCAATCACCCCCAACGATGCCCCCTGCTGCCGCAGAAAAATCGGCAGGGCTTGAAAGAAAAACGCCGATGGCAAGAACTGCGAAGTGTAGAGACTGCTGAGCAGAACAAACTTGAAGGCTGGGCGAACCACCTGCTGCGGTTGCGATTGGACATTGAGCGTCATAAGAACCTCTGAGTTTTGAGCTTTGGTTAGTTACGCCAAGACGATGACCGCCCTACGGAAAATCCAAGTCCCTCGCCTTAAAACTCGTAGCTAATCGAGCCGATTACCGTGAACGGTTCTCCCGGCTGGATGCCGCGGGTGCGGGTGCGCGGGGTGCCCGTGATGTAGTTCACATCAAAGATGTTTTGGAAATTTAGGCCCAGCCGCCAGCGATCGCGCTCATAGAACACCGCCGCGTTGGTCAGAACGTAGCTATCCAGTGCGAAGCTGTTTTGCAAATCTCCGGCGCGATCGCCCACCCAGTTGACGCCCACGCCAAAGCCCAACCCTTGCAAATCCCCCGACTGAATTTCATAGGTGGTCCACAGGCTGGCGCTGTGCTTGGGCACCCCCGGCAGCCGGTTGCCCACATCGAACTGATTGTCCTGGGTAACCTGGGCATCGATATAGGAGTAGGAGCCGATCAGGTTCCAGCCCGGCAAAATTTCGCCGATGACATCCAGCTCAAGCCCCTGACTTCTCTGCTCGCCTGTCGCTACGGAGAACCGTGGGTCGAGGGGGTCAGTCGTGGCCACGTTGCGCCTGGTCAGATTGAAGTAGGCGAGGGTCGTCAACAGGCGGCGATCCAAGAGTTCAGCTTTGACGCCCACCTCAAACCCGTCTCCTTGTTCTGGCTCCAGGGCATTACCTGCAACGGTCAACGCCGCGTTGGGAAAGAACGATCGCGCATAGCTGGTGTAGAGAGACAGATTCTCCAGCGGCTGATAGACCAGTCCCCCCCGGGGGCTGAAGGCACTACCACTTTGGGCTGAATTGGTCGTTGTGGGGCCTTGAATCCTGGCGGTCGTCTGATCAAAGAGTTCGTAGTTGAACCCGGCTACTAAAATCAGGTTGTCTAGCAGCTCAATTTGATCTTGAACATAGAATTGCAGGCTATTGGTGTCGATGCGCTCGCTGCTGATCGGCGCATCGAGGCGATCGGGTCGGGGACGAGCGCCATACACCGGGTCGAAAATATTAATCGGGACCCGCACACTGGGCGGGAAAAAGACCGTGAATGAGTCAGAGTCGAGGCGAGACCGGGCTAAATCCACGCCCAGCAGTAGAGTATGGTCGATGGAGCCAGTAGAAAATTCTCCAATGACGTTGGTTTGTAGCGCCAGGTTTTGATTGCTGTCGACTTGTTCGGCAAACACCCGATTCAGCGTACCGGTGGCCTCATTCAGGCCACCGATGAATGGAAAACTCAGAGTGGCTCGAATATCGTCGTTGTCTTCGAGATAGCGAAAGGCATTGCGCAGGGTCCAGGTTTCGCTAAATCGGTGCTCTAGGCTGTAGCCAACACTGAGGAATTCGTTGGCAATGGTGTCATCGGGTTCTCCTAGGATGCGATCGCGGGGAATATCGGCCACCCTGTCGCCTAAAGCCACCAGGCCCGGATCCAAAGGGCGTTGATCATTCAGGTACTCTAGCTGAAGGTTCAGGTCGGTGCGATCGCTAATCCGCCAGGTCAGCGATGGCGCAACAAAGACGCGATCCACATCCTCCTCAAAATTGCGAAACCCGTCCTCCCGTTGATAGGTCGCCACTAACCGATAGAGCAGGTTCTCATCTTCGGTAAGGGGGCCAGTGAGATCCACCTGGGGTCTTAGGAAGCCGTAACTGCCCGCCTGGAGCCCTACCCTGTAGGCAGGAGTCGCCTGCGGTCGCCTGGAGACCACGTTGACAATGCCGCCCGGTTCAATTTGGCCAAATAAGGCTGATGCTGGTCCTCTCAGTACCTCAATCCGCTCGACGTTGGCGATGTCTACAGTAGTGCGAACGTCTTTGCCCTTGGGGCTGTAGACCCGAAACCCATCCCGAAAGACTGGCACACCTTGAAACCCGCGCAGGTCAATCTGAAAGCCTCGACCTTCGCCTGAGTTGACGGCAGCGCCACTGGTATTCCGTAAAGCGTCACCCAGATTAGTGGCCTGCTGATCTTCCAACACCTGTCGCGGAATCACCTGAATCGCCGCTGGCACCTCCAGGATTGGCGTATCCGTTCGGGTAGCGGTGCTGGTACTGGGAACGAAGTAGTCCTCCTCGTCGGTATCTCCGGTCACCGTGATTTGAATGGCATCATCCGGGGCCTGCGCGGCAGGCGCTCCTGGGATGGCGCTGAGCACCAGGCCCGTTGCCCCAGCGTTGATGGTGACAGCGGGCGGGGCTTCAGTCCCGGTGATGGCAATCCGCACCTGGTTGTCAGGCAGGCTGGTGACGTTGACCAGGGCAATGCCCGCCGCTGGGGCGCTGGCTAAAAACTCCCCCTCCGGCAGCCGCAAGACGGCGTTGGGGATGTCGGCGATCGCCGCATTGCCCACGATCGCGGGTTCCGGGACGGCTAGCTCACCATCGGTTTCTAGCCTCAGCGTTAGCCCCGCCTCCGTTGCCTCTAGCTGAAGGTCGGTAATTGCAACGGGGTTTGCCTGGGCGATCTGCTGCCGCCACTCATCTCCGGTTGTGGCGGGTGAATCTAGCCTCGGCTCAGCCGTAGTCTCCGGCCGCACCTCACTGGCCGCCGCTCCCTGCCCCACCAACAGCCCCAGGCCCACCGCCACCTGAAGCGACCAGGGGCCCCACCTCATCCAACGCACAGTCATATCTGCTTTCACACCACTAAACGAGAATATTTCTCAATAATTTCAGACCAGCCGATAGTAACGGGCCAGCTCCCAGGTTTTCTTTGTCAGCCGGACTTTTTTTCTGTCTCAGGCGGACTTTTTCCCTTTGCAACCATTCGCCAGCTGATAGGCCTTGGGGCTGACCTCGAAGGTGCGACGAAAGGCGACGCTGAAGGCTTCGGGACTGCGATAGCCGACCCGCTGGGCCACGCTGGCGATGGTGGCCTCCGGCAGCAGCAGCAGCTGTTCGGCCTGCTCCATGCGATAGCTGTGCAGGTAGCCAAACACCGTCGTACCAAATACCTGGCGAAACCCCTGCTTCAGCTTGCGATCGTTGAGCCCAACCTGATGAGACAGCTCCAGCAGCGTCGGCGGGTTGGCCACCTGGCCCAGCAAAATATCTCTGGCGTAGAAAATGCGATCGATTTCATCGGCCTTTAATCCCGACCCTTGGGCAGGCGATGTGGCGGTTAGGATTTGATCAAAACATAGGCCAATCAGCTCAAGGGCTTTGCTTTCCATATAAAGCCGCTGCACTAATCCCTGGTAGGGGCAGTGCAGCAGTTGTTGCAGCGTCGCTGCCATGACAGGAGTTGTGGCCTGGGAGTTGAAGTAAGACGCGCGATCGCCCCCCGCGATCGCCTGCCTCAACTCTGCTGGCAGCTGCTGAGCCGTTTCTAAATCAAACAGGCCAATAGCCGCTGGCTGAACATGCAGGTGAACCAGCACCACCCGCTGCCTGGCTGCATATTCCACAACTCTGCTGGGTCCATTGGTCACCCCCAGACTGACCCGTCCGGCCTGAAGCTGCACCTCATCATCAGCATTAGAACTAAGCCTACGAATATTGCCCGACAGACAAAAGCTCACCCCCAGCCTAGCGGCTTCGTCCGAGCCGCTCCGCTCAACGATCGCCTGTTCCCAAAACTCCAGGTCATGCACCATCAAGTCGAGCCCAGGCCGCAGAGGCCAGCGCTGAATTGAGCCATTACACTTCTGACTGAGGAGCTGTGATTCAGGACGGTACGTTTCTATCGATACGCACTGGCTTAGTTCCTCAGACCGGTTTGTCGTCGGGACAGCGTTATTCAGCACCATAGGGAAGAACAGAAGCAATGCGTCTCACCTTATTGCAATTCATTGTCAAAATCAATACGACTCTCATTCCGATTGGCTGCCCCCATGGGTTAGCCATATACGTCAGTCCTGGTGGACTGATTCCATATGTGGCGGTTCAATCCGCAACGGCCAACGGCCAACCCTGCTTTTGGGAAAATGCAATCAGGGCAGCTCAGCAAAACCGCTCACGTGCATTAAGTAACACTGACGTCATCCAATCGGCTAGGCTCTTTTTGTAGCAAGGTGGCTTAAGTTTGCTATTGCAAGACCCAAATTGCTCATAATTAACCGACAGCACAGACCACTTGCATCTGGCAGGGAGAGATACGGGGGAGTCATATTAATTCAAAGCCTGCATCCCTTTTCCACCAATGCTTACGAAATTTACCCTCGCAGTCTCGAAATTGATTTCTAGCCGTCTGCCAAGCCTTTACAGTGGGATATGCAAACACTTCCCCTATGCCAACTGTTTACGAACGACCATCGCAGCCGTACTCAAGCAAGCCATGTCTTAATCTAGATGACGACAGCTATAAAAAACTGTGCCATTAAATCCCTCATTTTTGCTTAAAAATGAGGGATTTAATGGTCTAGAGAATGCGCTCTAAAAGCTGGTTAGGCAACCACTGGCCCAATAGAGTTTATCGTTACAACTAAGTCATTGAAGTCATTGTCAGTCAGGTCTTCAAAGCTCCAGCTATCGCCCTCGCGCTTGACCCGCACGTTGCCCAGGGCAGCATCGTCAATAGTGGCCAGATTGGTCGAGCTACCGTCGATAAGCAGCGCTGGGGCATAGAATCCGCCACCGGGCAGGGTGAAGTCGATATTAGCCGTAGCGTTGTTAGCCACAAACAGCTGAACATCGAGCAGATTGACGGCAACGGCGTCCTCATAGCCCACTTCACCAGGTAACAGCCCGTCTACAGACCCTTCAGCATCGGTTTTATAGAACTTCAGGATGTTGCTGAAATCCGCTTCTCGGGACGCGGTAACATTCACCGTAACGTCACCGTCAAACCCGGTTAGGTCAACCAGTTCTGGTGCTGGTAATTCAATGACTTCAGGCGTATTGTCTAAAAATGTGACGCCAATGG
This sequence comes from Nodosilinea sp. AN01ver1, assembly GCF_050565655.1. Classification (NCBI taxonomy): domain Bacteria; kingdom Bacillati; phylum Cyanobacteriota; class Cyanophyceae; order Nodosilineales; family Nodosilineaceae; genus Nodosilinea; species Nodosilinea sp. AN01ver1. The sequence goes on along the minus strand of NZ_JBNXVS010000070.1, from coordinate 1,380 downwards.
GGCGATTGAGTAAGGGCGTAATCGGCACCAGTACGTCAAACGTAGATTTTGGGGTGCCACCGTCTTCTCTAAATAGCAAGACAGCACCTGCTTCGGTTGAAACGTCAAAGCCCACCGTCAGCAAATCTCCCTCCGATGAAAAATCCAGGTTGCCGATAAAATTGTTGCTAGGTGGCTCGCCAGTTGTGAAGTTTGTCCCCAGGCGCTCGATTAAGTCTCCTGTTTCGACATCGAAGCGCAGTATATCTCCAGCAAAGTCACTGACATAAAGGTCGCCATCGACTGGCCCCACTTCCAGACCCAGTAAACTCACAAAGCCAAAGCTATCGGGAGACGGATCGGGTGTCGCAAATACAGTGGGTGTGGTACCAGCTTCCAGGCTGTCATAGCGCAGGAGCTGGCTCGGCAGCCCAGCGCTAAATGATGGGAAAATATCCCCAGTCTCAGGATCTTCAGTTGCAATGCTGCCTTGAGTGGTGACGTACAAGCTATCGTTGATGAAAAGTAAACCGTCAGGACCGTTTAACCCTCCTGCCAGGCCGTTGCCTTCAGCAAATACATCAAGGAATGCTCCCGTTTCGCCGTCATAGCGAAGAATTTGATCGCTCAGAAAGCTGGCTACATATAGGTTTCCATCTGGCCCAAAGGCAAGCTCGTAGGGGCGAATCAGGCCTCCAGTTTCGTCAATATCAGTGGTAGGATCATCGCCGACAAAGGTATCGATGAAATCCCCGGTTGTTCCATCAAATCGCAGAACAGACGAGGTTCCAGGCTTTGTACCACTGGTGATATATAAATCCTTTAAGCGATCGCCATTGGCATCAGGGCCAAAAAGTAAGGTGTCGGGATCATCTAGCAAACCGCTTTCAGCGGAAATAAAATCTCCTAACAGTTCTCCAGAGAAAAAGTCAAACAGACTTACATTGTTTCCTCGCGTATTGCCAACCAGAAAAAAATCGCTTTCTTTTGTCATAGGTGTGTACCCTGCAAGTCGCTGAAGCTTGATGAATGATTCAATTCATTGTCATTGCGGAATAGAAAACCACAACCACAAAGAATTGAGCCTCTAGATATTAGTCAAGAGGCATTCGGATTATAGCGGCGTTCTTAAAGATAAGACACACTAAAAGTCTTGAAATCTTTATCTGAAAAAGCTGGATTGTATACTGAAGGACTATCTTTGATGCTTAGAAAAGCCAATAGCAAAGCCTAAAAGCTCATTTGCTAGACTCGCACTAGAATGTTAGCCAAACCGTAATTAGTCACCGCAACAAAGCTGACCTACTGGGAATGGGGCAAAAGTTTGTAGCATAAGGGGCATGACGATACAGCCACGTCCAGAGCCAAACCTGCCGGAGATCGACCCTGAAGAGCAAGGGG